>JBEGMH010000272.1:0-17214 GCA_041183125.1 Bacteroidota bacterium | reverse complement strand
ACAAAATCCAAACCTGTATGTTTGCATTCCCGATTATCCTCGCTTTCTTAGGGCTCATCGTCCTACTGTCCGGCATTTTTGCCGTCAAACAACAAACTGCGGTCCTCGTTGAGCGCTTCGGAAAGTTCCACAGCATCAAACAATCCGGCCTGCAGTTCAAAATCCCGTTCTTCGACCGCATCGCCGGCCGCGTTACCCTGAAGATCCAGCAACTCGACGTCATCGTAGAGACCAAGACCAAAGACAACGTGTTCGTCAAACTGAAGGTCTCGGTCCAGTTCCGCGTACTCCAAGAGGCCGTGTACGACGCGTTTTACAAACTGGAAAACCCGCACGAACAAATCACGGCCTACGTCTTTGACACCGTGCGCGCCGAAGTACCTAAAATGAAACTCGACGAAGTCTTCGAGCGCAAGGACGACATCGCCGTCGCCATCCGCCGCGAACTCGAAGAAGCGATGAACGAATACGGCTTCGGGATCGTAAAGGCCCTGGTGACCGACATAGACCCCGATATCGCCGTCAAAAATGCCATGAACCGCATCAACGCCGCCGAGCGCCAGAAACTTGCCGCCGAATACGAAGGGGAAGCCGAGCGCATCCGCATCGTGGCCAAAGCCAAAGCGGAAGCGGAAAGCAAGCGCCTCCAAGGCCAGGGTATCGCCGACCAGCGCCGGGAGATCGCCCGCGGATTGGAAGAATCGGTGGACATCCTCAACAACGTGGGCATCAACTCCCAGGAAGCCTCGGCCCTGATCGTCGTCACCCAGCACTACGACACCCTGCAGTCGCTAGGTGAGCACGCCAACTCCAACCTCATCCTCCTGCCCAACGCGCCTTCCGCAGCTACCGATATGCTCAACAACATGGTCACTTCTTTCGCCGCATCCCAACAAATCAGCACGCAGATGGGCAAACCGAAATCCAAAGCCAAGCCGCTGCCGTCTGGCCCCGAACCGATCGCGATCCCGGAAAAACACCACGAAAGCGGGCAATAAGTGGGCAAAGAGGCGGAAAAAACCAATCCATCGCCCATGAAAATCCTCTCTGCCCAACAAATCCGCGAAGCGGATGCCTATACGATCGCACACGAGCCCATCGCATCGCTGGACCTCATGGAACGCGCTGCCCGGGCCTTTGCCGAGAGGTTTGCCGGGAGCTTCCCCGATACGCAAGCTCCCGTGTACATCGCGTGCGGGACGGGCAACAACGGGGGCGACGGACTGGCCGTGGCAAGGCTGTTGCACGGGCGGTGCTACGAGGTCACGGTATTATTGTGCGGCACGGGCGGTGCTTTATCGCCCGATTGTCAAACAAATCTGGAGCGTTTGCCCGGCTTTGGGGGGGTTACACAGCGATTAGTAGCCCCGGGGGTTCCTTTGCCCGTCCTTCCGGAATCTGCCATCTTGGTAGATGCCTTATTTGGTTCCGGGTTGAACCGCCCGTTACAGGGGTTTTGGGCAGAAACCGTCTCGGCTTTATCAGCGCACCGGGGCCCTAAAGTATCCATTGATCTGCCCTCGGGGCTGTATGCAGACCGCCCATCGGAGGGGGCCGTGTTTGAGGCGGACTATACGTTGAGTTTTGAGACCCCCAAGTTGGCCTTTTTTTTCCCGGAAAACGAGCGCTATGTCGGGGAATGGTCGGTCTTGCCCATTGGCTTGCACCCCTCTTTCCTCGAGTCGGTGCCCTGCGCCCATTTTTGGACTATGCCCGGCGAAGCCCGCTCCCTGCTGCGCCCGAGGCGGTGCTTCAGCCACAAGGGGAGCTATGGCCATGCGCTGCTGGTCTGCGGCAGCAGCGGCATGGCCGGGGCGGCCATCCTAAGCGCCCGTGCTTGTCTGCGCAGCGGGGTAGGCCTGCTTAGCGTCCACAGCCCAGCGAACAACCGCATCCCGCTCCAGACTGCTGTTCCGGAAGCCATTTTCCACTCCGACCCCCACCCTGACCACTGGACGGAGCCACATTTGCCCGCCGGGACAAGCGCGGTCGGGATCGGCTGTGGGATCGGGATGGCTGCGGAAAGTGCGGCTGCATTGGAGCACTTGCTCGCATCCGGGCTGCCCTTGTTGTTGGATGCCGATGCCCTCAACCTCATTGCACGGCATGAATGGCAGGGGAAAATTCCTAAAAATACCATCCTCACGCCCCACCCCAAAGAGTTTGAACGCTTGTTTGGCCCCTCTGCCAACGGGTTTGAGCGCCTGGCGCGGCAGCGGGAAAAAGCGATGGAGTTAGGCGTAATCATCCTGCTGAAAGGCGCTTTCAGTTCCATCTGCCTGCCCGACGGGAGCTGTCACTTCAACAGCAGCGGCAACCCGGGCATGGCCACTGCCGGCAGCGGGGACGTGCTCAGCGGCATCCTTACCGGACTGCTTGCCCAGGGCTATGCGCCCGCAGAAGCCGCTATTTTAGGCGCTTATCTCCACGGCAAGGCAGGGGACCGAGCTGCTGCTGCCGTCGGGCAGCAAGCGCTCATCGCAGGGGATATCATCGAATACTTGGGGAGCGCTTTTTTGGCGTAAAGGCTGTCTCAGAAGCGGTAATACAAAAACAAACCGCTGAACATATACACGTCGTTCGCGCGCGGGCTCGCCGCCTGGCTGATACCGTCTATATAATCCGAAAAAGGTACGCGGAAGCCCGCCTCGGCGGCTAGGGTATAGCGCGTATCCAGATCGTATTTCAGGCCTATTCCGATGGGGAATACCGGCGAGAGCAGGGCGCTCCCTTTGCGCAGGTCAGCGCTGATTTTATCCTGGATGCCCTGGTCTGCCATACGGCTGAAGTCCCGTTCGATATTCATATAGACGAAGCCGAAGCCTGCCATGGCGTAGGGCGACCACAAGCGGTCCATCACCACCTCTCCTGTTTTATTGACGTAGAAGCGGTCGCGGCCCAGGGGTTCGTACTCCGCGATCAGCGTGAGGTCTATGACGTTGGAGGAGAAGCGGTAGCCGCGGTCCCTGCGTTGCGGGAAGTTCAGGTCGTCGCCCCGCAGCCTGCCGTAGGCGAAGTTGGTGCGCAGCCACCACTTGGGCGTCCATTGTATGCGGCCGCTCACGCCCAGGGAAAGGCGCGTATCGCCCATCCGGGGGCCGGGGGTGGGATTGATGTCCCCGGAATAGTTCGCGCCCCCTAAGAAAAGGCCCCCTTCCCAGTCGAATGCTTTGTACGACTGTGCACGGCCTGTTAAGCCACACAGCAGGAGCAAAAGGGAGAGGAATGTGCGCAGCGCCAGATACACGGTTTTCTTTTTTGTCTTGGATTGGTTTTGAAAGGGCTGTGGGGCGGAAAAGAGCCTTTTTGCCCTGGTGCGACACCCCGGCCGCAGGTCAGATAAAACCGTCAAGCCGGTACCGCTTTCAATTTGACGATTTGCCCATTGGACTGGTCGCTTTCCACTAGTCCGTCGCGCAGGCGCACGATGCGGTGGGCGTGGGCTGCGATATCTGCTTCGTGGGTGACCAGGATGATCGTGTTGCCGGCGGCGTGGATTTCCTCGAAGAGTTCCATGATCTCGTAGGAAGTTTTCGTATCCAGGTTGCCGGTGGGTTCATCGGCCAGGATGATGGAAGGGTTGTTGACCAGGGCGCGTGCTACGGCTACGCGCTGCCGTTGACCGCCGGAAAGTTCGTTGGGTTTGTGTTCCATGCGCTCTTTCAGGCCGACGGCTTCCAGGATTTCCTCTGCGCGTTCCAGGCGCTGGGTGCGGTTCCAGCCGGCATAGACCAGGGGCAGGGCGACGTTTTCCAGGGCCGACAAGCGCGGGAGCAGGTTGAAGGTCTGGAACACGAAGCCGATTTCTTTGTTGCGCACCTGTGCCAGTTCCGAATCGCTCATGGAGCTGACCAGTTTATTGTTGAGGTAGTACTCCCCTCCCGAGGGGCTGTCGAGGCAGCCGATCAGGTTCATGAGGGTGGACTTTCCGGAGCCGGAGGGCCCCATGAGGGCCACGTACTCGTTTTTTGTAATCGCCAGGGTGACAGATTGGAGGGCATTCACCTGGTTATCGCCCATGACATACACCTTTTGCAGGTTGCGGATGTCTATGATATTTGTTCCCGCCATACGGTAATTGATTATTTCAGGTCAATAACTTTGGGGGCTAAAAAGTAACTGCCGTCGTCGTCGGGCGCGTTTTTCAGCGCTGCTTCGACGGTTACCTGCCCCTTTACTTCATCGGCCCGGAGCATGTCTTTTGTCTCCGAGAGGTAAACCAGGGGTTCCACCCCCGACAAGTCCAGTTCCTGGAGTTTGCCGACCATATCCAGCATATTGCCCAGGTCGGTTTTGAGGGTTTGGCGTTCCTCATCGCTGAGCTCCAGGCGGGCCAGATGTTCAAGGCGGTAAATTAAGGCGTCGTTGACCGTCATATCAATTTATTCGAAGTTGGTTTGCAAATCATCGGCCAAAGGTAGGAAAAGAACCATTCTGCCGCTGCGTTGGTTTTAAAATATCCCCACTCAAAATTAGCGATTTTATCGTTCCGTATGCTGCTTTATTCGTTTCTTTGCAGGGAAACGATTTTCGCGCAACCGATAATGAAACAAGACCACACACCCAATCAACGCATCAAATATGTGGCCATCGCCGGGAACATCGGCGCGGGCAAAACGACCCTTTGTACCCAATTAGGCCGTACCTTTGGATGGGAAGTACACTACGAATCTACCGACAACAACCCATATCTAATTGATTTTTACAATGATATGCGTCGTTGGTCGTTCAACCTCCAGATTTTTTTCCTCCACAACCGATACCGCCAGATCTTGAAGATCCTGCAAGGGGAGCAAACGGTCATCCAGGACCGCACCATTTACGAGGATGCGCATATCTTTGCGCCTAACCTCCACGACATGGGCTTGATGCCCACCCGCGACTTCCACAATTACCTGGAACTGTTCGAGACGATGTCGTCCCAGATCCAACCCCCTGACCTGCTCATCTACCTGCGCGCGGGCATTCCCACCCTGGTCAACCACATCCAGTTGCGGGGGCGGGACTACGAGGGCAATATGAGCCTCGACTACCTGCGCCGCCTCAACGAGCGCTATGAAAACTGGATTGCAAGCTATACCGATGGCCGCCTGCTCGTCATCAACGCCGATGAGGTGGACTTTGTCAACAACGTCGAGCATCTGGCCCAGGTCGTGAACCTGGTGGACGGGGAGCTCAATGGCCTTTTTTAAGCCCGCGCCATGTACGAAACACTGTTCGACGAAATCAGCTCCTTCCGCGCCAAGTTAGCCGCCGTTTCCAAGACCCGCCCGCCGGAAGATATCCTCGCGCTCTACCACAAAGGGCAGCGCTTGTTTGCCGAAAACAAGGTACAGGAACTCCTCCCGAAAGCGGAGGCCCTGCCCAAAGACATAGAGTGGCATTTCATAGGGCACCTGCAAAAGAACAAAGTACGCCAAATCGCCCCCTTCATCGCCGCGATCGAATCGGTGGACAGCCTGGACCTGTTAGCCGAAATCCACAAGCAGGCCGCTAAATACGAGCGGATTATCCCCTGCCTGCTGGAATTCCATATCGCCCGGGAGGAGAGCAAGTTTGGGCTCGACCTGGAAACCGCTGAGGGCCTGCTGGGCTCCGAAACCTTTGCTTCCCTAACCCATGTGCGCATCAGCGGGGTCATGGGCATGGCTACGTTCACCGACGACCGGGAGCAGGTCCGCAGGGAGTTCCGGCAGTTAAAAGCGATTTTCGACCGCTTGAAAAGCGCGTTCTTTGCGCATGACCCCGGGTTCTGCGAGATCTCCATGGGTATGTCGTCCGACTACCGGATCGCGCTGGAGGAAGGCAGCACGCTGGTGCGCATCGGGACGCTGCTCTTCGGGGCGCGCTAATTTTTCACCACCTTTGCCACCCATACCTTTTGGCTGCCGACCAGCCGGAGCACGTAGTTCCCGCTGGGAAGGGAGCTGAGGTCCAACTCCCGCAAGAACCGCGCATCCGCTATTGATGTCAGCAAGCGCCCCCGCAGGTCGAAGAGGTGCAGGGCCAGGGAACCTTGTACGTCCTCCGGCATTTCAAAGAACAGCGACTGTGCGGCGGGATTGGGGAACACCCGCAACGCCTCGGTTTCCGGAAGGTCGAAGAGCCCGGTAGGCCGGGCTGCTTCCCAAGGGGTGCGGAACAACTGGATGCCCCCCCGGTTGTTGCCCACGGCCATTTCGAAGTAGCCGTCGCCGTCGAGGTCGCCCAGGGCAGGGCGGGTGCTAAAGCCCAGCGTGGAGCGGGGAAACGGGAGGCTGTCTTTTGAGAAGCTGCCCGTCGGGGCAGTCCGGGAGAACAAGGAGAGGCCGAGGTCTTCCGTCCCCGTGAGCACGCGCAGCACGCCCCCCGACGCGAAAACCGTTGGGGCACTATATCCCGAGACGTATCCCGGCAAGCGGGTGTCTATGCCTCCCCAAAACGCATCGCTGGGCGCACTGTTGAAGCGCGGCTGGCCTTTGGTACCCGTATTCCGGAAGTAGTTCACATTGCCGGAGCGCTCTCCGATGACGAGGTCGTTCAGCCCGTCGCCATCTACGTCGAAAAGCTGGGGGGTACTCGCCAGGCCGATATCTATGCCCGACCAAGACAGTACCGGGGCTGCAAACTGCATCGGGTTGCCTTTGCCCGCTTTATTTTCCACAAAAATCAGCCGACCGCCTTCCTCCCCGACCAGGAGGTCGGCATCGCCATCCTGATCTATATCGCCAAAGGCAGGTGCGAAACCGAAGTAGGTGTCGTTCAAGGCCCTGAGGCCGAGCCAGTCGTCGTTGGACAGTTCGAAGCGGGGCTCTTTGGCCGTGCCTTTGTTTTCGAAGAGCCACAAGCGGGAGTCCCGTTTGCCGGCCGGGTCATAGACGGACAAATTCCCTACAATCATATCCAGGCGGCCGTCGGCGTTGACATCGGCGAAGGCCGGATTGGCCACGGTGCCCAGGTCGAGCATTTCCCCCGACAAGAAATCCTTTTGGACCAATTGAAAACGGGGTTGCTGGGCGGTACCGGTATTCGCATACCACCAGGCGCAGGCGCGGTCTTCCGAACCGAAACGCGAACTCGGGCTCACGAGCAGGTCCTTTCGGCCGTCCTGGTCCACATCCAGGTGGTAGGCGGCGGGAAACAGGGGCAGGTCTACCGGGTCGTTCAGGGAAGGGAAGCGGTTGTCCTGTTTGTTCATCCAGGCCTGCTTGCAGGAGCCCCCGTTGGTCAGCATATTGAGGTTGTTGAACGAGACGTCGCCGAGCACGAGTTCCCGGTCGCCGTCCCCATCGAGGTCGAGGGTCAGGAGGGTAGAACCCGCGTGGCGGTAGCTGACGGCCAGGTCTTCCAGGCCGGAGCGGTAGCAGGCCCCGGGCGAAGCGGCGAGATCGACTTTTTCGCTGAGGCCGCTTTCGTAAAAGCCGCCCCAGCAAGCGTTTTGAAGCGTGAAGAGCAGGCTGTCTTTAGGCAGGTTCCGCTCGACGGACTGGTTCTGGAAGAATTCGGCATAGCCTCCTGCCAGGTTGAAGGTCAGGATGTCGAGGTCGCCGTCGCAGTCCAGGTCGTCCACAGCGGGATAGTCCACTTTGCTGATGTAGATCGGGGTCAGCGTACCGGTATTCAAAGGGAAAGCCACCAATCCGAAGGGGCCGCGGAGCTCCTTGCGGCGGAAGGCCAGCGTATCGCGCTGGTAATAGCCGGTATAGACGACCATGCCATCCACGCCGTTCACGTCGGAATAAGCGAATATGTCCTGTATGGCATCGCCGTTGAAATCGCGCAGCAGGATCCAGTTTTCGACGGGGGGAAACGAGGCGGCGTATGCAGGAGCATGGACGTACTCCCGTTTGCCCGATTTGTCCACGCCCAGGAAGGTGAGGTGTACGTTCCCCTCGCGGTCGAAGACGTGCAGGTCGGCGATGCCGTCGCGGTTCAAGTCCACGGCAGAAAACTGGGGGGCGTTCAAGCCTCCGGCCCAGGGGTGTTTCAAGGCTGTACCGCCCCGCGTCACTACCGGCGTATAGGGGGAAAAACGCTGTGCAAACGCAGACAGCGCGGGGAGCAGCGCAAGCGCAAACAGGAGGGGCCTCAATACATTCATGGCTTTATATATATGTTTTAAACTAAAAAATAGCATTATACATATAAATGTCAAAAAGTATGCCAAAAAGACATTAGACTTGTTGCGAGGGGTCAGCAAGGTGGGAAAAAGAGGTGTTTTTTGACCCGCGGTGGTTTTTTGGAGGGATTTTTACGAAAAAAAACGTTTAGGCGTAGAGCAGGGATAGTTTGGCAAACAGCCGCAGCAGTTTGATGTTCAGCGAGGGGGAAGCGTTGAAAAAAAATCCGTTGATGGTGATCCAGCCTGCTTCGCGGCGCAGTTGCCGGAGGTTGCGATAGGCGACGAAGCGGGGTTTTTCCATAGGCGCTTTCCAGTAGAAGCCCAGGTCGGTAAAGGCGAAGCCCTCTTTGCAGGTACCGAGCGCACTTTGGTCGGTGATGAGCAGGATTTTTTCGTCTTTAGCGGGGAAGAGGAAGCTTTTGCCTGCTTGTTGGAGTTTTTCGATGGGCATGCGCAGCAGCTCGGTATAGAACTCCTCTCCTTCTGCGGGCAGGTTTAGGTAATCGAGGATCATGCGCAGCAGGGGGACCGTTTCGCGGTCGGTCGTTCGGTATTTCAGGATGGCCTCCGGGTAGTCGGTTTCGTTGAGGTCTTTGCAGTGCAGGATGATGAACTGGTCGAGCAGCTCTTCGAATAGGCTTTCGATCAGCGCATTGACTTCTTCGGGGAAAGCCTCTCCGGCTTCTTCCATCTCGCGCAGCAGGGTCGCGAGTTCTTCGATCCGGCCGAGCACAGTATCGCGGAAGCCGGACAAGTAGAGCCGCTCGGAGTATTCGGTGAAGGAACCGGGGCGGTGCTCCTGCTCGATGCGCTCGCGCAAAGCCAGGAAGAACTGTTGGTTGAGCTGTAGCTCGAGGTTCCCTGCGAGGTCTACACGGGCGGCCTGCGCAGGGCCGTTAGGGCCGGCGGCTTCCTGCACCGTTCCGCACTGGAGGCAAAAACGGGCTTCTGCGGGCAGTACCGTATGGCAACGAGGGCATCTTTTCATTCCTTGGCGCTTGTTCCGTGCTAAACCTTCTATAAAAAACCACGTTTAGGATTGCAAAGTTGGTATAAAGTTAAGAAACCTTGGGAAAACAAATAAAAAAGAGTTTGCTCCCCACAAAGGTGTGCCCGGTGTGCGGGCTGCCCTTCACGTGGCGCAAAAAGTGGGAAAAAAACTGGGACAACGTGCTGTATTGTTCAGCGCGTTGCAGGGCTAAAAAAAACGGGGACGGCGAAGGCCTGGACCCGTCGGGACGCAAAACAAAAGAGCTTTAACCGGACAAACGCATGGACAAACCAAAAGGATCCCGACCTGAAGACGCGGGGGAAAGCCACTACAACGAGTATGCTTCGTTTGCCTTCCACCCGCATAATGTACTGTTGTTTCTCGTACTCCTGGGCATCAGCGCGCTGTTTCTCAGCTTGAGCGCTGCCTTTGTCTATACCCGGATCCAGAGCAACCTGCCTCCGTTGAAGCTCCCGGCCTTGTTTTTGCTCAACACCCTTATCCTTTTGGGGAGCAGTGGGACCATGTACTGGGCGGGGAGCAGCTATCGAAAAGACCACACTGGGCACTACCAGACCGCCCTGCTCGCGACGATGGGGCTTTCGCTCTTTTTTTTGCTCGCACAAGCCCTGGCCTGGAAAACCCTTTTTGAACAGAACATTTTCCTGTCCACCGACAACTCTGCGGGGTATTTGTACATCATTTCGGGCCTGCACTTCCTGCACGTCATTGCCGGGCTTCCTTTTTTAGCGGCTTTTTATCACAAAGCGCGCCACCACATGAAAGAGCCGGTCAGCGTCCTGGTTTATTTTTCCGACCCGGAAAAGCGCTTAAAACTCCGTCTTCTGAGCATCTACTGGCACTTTTTAGACGGGTTGTGGGTGTATCTCGTGCTTTTTTTCTCGGTGATGGCCCTGCTGTAAATCAGACTTGTATTTCCTGGCCTCATGCGGCAATGGAAAATATGCGATGGACTGCCTATATTTGCACCGCCAACAGTCCGATCCATTAGACTTGTTGCGAGGGGAATCATCAAGGGGTCAAAAAGGCCCTTTTTTCCCACAGGGTGCCTTTTTTTGGTCATATAGCGCCGCTATACTCCCTCAAAAAGCCTTCGTGTGGATAAAAAACGACTCTTTTTTCCCACCTCGCTGACCCCTCGCAACAAGTCCATTTTTTATGTAAAAAAGCGCGGAACAGGTTCGGATACCCGACTGCGCGCCTGTCACAAACCATTGCACATGCACACTGCCACCGAGCCGGAAGTAAGCCTTGAGACCGCCAAAAACCTGGGGCTAAGGGAGAACGAGTTCAAGAAAATACAGGAATTTTTGGGTAGGAAGCCCAATTTCACGGAGTTGAGCATCTACTCCGTGATGTGGTCGGAGCACTGCTCTTATAAAAATTCCATTCATCTGCTCAAGACGCTCCCCCGCGAGGGCAAGCGGCTGCTCGTGGGCGCCGGCGAAGAAAACGCCGGTTTGGTGGACATTGGCGGGGGCATGGCCTGTGCCTTCAAAATCGAGTCCCACAACCACCCCTCTGCCATTGAGCCTTATCAGGGGGCGGCGACGGGGGTCGGGGGCATCCACCGGGACATCTTCACGATGGGCGCGCGTCCTATTGCGGCGCTCAACTCCTTGCGCTTCGGGAACATAGAGTCCAGCCACACCAAACACCTGATGCGGGGCGTCGTGCGCGGCATCGGCGACTACGGCAACTGCTTCGGCGTACCGACGGTGGGCGGGGAGGTCTATTTCAACGATTGCTACAACCAGAATATCCTCGTCAATGCGATGTCGGTCGGCATCGTCAACGTCGGGGAGACGGTTTCTGCTATTGCCCAGGGGGTAGGCAACCCCGTGTTCATCGTCGGCTCTGCTACCGGGAAAGACGGTATCCACGGAGCCACGTTCGCCTCTGCCGACCTCACGGAAGACTCTGCCGAAGACCTGCCTGCCGTGCAGGTAGGCGACCCTTTCCAGGAGAAACTGCTCCTGGAGGCCAGCCTGGAGGCTATCCAAACCGGTGCCATCGTCGGGATGCAGGATATGGGCGCGGCGGGCATCACCTGCTCGACCTCGGAGATGAGCGCCAAGGGCAAATCGGGTATGCGCGTGGACTTAGATAAAGTGCCCACCCGGCAGCCCAACATGAAAGCCTGGGAAATCCTCCTCTCCGAAAGCCAGGAGCGCATGTTGATCGTCGTGCACAAAGGCCGGGAGCGCGACATCGAGGCGGTCTTTGAAAAGTGGGACCTGGAATGTGCCCAAATCGGGGAAGTGACCGATACCGGGCTGCTCGAATTCTATCGCCATGGCGAAAAAGTAGCCGAAGTACCGGCCGACTCCCTCGTGCTGGGAGGCGGTGCCCCGGTTTATATCCGCGACCAGGCACGGCCCAAATACCTGGAAAAAATCCAAAAATTCAGGCTCTCGTCTGTCCAGGCACCGCAAAACTTCCTCAAGGCCGCCCGGCAGTTGTGGACCTCCCCCAACCTGGTGTCGAGGCGCTGGATCTACCAGCAGTACGACTCCATGGTGCGTACGAACACCATGACCACCAACGCGCCCTCCGATGCAGCGGTCGTGCGCATCAAAGGCAGTGAGAAAGCCCTGGCTATGACGACGGACTGCAACTCGGCCTACGTGTATGCCGACCCGTACGTCGGGGCGATGATTGCCGTAGCGGAAGCCGCCCGCAACATCGTTTGCTCCGGCGGTATCCCGGTTGGGGTCACCAACTGCCTAAACTTTGGCAACCCCTACAACCCGGAAGTGTACTGGCAGTTTGCCCAGGCCGTGCGCGGCATGGGCGATGCCTGCCGCAAGTTGAATACGCCGGTCACTGGCGGGAACGTCAGCTTTTACAACCAATCGGTGTACCAGGACCGCACGGAGCCGATCTTCCCCACCCCTACCATCGGCATGGTCGGCGTGCTCGACCAGCTGAGCTACCACACCACCTTGTCGTTCAAGAAAAAAGGAGATGCTATCTACATGTTGGGCACACCGCACAACGACCTTGGCAGCTCGGAGTACCTGCGCCATGTGTGCCATATCCCCTTTTCGCCCGTTCCGCATTTCGATATGGAGGAAGAACTGCTCATCCAGCAGAACGTAACCCAGCTGATCCGGCGAAAGATGATCCACTCTGCCCACGACGTATCCGACGGAGGGCTGTTCACGGCGTTGATGGAGTGTGCCATGGCTGGTCAACTCGGCTTTGATGTGGAAACCGACTATAATTTCCGCAAGGATGCCTACTGGTTTGGGGAGAGCCAGAGCCGCATTGTGGTCACCGTAAACCCTTCCAAGGAAGACGACCTGGTCAACTTTCTCAACCTGCACAACGTTCCTTTCTCCAGGGTCGGCGATGTCACCGCGGGCAATCTCTCCCTAGACAACGAAGACCTCGGCCCGATCGGCGAATGGGAGGGCGTTTACCTGGAAACCATCGAAAAAAAGATGGAACATGCCCTGTAAACGGCAGTACACACCTTGGTATCTTCTATAAAACCTATACGTAACCATCACTTATGAAAACCGCGTTCCATCTTTTCTTCGCAGCACTCGCCCTGCTCACGCTGACCCAATGCGAGACCAAGGGCACTGTCATCAAGGGAAAAATCTCCGGTGGGGAGAACCTGCAAGTCTTCCTCGACGAAGTCGTCATTGGCAAAGCGGCCAATATTTTGGGCAAAGCCGATATCAACTCCAGCGGGGACTTCAAGCTCAGCTTCCCCGAAGGCCTGGAAGCCGGCGTCTACACCCTGCGCGTAGGTGCGGGCCGGATCAACCTCGTGCTCAACGGCGATGAAAAAGACATTGCTATCAACGGCAACGTCAACGGTATGAACAACTCCGACATCCAAATAGAGGGTTCCGAGGATTCGAAGGTACTCGCCGAGACCGTCCGCAAGCTCATCGCCAGGCAAATGACGTCCAACGATATTGACAACTTCATCAAGGGGGCGGCCAATCCTTTTACCGGGGCGTTCGTGGCCTTTATCTCCCTGGGGCAGGAAGGGCAATACCTCAACATACAGCGCAACGCTTATAACCGCTTGGTGACGACGTACCCGGAGCACGAGCTCACCACTTCTTATGGGGAATACCTCAACGCCCTGGAGGAACAATACCGCCAGCAAATGGCCAGTGAGCGCATCCGGGTAGGCATGGACGCCCCGGATATCCGCCTCCCCAGCCCAAGCGGCAAGACCATGGCGCTGTCCGACCTCAAGGGCAAAGTCGTGCTGCTCGACTTCTGGGCGAGCTGGTGCGGCCCCTGCCGCATGGAAAACCCCAACGTGGTCGCCGTCTATAACAAGTACAAAGACCGGGGCTTCACGATTTTCAGCGTATCCCTCGACGGTGTGGACGATGCTACGCGCCAGCAAGCCCCCTCGCCCGGCCAGTTGCAGGAGCTGATCGCCAGCACCCGCCAAAACTGGGTAGCCGCTATCGCCGCCGACAACCTGAGCTGGGAATACCACGTCAGCGACCTGAAGCGCTGGAATTCTTCGGCTTCTGGCCTATACGGGGTGAATGCCATCCCCCGCGCCTTCCTCATAGACCGCCAAGGGAAGATCGTCTCTACCAACGTGCGGGGGGCGGCCATGATCGAAGCCGAACTGCTCAAACACTTGTAAGTCTTATCGCCCGTGGCGCAATACCGCGCACAGGATACCGGCTGCGACGGCGGCGTTGAGGGACTCTGCCCCCCCGCCCTTCGCAGCCGGTATCGTCAAATAAGCATCCAAGAGGCCGCGGTTGGCGTCGGAAATCCCGTTTCCTTCGTTCCCGACCACGAGCAGCAGGCCTCCCGCAGTTGGCCGATGATAGGCAAAGACGTCCTGCCCTTCCAAATCCGCTCCTACCAGGGTAAGCTCGGGATATTCCCCGCGAAGATCCGCTAATTCCCGTTCCTGTACGCAGAGGCGCAGAAACGCCCCCATGGACGCTTGAATGACTTTGGGGTTGAACAAATCCACCGTGCCCGGCCCTAAAAAAACATGGGCGATGCCAAACCAATCGGCAATGCGCAGGATAGCCCCCAGGTTGCCGGGGTCCTGGATACCGTCCAGGAACAGCGACAAGTCGCTGCACAGCACCTCGCGCCGGGGAGCCATCTTTTGGGGAGTGACCACCGCCACTGCCTGATTAGGCGTAGGGTGGGCCGAAATTTTTTTCAGTTCTTCTTCCGAAACAGCGGCGACGAGTATTCCCCTGCCTTGCAAAAGATCTGTATGGGCAGTTAGCCAGGCTGGCAAAGCGTACAGCTCCGCCACCTCCCAAGCGGGCGTGCGCAACAATTCCTGCACAATCTTGTCGCCTTCAACGACGAATTTGTGATTCTTTAGCCGGAACTTCTTAATTTGCAAAGAAGAAATCCAGGCGGCTTTTGCCTTGGAAAGGTTCATCCTCCAGAAGACGGTTTATCATGGCCTGTAAAAGTACTATTTTCCATCTACTCCTGCTCGCAGGGCTGCTCGCAGCCCTCAGCAGTTGCAACACTACCCGCTTTTTGAACACGGAACAGGCCCTGTTGACCAAAAACGCGATCCGGCTCGAAAACAAAAGCCACGTCGAAGACTACCGGAACCTGAGCTATGAACTCACCACGCTCTACAAGCAGAAGCCGAATGGCAACCTGTTCTTTTTGTTCCCCAGGGAATGGTTTTTTTTCAAATCCGACCCCTCAGACTCTTCTCGTATCAACACCTGGAGACTGCGTTTCTTAGCGGAACGACCCGCTATCTACGACTCGGCCATCGCCCGCAATACGGCATTGGAGATGCAGCGCTACCTGCAGTACAAAGGCTACTACGACGCACAAGTCTCTTTCGAAGCCATGTTCAGCGGCAAAAATAACAAAAAGGCGGGTGTCTTGTACGATGTGCGCACCAATGGGCTGTACCGGATAGACAGCATCTTTTTCTCCGCCCCCAGCCGGGAGATGGACAGCATCCTCCAAAAGAGCGCTGAGCAGACTTTTTTCAAGCGCGGGGCAGGCCTGGACGGCAAGCTCTTCGAACTGGAAAAAGACCGCATTTCCAAAACGCTGCGCAACCAGGGGTTCGCCTACTTCTACCCCACTGCTATCCCGCAGATAGAAGTGGACACCAACCACCAGACCCTGGCCTCCAATATCTACCTAACGATCGTCCCTTCTTCCGAACAGCGCTCGGCAGGCCGCTTTTTTATCGGGGACATCGTCATTTTCCCCAATTTTAACCCGGCCATCGAAGAGGGGCAGCTCCGCGATACCATCATCCAGGGGCTCGTGTTCCGGGACACGGCGTTCCATTTTTTCATCAAGCCGGAGGTTATCCGAAATGCCGTGCACCTCCGGCAGGGAATGCCTTACCAGGACGACCTCTACGAGCTCACCAACCGGCAATTAGGCAGTTTGGGCGTGTTCAAGTTCGTGCGCGTCCGCCAGGAGGTGGATTCCATTTTCCCCAACAAGCTCAATTTCCGGATAGAGCTCACCCCTACGCCCCGCTTTGAAATGGGCCTCGACTTTGAGCTCAACTACACCAACCGAAGTAATGCCGCTGGTATTGGCAACTTAATCGGCGTCTCCCTGAGCCCGTCGGTGCGGCACCGGAACCTGTTCAAGGGCGCGGAAGCCCTCGTCAGCAAGTTGTCTGCGGGGGTGGAAGTAAACCCCAGTCCGGAAAGCGTCAGTTTTTGGAACACGATAGACCTGCGCTTCCAGACCGACCTGTTCTGGCCCCGCTTCCGGGATTATCTGGGCATTTGGCGGCAGAGCAGCTCGCTTTTATCGGCCCTGGACCGCCGGCAGGGCGACCGCACTACCCTGCTGGGGTACATGCAGCGCAGCGCCAACAACCGTCTCTCCGCAAGCTGGAACTACGTCTCGCTGCTCAACTTTTACAACTACGGGCTCGTCCATTTGGGGTATGGGTTTGACATCCAGCAACCCAACCGGCGCTTCAGCGTCAACCACCTCGGCATTGACTATCTGCTGCCCCGCTTCCAGGAAGCGTCCAGCACTATCCTGAACGAAAACCCCTTTTTTCGGAATTCTTTCAGCAAACAGTTGTTCGTGAGCCTCTTCTTCCGGGACCTGAACATCGTGCTCGCCAACCGGCCCGACAAACGGGGCTTCTCCCAGTACGCCGGTTTGACCCTGGAAACCTCCGGCTTCGAGTTTTGGGCCAGCAACTCGCTCTACAACTGGATTGCCAATAAACGGGACACCTTCACCATCGGCAACGTGCCCTTCTCCCAATACGTCCGCGTAGATGCCGACTACCGGGTGTACAAGCAAATGGACACCAAGCGCTCTTTTGCCGTACGGTTCAACGCAGGGGCGGTCCGACCGCTCGGCTTCAGCGATAACGTCCACTATGTCAAGCAATTTTTTTCCGGTGGGCCGAACAGCATCCGGGGCTGGGCCGCCCGTGAACTCGGCCCCGGCGGCCATATTGACTCCCTGTCGCTGAACTACAACAACCCTCTGTTCTACTACCAAACGGGCGATCTCAAACTGGAATTCAACCTGGAATACCGTTTTCACGTCCTTTGGGCGCTCAACGGAGCCTTATTCCTCGACGGCGGCAATATCTGGACCATTGCAAAAGACCCCACGCGGCCCGGCTCGCAGTTCCGCTTCACCGAAACCGTGGACCCGGAAGCACCCCCTGGCCGTGGCTTGTACGACCCGTTTTACCGGCAGATAGCCCTCAGCCCCGGCTTAGGCGTGCGCTTAGACTTCAGTTACTTCATTTTCCGCATAGATTTTGGGGTGAAAATGCGCTATCCCTACCGATGGGACGGTGAGCGTTTCTGGAATCCTCCTTCCCGCTGGATGAGGGATCCCAACATCAACCTCGGCTTAGGACTTCCTTTTTGAACCCTTTTTCTTCTCCTGTGCGCGGTCGTATTCCTGAAACAAGGATTTCCGACCATATTGGCTGCAAATCGGACATTCGTAGGGGTTGTGCACCCGCGCCGCACAGTACTGCCGCCCGAAGAAGATAATTTGTAAGTGTAGGGCATTCCATTTTTCCCGTGGAAATACTTTTTTCAAGTCAGCTTCCGTGCGCTCCACATTTTTGCCATCGCTCAGCCCCCAGCGGTACGCCAGGCGA
>JBEGMH010000271.1:0-2634 GCA_041183125.1 Bacteroidota bacterium | reverse complement strand
TCTTTATACTTGACCCTCAGCGCATCGAGTTCCCGGTGCAGTTGCTTCCGCACTTGGGCGTATGCGGGGTCGTCATATACGTTTTTCAGCTCGTAGGGGTCTTTTTTGCGGTCTATGAGCTCCCATTCGTCCACGGCAAAATAGTAGTGGATGAGTTTATAGTCCTTGTTGATGAGCGCGTAATGGCGGTTCACCATGTGCTCGGCGGGATATTCGTAGTAGTGGTAGTACAGGGCCTTTCGTTTGAGCTGCGACAATTGGCCGGTCAGGAGGGGCACCAGGCTTTCCCCTTGCATGCCGCGGGGGGCTTTGATGCCGGCCGCATCCAGGAAGGTTTGGGCAAAATCGAGGTTTTGTACGAGTTCATCGCACCGGCTCCCGGCTTGTATGTGTTGGGGCCAGGACACCAACAGAGGGGTTTTGAACGACTCGTCATAGACGAAGCGCTTGTCGTACCAGCCGTGTTCGCCCAGGTAAAACCCCTGGTCGGAGGTATAGACGAGGATGGTGTTTTCCATCAGGCCGTTTTTCTCGAGGTAATCCAATAAGCGGCCTACGTTCTCGTCCACGGCTTGTATCGTGGCTAAGTAATCCTGCATATAGCGCTGGTACTTCCAGCGCATCAAGTCTTCGGGGGTCATGGAGGTATAAGATTTCAGGAACGCCTCGTTGACCTTGCCATAGGCTTTCATGAAGTGGGCGCGCTGTGAGGGGCTGAGCCGGGCGAATTCCGCTTCGTGCCTTTTTTTGTCGAACCCGATTTCTGGGAGGCCGAGGGCATCCATGGTTTCGGGAAAAAGTTTGTTGTCGCCCGCCCAGGACATGTGTTTGAGGATGTTCATTTCTGCTTCTTTGGCCGGGGAGGTCCTGCCGGAATAATCGTCGAACAAGGTCTTGGGCTCCGGGAAAGTCCGTTGGGTAAACTCGTCGAGGTGCCGCTCGGCGGGCATCCAGGATCGGTGGGGGGCTTTGTGGAGGTACATGAGCAGGAAGGGCTTTTCGGGGTCGCGTTCTTTCCCGAGCCAATCCAGCGTCA
Organism: Bacteroidota bacterium; assembly: GCA_041183125.1. Taxonomy (GTDB): domain Bacteria; phylum Bacteroidota; class Bacteroidia; order Chitinophagales; family Saprospiraceae; genus JADJPL01. The sequence goes on along the minus strand of JBEGMH010000271.1, from coordinate 1,598 downwards.
TGTCGGTGACGATATCGGTCACATAGCCCTCGACGCGGATGTTGCCTTCCTTTTTGGTAATAAAATCGGGGTTGTAGTACGAGCCCTGCCCGGGCAGGATCTTGAACTGGTCGAAGCCTTTGGGGTTGTTCCCGAAGTGCAGTTTGCCGAACATGGCGGTCTGGTAGCCGTTTTGCTGGAGTAATTGCGGGAAGGTGACGTTGGAGGTGTCAAACTCAAAGTGGTTGTCCACTTTCCCGTTCAGGTGCGAATGTTTGCCCGTCAGGATGGTGGCCCGGCTCGGGGCGCAGATGGAATTGGTGACGCCCGCGTTGGTGAAGCGCATGCCCTGTTGGGCGATCCGGTCTATGTTGGGCGTTTTGATCAGACGGTCGTCGTAGGCAGAGATGGCCTGGTACGCGTGGTCGTCCGACATGATGAAGATGATATTGGGCTTGCTGCTGCGTTGGCTTTGGGCCGCAACGGTCCAGGCCAGTCCGAGGGCCAAGAGTAGGCACAGGTTTTTCATAGGGCAAACGATGGGTGTGTTTAAAAAGGGAGCTGGGCTTACCCCGCGCTTTTCAGATAGTCCAGGCTGCGCTTTAAGGCAACATCGGGATCGGCGACCATATCCTGCTCGACGAAGTAGTGGGCGACCCCCGTTTTTTGGGCTGCGCCAAGGATGGAGGGAAGGTCCAGTACCCCGTCCCCGGCAGAGCTCATGTAGGGAAAGAGTTCGACCCATTGGGCTGCATCGCCGCCATCGCCGCTGAAGCGCTTCTTTTCCTTCATGTCCTTGATATGGAGCATGGTATAGCGCCCGGGGTGGGCGTTGAGCAATTTTACCGGGTCGGCACCGCCAGCGATGGTCCAATAGATGTCCATCTCGAAGAAAACGAGGCTGGGGTCGGTATTGTCGAAGAGGATATCCAAGGGCATACGGCCATCGTATTGCTGGTTGAGCCCGTACCCGTGGTTGTGGTAGGCATAGCGGATGCCCATGCGCTTGGCTTCCGCACCGATTTTATTGAAGCGTTCGGCGCAGCGCTTGTAGTCGTCTGAGTTTTTCCGATAGGCGTCGGGGATAGCGGGCAGCACGACATAGCGGGCACCCAGCTGCTGGGCGGCTTCTGCCAGGGCACCCATGTTTTTTTCGAGCGTGTCGAGGTCGGTGTGCATGGAGGGGACGCGGAGCCGGTACTTTTTCATCAGGGTAGCCACCTCCTGCGGCGTTTTTCCGAAAAAGCCGCTGCCCTTGAAGCCTACCATCGGGATGATGGCTTCCCAGGTCTTCTTAGCCAGGTCGGTGCTGAACGGATAGGGGCCGAACAGCTCGATTTCCTGGTAGCCCATCTGTGCCAACATCGCAAGCGTACCCTCGAAGTCGCTTTCCAACAGTTTGGGCAGCGAGAAAAGCTGGATGCCTACTTTTTTGACCAATCCGGTATCCAACAAAAAAGAGGGCGTGCCTAACATGGCGCCCAGGGAGAACAGGGCACTGTTTTGAAGAAAGGTTCTGCGCGTATGCATGTGTTCTTTTTTTGCTAAAAATAAAAAAAGAACGCGGAATTGCCCAAAAAACGGCACGGGTTGTCTAAAAAGCCCTTTTTCGCCAGATA
>JBEGMH010000270.1:0-2647 GCA_041183125.1 Bacteroidota bacterium | reverse complement strand
CCTAAACCGCTATGTTCCTTTGGTATGAGATTAGCCTTCGTTCTCGTTCCCACCCCTCAGGATTTTCCAGATTGCCCCACCCAAACCGGCAAGTCCGAGAACTATAATTTTCCAGAACTTTAATAACAAGCCAAAAAAGCCAACTTTAGCTAACATTTTTCCGGTAACTAAACTACCTAAGGTCCAGGCTGCAACCTGGTCGACGCCAGGGGTAAAATCTGCATATTGATGGTTATACTTTTGAAAGTAAGACCTATTTGTACCCGTTTTTAAATGGTTCTGAGCCGTATTTTTAGAAAAAAATTGGCAGGTATAGGGAATAGACTTGTTTAAAAAAACAACGATTGGGGAACGAGGGCAAAAACAAAATTATTTTCACTTTTTAAACCGTTCACAAAATTTTAACTTTCCGGCCAATACCTTCGCGGATGGGCAGGAGGCGGTATGGGTCATTCGTAGGGGCGTTTTACTAATGCTTTTTTTCCCATCCCGCTAACCCCTCGCAACAAGTCTAATAAAAAAACCCACAAACTTTTGAGAATTACCCTACTCCCCTACCCGCTCAAACCATCGAAATGCTTATCTTTGACCATGGGCGCGGAGCGTGTGCCGCCCAAACCACTCAAAACCCTGCTATGATTGATATCCTGGACTACCATGCCTCGGTACTGGAAAAATACCGGAGCTATATCCAAAGTTTCGTGGCGATACGCGACGATCGTATCCGCGAAGTCGTGGATACCTACCTGCACGACCAAAAAGGCCTCTGGAACGACCCGCTCATCCAGTTTAACCCGGGGTATGAAACGGGGAAACCGCTGAGCACACTCTCCAACGCGCACCCGATGCTGTCGGAACTGTTTCCTTTCCCACCGCATAAACACCAGGAAGAAGCAGTGCAATTAGGCCTGAACGGCCAGCATTTCGTGGTCATCTCCGGCACCGGCTCGGGCAAGTCGCTCACCTATATGGCCTCTATCTTTAACCACCTGCTGCAGGTGCACGGACCGGAGAAAAAGGAAGGGGTGCACGCGCTGATCGTCTATCCGATGAACGCGCTGATCAACTCCCAAGTGGGCGAACTGGAAAAACTGCGCGAGGCGTATGAGGCAAAACACGGGGAAAAGTCCTTCCCTTTCTCCTTTGAAAAATACACGGGCCAGGAATCCGAGCGCCAGAAACAACGGATTATCGAGGATAAACCGAATATCATCCTGACCAACTACGTCATGTTGGAGCTGATGTTAGTCCGGGCCAAAGAGCAAGCCCTGCGGGACAGTATCTTCGATTGCCTGCACTACCTGGTATTCGATGAATTGCACACCTACCGCGGCCGGCAAGGGGCCGATGTGGCGATGCTGATCCGCCGGTTGCACCAGGAAGCAAAAAAAGAACTGGTCTGTATCGGCACTTCTGCCACGATGTCGAGCGGGGGCAGCCCGGCCCAACAAAAAGAGGACGTCTCCAGGGTGGCGTCCCGGATCTTTGGGGTGCCTGTCCCGCCGGGGCAGATCGTTACGGAAACGCTGCGCAAAGTGGTCGTACACGCGGGCAGCGATATGGCCGCCCTGCAACAGAGCCTGACCCACCCGATGGACGAAAACGGCTCCGAAGCCTACCTGCTCTCCCACCCGCTGGCCGCCTGGCTGGAACAACACATCGCGCTCAAAGCGGTGGAGGGGAAATGGTACCGGAACGAACCGAAAACGCTGCCCAAAGTGATCGAAGCGCTCCAAACAGCCTCGGGCATGCCGGCGGAGGTCTGCGGACAGCGCCTCAAGGAAATGCTGAACTTGATCCAGTCCGTCAACGTGCGCCTGGCTGAATCGGGTTCCAGGACTTCCTACCTGCAATTCCGCCTGCACCAGTTTTTTCTACAAACCGGAACGGCCTACTGCACGCTCGAAGCCCCGGAAAGCCGGGAAATACGGGTGGAAAAGGAAGTGTCCGTTACCAAAAATGGGGAGGTGCTCCCGCTTTTTTCCGTGGCCTTCAGCCGTATCAGCGGGGAGACGTTCTACCGGGTGCAGGTCAGCGCCTCGTCTGCGCTGGAGCCCTGGACGGATGTCTATGGCAATGATGCGGAAGAAGAGACGTCCGAAGAGGGCTATTTCCTGCTCAGCCCGCCGGAAGGAGAGGATTTCTGGGACGAAGACCCCGCCCATGCCCGCGAGGAACTGCCGCTGGATTGGTTCAACCCCGGCAACCGCGAGCGCATCAAGAAGGAACGCTTGCCGTTTGTGCCCCGCAAGATGTATGTCAACCGGTTCGGACAGATCAGCAATGCCCCTGCCGAGGGCTTCCTGGCGGGCTGGTTCCTGAAAGCGCCCCTGCGGTTTGACCCCACCGCAGGGGCATTTTACGACTCCCGCACCCGCGATGCCACCAAACTGGCCCGCATCGGCAACGAGGGCCGCGGAACGGCCACTACCCTGCTCAGCCTATCGGCTGCGCTGGCGCTCGCACAGGCGAAGGCACCGCGCGAGGTGCAGAAAGTGATGAGCTTCACCGACAACCGGCAGGATGCAGCGCTGCAAGCGGGCCACTACAACGATTTTGTCAATACGGTGCTGATCCGCTCCGCAATTTACCACGCCGTTTCGAAAAATGGCCCGCTGGACTATTCCAATATCGCCCTGGAAGTGGC
>JBEGMH010000269.1:0-16896 GCA_041183125.1 Bacteroidota bacterium | reverse complement strand
GCAAGGGGCGGCTCATCCCGATCAACGGCCTAATGTCGTACTCATCTTCATGGACGACATGGGCTATGGTGATCCGGGCTGCTATGGGGGTGGGCCATACCAAACGCCCCATATAGACAAGCTGGCTGCCCAGGGTACCCGTTTCACAAACTTTTATGCGGCCCAGGCCGTGTGCAGTGCATCGCGCTCGGCTTTGTTGACGGGCTGTTATCCGACCCGTATCGGCATCCATGGTGCCCTCGACCACAATGCCCAAATCGCATTGAACCCCGAGGAGCAGACGCTGGCAGAGCTCTTGCAGTCAGTGGGATACCGCACAGGGATCATCGGCAAATGGCATTTGGGGCACAAGGAGCCTTTTTTGCCGCTCCAGCACGGGTTCGATGAGTTTTTTGGGCTGCCATATTCCAATGATATGTGGCCGGTGTATTACGACGGCACCCCCTGGACGGATACGGGCTCGTACCGTTCTACCTACCCGCCGCTGCCCTTGTTGGAAGGCAACCGGGTGGCCCGTACCTTGCACACCCTTGCCGACCAAGACGAGCTGACCCAGCGCTATACCGAACGCGCGGTACAGTTTATAGCATCGAACCGGAAAGGCCCATTCTTTCTGTACCTCGCCCATTCCATGCCCCATGTCCCCCTCGGGGCATCGCAGGCGTTCAAGGGAAAAAGCGGCAGTGGCTTGTTTGGGGATGTGATGCAGGAACTGGACGCCTCCATCGGTGCGGTGTTGGCTGCCCTGGAAAAAAATGGCCTGGAAAAGAATACGGTGGTCATCCTCACCAGCGACAATGGCCCCTGGCTGACTTTTGGCAACCACGCCGGAAGCTCGGGCGGGTTGCGCGAAGGGAAAGGCACGCATTGGGACGGCGGTGTCAAAGTGCCCTGTATCGTCTGGTGGCCGGGGAAGGTCCCGGCGGGAAGAAGCGCATACGATCTGGCCAGTACCCTGGACATACTGCCCACCCTTGCCGAGTGGTGCGCTGCCCCGCTGCCTTCCCGAAAGATAGACGGGAAGAGTTTATGCGCGTTTATAGAAGGGAAAAGCCCGTTGAGCCCGAGAGAAGAGTTTGCGTATTATTACGATAAAAACAACTTGAAGGCGGTGCGCAACAAGCGTTGGAAACTAGTATTGCCCTGTACTGCACAAACATACGCCCATGCCGGGGCTATTGGCAAAGACGGGTTTCCGGGAAAATACGGCACACAAGAAATTCCCTTGGCCTTGTACGATTTATACAACGACCCAGGGGAAGAGCGCGACGTACAAGCCTTGTACCCGGAGCTTACCCAGGCTTTGTTACAGCAGGCAGAACGGTACCGCGAAACTCTCGGGGATGGCTTGACGGGAAAAGCGGGTACAGAGGTGCGCCCCGCTGCTAAGCTCCCTCGTTGAATGCCGGCCAATCATATATATATCTTGCCGACTAAATAGGTCTTTGCCTGTCCGGATATTTCGACTTCATCGCCTAAGAGTTGGCATTGTAGATAGCCTTTCCGCCGGCTTCCCTGCACGGCACTGAGGTGTTCTTTGCCGAGCAATGTGGCCCAGTAGGGCGTGAGCAGGGTGTGTGAGGAGCCCGTTACGGGATCTTCATCCACGCCGAGGTTGGGAAAAAAACAACGCGACGAAAAGTCTGTGTTTTGCCCGGGGGCGGTCACGATGAGCCCTCGGTGCGGCAGCTTCGCGATCTGTGCGAAGTTTGGGTGCAGGTCCTGGAGGAGTGCTTCCGATTCCACGCGCACCAGGAGGTCGTCTATTCCAGTTTGCGCATCGAGTATGGCCGTGCCCAGGGCCTCTTCCAGGAAAGGCGGTATTTCTGCAGGCTTGGGCAGGTCGGTTGGAAAATACATCGCCAAGGAAGTACCCGAACGGCATACCCGCAGCTGGCCGCCCAGAGAGTTGAAATGCAGCATATTCCCCTGGGCACCCAGATGGCTGAACAGCGTGTGGGCGCTGGCCAGGGTTGCGTGGCCGCAAAGGCGCACTTCCGCTACGGGCGTGAACCAGCGCAGCCGGAACCCTTCTTTTTCAGCTACGAAAAATGCCGTTTCCGGTAAGTTGTTCTCCGAGGCGATGGCTTGGAGAACCGCATCGGGCAACCAATATTCCAGGGGGCATACAGCGGCATAGTTGCCTTGGAACACTTCTTCGGCAAAGGCGTCAATCTGATACAGGGGTAGTTCCATGGTTACTCAGTTAGGAGGATGTATTTGTTCTTTTTTCCATTTTCCAATAAAAGGTAGCGGTTGTGCAGCAGGGAAGAGGCCAGGACCGTGTGCTCTGGCGCGCTGATTTTTTCTTTGTTGACGCTGATGGCGTTGTTTTGGAGTGCACGCCTCGCTTCCCCTTTGGAGGAAGTGATGGGCGTATGTTCTGCCAACAGGTCAGCAATACCCACCCCGGCTTCCAGGGCGGTCCGGGAGACGGGGTAGCAGGGGATTTCGGAGGCAACGGTCTGTAGTTCCGCTTCACTTAGGCCGAGCAGTTCGTCCCTGCCCGCGTTGCGGCCAAAGAGCAGTTCGCTTACCCGGAGTACCGAGCGGTAGTCCTCCTCGGAGTGGATGCGGATGGTCAGCTCTTCGGCGAGCAGGCGTTTGAGCTCCTGTGGGTTACCGATATGTTGGGCCTCCAGGGCTTCCAGTTCCGCGCGGGTGCGCAGGGTGAAGTAGCGCATGAACCGCGGCACATCCTCGTCGTTGGCATTGATCCAGAACTGGTAAAATTTGTACGGGCTGGTGAGGGCAGGGTCGAGCCAAATATTCCCCTCGGAGGATTTTCCGAATTTAGTGCCGTCGGCCTTGGTCAACAGCGGGTTGGTCAGGGCGTACGCCTTTTCCTGTAAATTGCGGCGGATAAATTCCGTACCGGACGTGATATTCCCCCACTGGTCGGAGCCGCCCATTTGCAGGGCGCAACCGTATTGTACGAACAAGCATTGGAAATCGTACGCCTGTAAGAGCTGGTAGCTGAACTCGGTGAAGGAAATGCCCGTCTCCAAACGCCGCTGCACGGATTCCTTACCCATCATATAATTGATGGTCAAGGTTTTACCTACTGTTCGGAGAAATTCGAGCACCGGCATCTCGCGGTAGAAATCGTAGTTGTTGACCAGGAGGGCCGGGTTGCCCTCCCGCTCAAAATCTAGGAATTTCTTCATCTGGCGCGTCTGAAATTCCAGGTTGGAGTCCAGCTCCTCATACGATTTGAGCTCTCTTTCCTTGTCTTTGCCGGAGGGGTCGCCGATCCGGCCGGTTGCGCCCCCCATGAGTACAATAGGCTGGTGTCCGCACAGTTGGAAGAGTTTCAGGAGCATGATGGGCACATAGTTGCCGATGGTCAGGGAAGGGGCGGTGGGGTCAAAGCCGATGTATCCAATCGCACGGCCCTGGGCCAGGGCTTCCTCAAGGCCGGGGGTCATGTCCTGTAAAAGCCCCCGCCATTTTAGCTCGTCTAAAAAATCCATCACAGTCTGGCTGTTTGTATGAGGCACAACCTATCCGTTGGCTCCTTTGTTGAACAGATGCGGGGTTGTTTAGAAAGACCTTTTTCGCCCGACGCCACCAAGAAATATTTTTTCAAGCTGGAGCGGCGAAATACTTTTTACATACCCCTAAATGCGTACTTGCGGTTTTCCGCCGAGGGCAAAATGAGCGGTTTTGACCCGGTTGGAAAGTCCCCAATGCAAGATAGTGCCGCAAAGCTACATTTTTTAGTGGAAAAGCGATTTAGGGGAGCCATATTCAAAACATGTTATAAGTTTTTTTAACTTTGATGTGAGAAACAAACGATAAAACGCCCTTTTGAAAGCAAGCCGCTTTTGTTCCCCACCTCGCTGGCCCCTTTATACAAACCAAACCCCTTTTGGGTCTATAAATTTACTATGGAAAAATCCTGAGAACTTATGCGTTCTTCTCTCGCAACGCTTTTATTCCGGATTGCATCAGTCTTTCCTGCGCCGGTCAGGCATACCTTTCTTTTACGGCTTTCCATTGCCTTGTACATCACATGTTTTGGTGTATCGGTAGGGAATGCGCAGCCGTCCAATGATGAGTGCGCAAGGGCGATACCCCTGCCCAACGTGGTGAACTGGTGTTCGCCGGCTACCGCCTTCACGACCTCCGCGGCTACGGTGTCGGCGGATACGCGTGGCTTTTGTTTTCCCGCTACGGGCAATGGGCCGGATGTTTGGTACTCCTTCACCGCACAAGCCACCACTCTGCAGATCAGTTTGAAGGGTGCGGGTGGGTCTACCCCTGGGGGAACCCTTCAGTTTCCCCAGTTGACCGTTTACAGTGGCACATGCGGTGCTTTGTCGGCGATACAGTGCGTATCGGATGCAGTGGGCTCCAATTATGTGGAAACGCTGGTCGAAAAGCTACAAATCGGACTGACCTACTACATCCGCGTGTCGGCTCGGAACGCCAAAAGCGGCTCCTTCCAGATGTGCCTGAACAATTTCAACCAGGTGATCAATCCTCTGGCAGATTGCCCCACCGGCAAAATACTCTGCTCCAAAGACCCCCTTACCATTGATTTTGTAGGAGGGGAAGGTGCCAACCCTTTCGAAATTGCCAATGCATGTGAGCGCAACTCCTGTAAACCCAAAGAGTACCAATCCACTTGGCTGAAATGGACCTGTGGCCAAGCGGGTACGCTGAGTTTCAGTATCACCCCGCTCCACGCATCTGATGATATTGATTTCATTGTCTATGAACTCCCCGGCGGAGTCGCGGATTGCGGGGTGCTTACCCCCGTTCGCTGCATGTCTTCCGGTGAAAACGTCGGGCAACCCATCAGCAACTGGGTGAGTTGTACGGGTTCGACCGGCCTGCGCGATTCGGAAACGGACGAAGCGGAGTATTGTGGCTGCTCAACGGGCTCGAATAATTTCTTGGCCCCCCTAAACATGACCCCTGGTAAGAGCTATGCGCTGGTCGTCGTGAACTACAGCCGGTCCGGCAGGGGGTTCAACATCACTTTTGGCGGGAATGGCACTTTTTCCGGTACGTTCAACGGGGCAGACCCACAGGCTTCCCTCTCTGGTAAGCACACGGCCCGGCCCACCTCTTTTTTCCAACAGTCCCCCTCTTTCAACGACGACGTGGTCACGTTGAACTACCAGATATTCAACCGTGGGGGAACGGCATTCGCCCTGGACAGCATCACGGCTTTCCTGACCCCCTCGCTCAGCAACCGGGGTCTGGTAGATGAACAAAGCGAAGTCAATTCACTGAATACTGCGTCTGCTTCCCCTACGGGGATCAGCGGAAACCTGCGTTGGGTGGCAGGCCCTGCCCGCTATCCCATTGGCGCGAAAGATACGCTGAACATGGTCTATCGCGTGCGCATACCGGCCAATGTGCCCCTGGGGGTGTACGCTGCCAGCATCAGGGGCTATATAGGTGCCTGCCCAACTGCCCCTGCCAGCACAGCGGTCTCTATCGGGATTACCTGCCCCAGTTTTACCGGGAACATCTCCGGCCCGAGCGGGGTTTGCGTGGGCAGCGGTGAGCATACGTTCAAAGTGGATGGATTGGTAAACATGCTGAACAACGTGGGGCCAACGATATGGAATTTTGGCGTCCGTTTTGTCTATTTTAACAGCAGCACGCCCATCAATGTGTATTCCCTGACCCCCGATGGGTTCCTTGGCGAAGCGACCTTGTCGAGCGACCGCACTTCGGCCACCCTGGAGAACGCCACCCTGCCGAATACGCCGGGCACATACTACGTGTATGCCATACTCAACCCGATCCCTTCCCAGTTGTCCTGCCGCCCGTTTGCAGGTCCGTTTGTCCTGCGTGTGCTGAACGAACCCATTGTCAGTGTGACGGGCGGGGGGAGCATCTGCCCAGGGAAATCGGCTATCCTGAGTGCCGTAGTGGAAGGGGGAGCGGGCAACTGTGGCCTGGAATGGCAGTTCTGGGATACTGCCAACAACCGCTGGATGCCCGTCGAGGGAGGGACCAGGGAGCCTACCCTCACCATCACCCCAAGGGCAACTACTTCCTATCGGGCCGTACTGCGCTGCGACGGCGACGGCTGCGGTACCACCTACTCCAACCCGCAAACCGTCGAAGTCCCCGGCGAGGTGACCCTGAAGTTGAATGCCCCCTCGTCCGTATGCTCGGGAGGATCCCTTCTCCTTCAAGCAGAAGCCACAGGGGCTGCCGCAACGTGTACCTATACCTGGCAGCGGAGTTCCAATGCCAGTGTCTGGGAGACGCTGCCCGGCTCGAATGGGCCTTCTTTGACGATCTTCCCAACGGCTAATTTTCACTACCGGGTTTTGTTGGCTTGCGGAACCTGCTCCTGGGTGTCCAATTCGTCTTTGGTTACGATTGCCACCGCACCGGATGTGGTCCTCACGGGGAGCACCAGTATCTGCGCCGGCGGTACGGCTACTCTGACGGCTACCACATCCGGGGGCATCAGCGACTGCTCCCTGCGCTGGCAGTCCAGTCCCAACGGAATATCTTGGACAACCCTGCAACAGGGACCGGAAAGAACCGCCTCGTTCTCCCCAACCCAGACGACGCAGTACCGGGTCATCTATTTTTGCCCAACCGCCTCAAATTGCAAGTCCGATACCTCAGCGAGCCAAACCATAACTGTATTTCCCAATCCGCAAATCTCCGTCAGCGGAGGACGGGCGGTCTGCGCGGGCGTCCCTGTCCAATTGACCGCTGCCCTAACGAACGGGACGGGATCCTGCATCGTGCGCTGGCAGACGCTGGACAGCCTGAGCGGTACCTGGACAGACCTTCCCGGTCTGGCGGGAACCCGCGTGACCGTGATACCCAATAAGACAACCCAATACCGGGCTCGTTACGATTGTGCTGGTACGGGCTGTACGACCGCTTTTTCCAATGCGGAAACAGTCACCGTGCTCCTGCCGCCCGCCGTATCCATAAGCGGCCCTACTACCGTTTGTATAGGAGGGGTGGATTCCCTGCGCGCACTTACCAGCGGGGGATCTGCCGTGTGTACCCTGCAGTGGCAACGCCTGGTGAACAACACTTGGCAAAACCTGAACGGCCAGACCGCCCGGGCACTGTCATTGGCCAATCTCGATACCACCGCGAGGTTCCGCGTCCTGTATTCCTGCGATGCGCTAAGTTGCGGACAAGCTATTTCCAATGAGTTTATCGTCACGGTCATCCAAACGCAATGGGTAACCCTGAGCGGCCCGGACAGCCTCTGCGCGGGCTCCCCAGCATTGCTGAGGGCCTCCGGTGGCCTGGGGGATTGCCGTTTGCAATGGACCTATTTCAACCCCCGGACCAGAGCCTGGACAGACCTGCCCGGCGCTACGTCGCCTGTCCTGGAGGCGAGACCGGATACCACCACGGACTACCGCGTGGTATATCGCTGCCCCAATGTAGGGTGCGAAGTGGGTATTTCCAACATATTTAAGGTGCGCGTTTTTCCGCAACCGACCGTCAACCTGCGGGGAGCCTCTTCTCTTTGCGCAGGGGATTCTACGACGTTGGAAGCCTTGGTGAGCGGTGCGGGCACGTCTTGCGGCTTTACCTGGCAATCCAGCAGCGATGGGGTGGCATGGACATCGGCTACGGGTGTTTCTTCTTCTTTGCGCAGGGTGAATCCGTCCCAAACTACTTATTACCGGGTTATTTACGCTTGCCCGACGCGATGCGGCGATACTTCCGAGGTCTGGGTACTTCGGGTTTCCCCCAAGGCTTCCCTGCAAATCAGTGCTTCTGCTCCGGCTGTATGTACAGGGAGCTCGGCGTTGCTGCGGGCCACTTTGCAAAATGCGGAAAACACCTGTCGCCCTCAGTGGCAAAGCAGCCCTAATGGGGCGACGGATTGGAAGGACATCCCCCTGGCGTCCGGGGATTCCCTGTGGGTAACCCCTTCTTCGGCTACATTCTACCGCGCCTTGATTGCCTGTGGTGCCAATACCTGTTCGACGGGCCCATCCAATGTGGTACTCGTCCAGGTCTTTGCGCCTCCATCTGTGACCGTGACAGGCGGTGGGGCCGTTTGCCCGGGCAGCAACGTGGTACTCAGTGCGGCTACTACCGGCGGAATCGGCACTTGTGGCCTGCGCTGGGAACAAAGTGTGGATGGTGGAAACGCCTGGTCAACCCTGGCGGGACAAGGGTCACCCACCGTCACGGTATCTCCGGTGGTGCCTACCCAATACCGGGCGGTATTGAGCTGCAGTGAGGGCAATTGTGCACCTGTTGTGTCCAACAGCGTAGCGGTTTCGCTGCTCGCTACCCCCAGCTTGCGGATTTCAGGCCCCAGTTTGGTCTGTGAGGGCAGTACCTTACTGTTGACGGCCACTTTGTCAAACGAGACCAACGCTTGTTCTATTTCCTGGCAACGTAGCCCGGATGGGCAGAACTGGCAAACCATAAGCGGCCTTACTGGAACGATGGTCAGCCTGGAGCCCTTGGCCAACACGCGCTACCGCGCCTTGCTGTCCTGTAGTGGCACTACCTGCGGTGCTTCTGCATCCAACGTAGTATCGGTAACGGTCGTTCAGGGAGCCGAAGGCAAAGATGACCGCAAAGAGATCGCTACTTGTTCCGCCGTGGGGTACGACCTGCAGCGGAACGTGAACCTCTTTGGAAATGGCCGGACCAGCCAGTTTACCTGGGTAGCCCTTGCGGACAACCCCGAGGTGAGCGGGGAATCTTTGCGGCCAGTAGATGGTACCGTCATCACGGATGTATTGACCAACCTCTCCTCCTCACCCCAAACGGTCGTATATCGGGTAACGGCGGGCATCGGCAACTGCCCGGGGTCCATTTTCAGGATTTCGGTGACGGTTCTGCCTAAAGCAGGGACCTCTTGTGTTACTTGTATCCCTGAAGTCGCGCTCGATTTAGGGGATTCCTGCTCTTTGAGGATTACCCCGGCTATGCTCATGCGCACTTCTTCTGCGAATTGCCAGGATTCCGCCCGGTTCTTTGAGCAATTGGAGGTCATCGTGGAAGACGGGGGCCTGGACAACCGCGTAGAGGCTTGTGGGGAGTTTCGCTTCATCGTACGGGTCAAACCGGAATACCAACTGTGCAGCGATTTTCAGGGCTGCAAAGGTATCCTACGGGTGCGCGATGTGCACGGCCCAAGGTTGGCGAAGCGGCTTCGTTCCTGTGGGCGCGAAGCAGCCCTTTCCACCCCTTGGCAGGATACGATCTTATGCGCCCACCTGGAGCGGGTGCTGAACAACCCGCTGAGTTGGACTACGCCCGCCTTCGACTATTACACGGGTACGGCTGTTTTTGAAGACGCCTGTAATGCGCGCTGTCAGTGTAGTACGACCTTGAGCGTTCGCGACCAGTTGACCTTGTCGGATTGCCAGGCCATTGGCCGGGATGGGGTTTGGGCCAAAATTGTCCGCACGTTTACCGGCACGGATTGTGCGGGAAATAAGACCCAAACGGAGCAGACGATCTTTTTCGCCCGCCCGGCACTGGATCCCGATCTGTACAGCCGGCAGGGTATCCGCGAAATAGTACTCGATAACAAAGTATGCGCCGCCCCGCCGACCGAGGACATGGTTCGGCGTTTCAAAGAGCGCTATTACGTAGTTCCGGAACCGTACGCCTGTGCCCAAAGCACCGCAAAAACGGCCTTCTTTCCCGAGGCACTGACGGCGGGCAACGCCCAGTCGCTCACCCAGTGTGGGTACACTTTCCGCGTGGACGTCCTAAATGAACTTGCCCTGTGCCAAGGGGGAAAAAGAGTGGAAATCGTAGTCCGTGCCAGCGACGAATGTACATCGCTGCCGATCGCAATGGATACGTTCCACCTGATTTCCCGCGATGAAGTGCCGCCAACCATTACCACTGCTTTCCGGACCGTGACCATCTCAAACGGAGTCGAATCCTGCGAGTCGTCCTTCGGAGTGGACGCATCCGGCCTGCAACGCTTCTTTGATATCCACGTCCGCGATAATTGCTCGCTCAACCCCTCCCTTGCGGTCACCATCCAGTATTTTGGCCCAGACTATGTGGACGGTAAGCCCGTCGGGCCTTCTGAGTGGCGGATAGCCAACTACCCCAGGATCCTGGTCAAGGGCTTGGATGGAAAAGACTACCTGACCGCTACCCGGGTGCGCACCGGTCGGCACCGCCTGCTGGTCGAAGCATCCGATGATTGCCAAAATAAAGCCAACCTGGAATTTGAGTTCACCGTCGTCGACCAGTTCGCCCCGGTAGTCAAATGCCCGAGCCTGCTCTCCGTAGCCCTAAACAATACGGTGGGCATCAGCGGGGGCTATGCCAAAGTGATGGTAAAAGATATTGACCGGGGTTCCACGGATAATTGCGGCCTGAACTGGGTGCGCGTCCGCAGGACCTACAATCCCAAAAGCCTGAAGGAATTTATCCAGCGAGGGTACGATAGCAATAACGATAAAACCATCAACCAATTCGATGGTATAGACTGGAACAAAGACGGGGATATTTCCGACTTCGGGGAACGGTTCGCGTTTGATGCAAAAACCAACCGACTGATGACCCCGCTCCTGGATTACGTCGAGTTCTTCTGTGCAGATGCCGGCGACTCCCTCCAGGTGCAGTTGTTCGCCGAGGATGTTTCCGGCAACCAAAGCAATTGTTCGAGCCCGGTTAAGGTGGAATACAAAACGGAACTCGCCTGGACCCTTCCAAAACCGATTACGGTGAGCTGTCGGGAAGATAGCCTCCTGAGCGCCCTGACCCGCCAGGGAGCCTACCTCCCGGGCTCCGTGGAATACAACCGCATCGTCACCGCCCTGCGCGGCGACATGCGTATCGTGGCCGGGTTAGACTGCGGGGAAGCCACCGTCCGTATGCTCGTGGACGACGAACTGACCTGTAACACCGGCCATGTGGATATTTCATGGACCATTACCCGCACAGCAGGCGGGGTCAGCGTGAGCAGGACAACAGAAGCCGTGCGCATCACCGTACAACCGGAGCGCAACTACACCCTGTTTTTTCCCGCAGATACAGCCGTGGCCCAATGTGGCCAGATGCCTACCGCCAACCTGAAAAGAGAAGTCCTGGGCTGCGATGTCCTGGGCGTTTTTGTACAGGATAAGGCAGCTCTGCAACCTACCGGTGCATGCCTGGTCGTAAAGCGGACCTATACCGTGGTCAACTGGTGCAACTACGTGGATGCTTGCGGGGATCCGGTGCAGTGGGCCGTAGTGGTACCCAAAGACCCCCGTGGAGATGGTCCCGACGGGGTAGGGGTTTTTGTAAAAGACCAGGATCCTACCGATGGCGTGGAAGAGATCTATTTTGATGACAACGGCAATGGCCTGCCGGACGAAGCGGAAAAGGTCAGCTCCCTGCGCTATAACAACCCTGCGAATACGCCCTGCGCCAGCGGTATCAAAGGCCAGATAGCCTGGATGTTCACCCAGGATATCGCCCTGCCCGATACGGTAAAGCCTACGATCTCCTTTGTCCAGAAACTGCCGGATATACCTACGAACCGACAGTGTATGAAGACCGTAGAACTGAATATCCTGGTACAAGACGACTGCTCCATGCTGCCAGATACCGGTATTGCACTGGGTGAAAAAGGGGTGCTTGCACTGGACTCCATCCAAATCTTGCCAGATACCCAGTTCTACCCCGGCGGGGTGCGCCCGCTCGGCAAATTTGTACCGGATGCCAAAGTCACCTACCTGGGAAACAACAACTGGTCGGTCAAAGGTGAGTTCCCGGAAGGTACGCACCGCTTGCTGGTAAGCGCCACAGATCCCTGCGGAAACCAATCGCTTGTCACGCCTATCCCGGTGCCGGTGCTCGATAACACCATCCCTACGCCACAGTGTAAGCCCTTCGTCTCCGTAGATGCCCAAATGGTGGACCTGGATAACAACGGGGTCCCCGAAAAAGCAGCAGCGTTGTTCCTGGCCTCCGATTTTATCGAAAACCCCATTTTTGATTGCAACGGCCAGGGAAAAGCCGATTCAAACGGGCTCCGCCAAATCCTGACCTATAGCATCCACCTGGCAGACAAAACACCGGACCCCAATGCGAGCTCTCTGTGGATAGACTGTGCCGATGCCTGGAAATTCATCCCCGTCGAAATTTATGCCTGGGACCAACGGGGCAACAAAAAAGCCTGCCTCAGCTTTGCACAGCCAACCGACGAAGCAGAGGTGTGCCGAAGCTATCGGGGCTTTGTAGCCGGCGAAATCCGCACCGTGGACAGCCTGAAAGTGGAGTCCGTCGAAGTATCCCTCAAAGGTACTACCCTGGAATTCAAACTCATGACCAAACAGGACGGCCTGTTCCGCTTTGGGAATGTCAACCTCAAAAACCCATTCGCCCTCACCCCCTATAAAAACGATGACTTTGGCAACGGCCTCACTACGGCAGACCTCATCGCCATGCAACAACATATCCTCGGGGAGAAGTTCTTGCCCAACCCTTATCGCCTGATCGCAGCCGATGTGAACAATACGGGCTCTATTACCGTGCTCGACCTCATTCAGCTGCGCAGGGTTGTGCTCAAACTGGAAAATACGTTCCCCAACAACCGAAGCTGGCGCTTTATCCCCACCAGGTACGTATTTAGCAATCCAAAGAACCCCTGGCTCTCTGCTTATCCGGAGTCGCTCAGCATACCTGCACGCTTGGACAGCATGGCGGGTGCCGATTTCATAGGGATAAAAATCGGCGACCTCAACGGGGATGTGATCGCCAACTCCCGCTTGATCAGAAGCCGATCTGCTAACCGCTTGTCCGAGATACGGATAAAGGAACAAAATGCCCGGCCCGGGGAAATCATCCGGGTGCCCTTGCGCTCTGATGACTGGAAGCAAATGGCTGGATGCCAGTTCGGCTTGTCTTACGACCGCGAAGCCCTCGCGCTGGTTCAGGTTGAACCCGGCCTGGCAAAACCGGGGGAATGGGCGCATTTTGAAGAAGAAGGACTCCTCGCCCTGAGCTGGGTGCGTAGCCCCGATAGCCCCAGCGATAAACAGGACTTGCTCACCCTCGTGTTCCAGGTGATGAAACCCCTGTCTATCTCCGATCGCATTCAGCTCAATTCCAGGATATTACACCCGGAAGGATACGATGATAAAGGAACCGTGGCCGACCTGAAAATCACATTCGAGGGCGCTTCACCTCCTTCGTCCAGACCGGAGCTGTACCAAAACTTCCCCAACCCGTTTAGTGAAGAAACCCATATCAGCTTCTGGCTGCCCGTCGCCCAACGCGCCGAAATCACGATTACCGATATCAAGGGAAGCCGGGTCTATCAAAGCGAGAAACTGTACGAGGCAGGCGTCCATGAAATAACCTTGCGCAAAAGTGCGTTAAGTGCTTCCGGTGTGCTATTTTACACGCTCAAAGCAGAGGGTTGGACAGCAACGAAAAAAATGTTGCTGATAGAATGAGCATGTTCGAATTTTTTATAGCCCAAAAAGTCATCCGCCAGGGAGAACACGCGTTCGCCCGGCTGATCATCCGCATCGCTGTCGTCGCCGTGGCGCTAAGTGCTGCCGTCATGATCTGTGCCGTAGCCCTGATCGCCGGCTTTAAAAAGGAAATCAGCGGAAAAATATTCGGATTTTGGGGGCATATCCATATCACCGATACGGAACTGCACCAGAGTTTGTTGGAAGTCAGCCCGATATCTATTGATCAGCCTTTTTATCCTTCCCTCGACACCATCCGCTCCGTCGCGTACGAGGCGCCGCCTGCTTTCCCCTGGCAAAAGGGTTCCGTCTCCTGGGCCCGCACGCACGGCGGTGTGCGCCACATCCAGGTTTTTGCACTCAAACCGGGTATCATCAAGTCGCAGGACGAAATGGAGGGCATCGTGCTCAAAGGGGTCGGAAAAGATTTTGACTGGGGATTCCTCAACGCATACCTGACCGAGGGCAAACCGCTGCGCTATGAAAAAGACGCCCCGGGCGATGGGATACTCATCTCCCGCCAAACCGCCGACCGTCTCAAAGTGGGCGTGGGCGATAAGTTCCGGGTACACTTCGTGGAAAAAGGCAACCAAATAAAACGGGGCTTCGAGGTGGTCGGTATCTTTAAAACCGGCCTGGAGGAATACGACAGCAAATTCGCCCTCGTGGACATCCGGAAAATCCAGCAACTGTTAGGCTGGGACGAATCCCAGGTGGGCGGCTTCGAAGTGTTCGTAGAGGATATCCGCGACCTCGACGCTATCGCAGAACACATCTATTACCAGGCGCTGCCCCCGGACCTCTACGCAGAGACCATCCGGCAAAAACTGCCGCAGATCTTCGAGTGGCTCGCCCTACAGGATATCAATGAAGTGGTCATCCTCGTACTCATGGTGCTGGTGGCAGTGATCAATATGGTGACCGCCCTGCTCATCCTCATCCTGGAGCGAACCTACATGATCGGTACGCTCAAAAGCCTGGGGGCGACGAACTGGGGCATCCGCAAAATTTTCCTCATATACGCCGCCCACATCATCGCCAAAGGCCTGCTCTGGGGGAATATCATCGGTATTGGGCTTTGTATGGCCCAAAAATACGGACGGTTCATCCGCCTCTCGGAAGAAAATTACTACCTGTCTTATGCGCCCGTCCAGATTGAACCGGGCGGTATCCTCCTCCTCAACGCAGGAGCCCTGCTCATTATCCTGCTGTTTTTAGTATTCCCCTCTTACCTCGTCGCCCGCGTTTCACCTATTAAAGCTATCCGGTTTAAATAAGTGGGCAACCTTCGTGTAAAAAAAGAAAATCTTTGCGCACAGGACCTTACTTTTGTGCGTCCAAAACTGGCAACCTATGGTTCGGTACTACGCAAAAAAAGGCGGAAAATTACTGGAACTGGAACAACCGGAACACGGCTGCTGGGTCAATATCACGCCGCCCTATAATACCGAGGAACTGGAAGAGGCCGCCCAATACTTCGAAGTACCCCTCGATTTTATCACGGATTCCCTCGACGTGGACGAGCGCTCGCGCTACGAAGTGGAAGACGACGCCCGTCTTATCCTCGTCAATACGCCCGTGCCCAATGAAAAAAAAGGCGAAGACGACGCTATCTACATCACCGTGCCCATCGGCATCATCATGGCAGCCGATGCCGTCATTACCGTGACCAGTAGCCGGGACAACCCCGTCCTCCAACGCTTCCTGGAAGATAAAATCAAAAACTTCGACCCCGCCGACGAAACGCTGTTCATCCTCCAAATCCTGGAACACAACGTCTATCGCTTCCTGACCTACCTCAAAAAACTGGACCTCAAACGGAACCTCATCGAACAGGAGTTGTACCACTCCAGCAAAAACAGGGAACTCAAACAGCTGCTCAGTATCGAAAAAAGTCTGGTATATTTTGTAAATTCACTGAACGCCAATGATTTATTGAAATTAAAAATCAAACGCACCGACTTCCTGAGCATCCGGGACGATGAGGAAAAAACAGATCTGTTCGAAGACATCATCATTGACAACGGGCAGGCACTCGATATGGCCAATGTCTATAGCAATATCCTGAGCGGTACCATGGATACGTACGCGTCTATTATCTCCAATAACATGAACGTCACGATCCACCGACTGACCCTGGTCACGATCTTTATCGCCGTACCGACCCTGATTACCAGCTTCTTTGGGATGAACGTGCCCCTTCCTTTTTCGGGAAGCCGCTTTGCCATTCTCTTCATCTTTGTGTTCTCTTCCGTGATCAGCTTGCTGATCGCCTGGTATTTCCAGCGCAAACGCTTGTTTTAAGCTACTTTACTGCCCTTCTAAAAGGAGGACGCCGTCGTCAAACACACCGCCTATGAGTAGGGTTCCTTTGTAAAAGGCCGCAACCGAAGAACCGGACAAAGGGTCGCCGAGGTTCAGGTACCGGGTTTCTACCCGCGGCACCTGAGGGTCGCTGAGGTCAATGCGCAATACCTGGGAAGGGGAGCGCTTGCCGGGGTCCTGGGCATGCCCCAGGAAGGCTAACATTTTAGGGTGTGCACCGGCCCATAGGTTGCCGTCCTCATCCCATTCCAAGTTGTCCACAGCAGTCCCGCACTTGATTTTTTGAATTTGGCGAAACGGGCTGCGCTGAAAGACGAGCACAGAGCGGTCGGTACAAGCGGCTATGTACAAGCGCTTCCCGTCCGGGCTGAGGTTGATGCCATTGGCATAGCGGATGCCTTTGGCCAATATCTCCGCTTTTTTCCCGTCGAAGTAGCCCACTTGCCCCGTGCCGATTACTAAAAAATCCTTCCAGGTGGACACCCCGCCTTCTTCGTCGTGGTCGTTGGTGAAGTAAAAGCTGTACCGGCTGTCGGCCACCAGGTCGTTGGGGCTTTTGATGGCTTCATGCTGTATGCTTTCCACATGTACGAGCGCCGTATCGCCCTGGTATTGGAAGCGCTCTACACGTGGTCCTGCTTGGGTATGGTTGACCACAAACAGCCACTTGCTGCTGTCGCCCGGGCCGGTGAAGAGCGAAATCCCATGGGGATGGAAATCAGCGGGTGCCGATGCTTCGCTTAGGTTCCGGATCCTGGCCGGCTTCGCCTGGAAGTCCAACTGGTAAATGGCACCTCTGACGGGCTTGCCTGCGCGTGTTTTCCGGCGGTCGTCGCTGGACACGAGTGCCAGTCCGGAGGCAGGGTCTATCGCGATGTCTTCTGCGCCGATCATGCCTTTTATCTGCTGCTCTTTTCCCGTGTTGATGGGGCTGAGTGATGTAAAGGTTCCAGATAGGTACAGGGTGCGCAGGGCGGTCAGTACCAATACTGCCAACAGGACGGCTACGGTTCTTCTGAGGGTCTTCATAGTGTTGCGGTTTGAGAGGGTGAACGCAATAGACGGGCTGCAAGGGGTTGTCAAGGGCTGTTTTTACCCTTCGCCCCCCCTCGCAACAAGCTTGATATTAGTGGTGCGAGCGCATTTCAAAGAGGTAAAA
>JBEGMH010000268.1:0-18228 GCA_041183125.1 Bacteroidota bacterium | reverse complement strand
AGCAGAGCCGGATAGGCAACCAGACGGGCGGGCGCGTTTTCCTGTTCCTGCATACCGACGATTTCGACCGCGATTACCGTCGGCTGCGCGCACAGGGGGTACCCTTCGTACGGGAACCTGCTCAGGAACCTTATGGGAAAGTAGCGGTTTTCAGTGACTTGTACGGAAATTTGTGGGACTTGATAGAGCCGGTATGAGGGGAAATGCGCATTTCTGAGCTCGGCCCTTAGATCAGGCGGTAAAGGGGTCAGCGGGCAAGGAAGAACCCCTTTTCCACTCCCCGGAGATTTTCCTGGCAACCTATCTAAGGTTCAAAGGGAGCTGAGGAACTCGACCAGGCTGGTATCCGTATGGGTGAGGTCGAGCTTTTTCCGGAGGCGGGTACGACCTATTTCGATGGCCCGGACAGTTTGGCCGGTGAGGGCGGATATTTCCTTGGTGTTCATGTTCAGCCGCAGGAAGGCACAGAGGCGCCGTTCGGTGGTGGTCAAGTCGGGGCAGACCTCGTGGATTTTCTGATAAAAGTCCTGGTCTACCTGGCGAAAGCGCATTTCAAACTCCTCCATAGCGGCTTTGTCCTGGAAGCTCTGCAGGCTCCTGACGATATCCCCCAGGGCTTTTTGGGTATCGCCACTAGTAGTCCGGGTATGGGGCAGCAGTTTTTTGACGATATCCTCTATGATTTCGTTTTTCCGGAGTTTTTCGATGATTTCGGTGGTGAGGTGTTTGCCTTTGGCTTCCAGCTCGGCTTCGAGCAGTTCTTTGTCGAGTTGCAGTTTTCGTGCGGCCCGTTCTTTTTCCGTGCTGTGTAGCTGGGCAATGCGGTACTTGCGCCGGTAGAGGAAGTAGAGCAACAAGCCGACCAGGGCTAAACCGGCAGACAGCCCCAGCGCAATGCGGTAGCGCTTCGCAACAGAGTTGGATTCGGCGGCCATTTCCTCTTGCAGGGCTTTGAGGCTGGCTTGTAGTTCCGCTTTGGCGAGTTCCTGTTTGGTTTCTGCAATTTTGATTTTTTCCTCGCTGTCGGTACTGATCCGGAGGAACTTCAGGGCTTGTGCGGCATCGCCGGTTTTTTCGTACAACGCGGACAGGTTGCGGGCGACTTCCCGGATAGTAGTGTGGTTGCCTTCTGCCCGTGCATTTTCATAATAGCGCGTGTAGTAGCGCAGCGCCTCCGCAGCATCGCCTTTTTTATCGTACCAAGTGCCCAGGTAGTATATAAACGCGAATTGCATCAGGGCGTCTTCCTTCTCCTTGCTCAATCGCAGCCCTTTTTCGAGGAATTCCAGGGACTCTGCATATCTTTTCTCCTGGAGCAGGAGATCCCCGTAGTTGGCTATGAGCCGGAGTTGTAGGGTGTAGTAGTCTGGCCTCCCTTGGATGAGGGCCAGCCCTTTTTTGATGTAGCCTTCGGCTAGCCTAGAGGTTCCTTTGTATCTCAAAAGCACGGCTAGGTTGTTGTAAACCGAGGTTGAAATATTGTAGTAGGCAGCATCATCGGTACCACGGCGGTATTTTTGTAAATACTGGAGTGCTTTCCGGAAATGGGTTTCGGCTTTTGCATCATATTTGCCCATACGGCTGGCCAGTTCGACGGAGCCAATGTTATTGTGTAACATAGCCAGCTCCAGAGGAGGGGCGTTTGGGGCGATGAGCGCAGACGATTCGCTGAAAAACTTGGCGGCTTCCGGGAGGAGGCCTGCATAAAAAGATGCTTTGCCTGCAACGTTTAGGGACTGCTTGATGTGTTTTTTTGAACGGGATTGCTTGGCGAGCCAAACCGCTTTGACCGCATCCTTGACTGCTTGCTGGGTATTTCCGGCGATGAGTGCCTCGGCGTTTTTTAACAGGATATTTACGGTTTCTGTATCGCTGGGGATTTTTTTCAGCCGGTCGTCTATGGGGTCGGGGCTTGGTTTACCGGCGAACAGGTCATTCGCGAGCACGACAGCGAAGGAGAATATGAAGAAATAAAGCGTTGGTTTCATGCGAGTTGCTCCCGTATTCCTAAGTAGCAATTGGAAGGGCTATAGATTTTTAGCGAAAAGCCCTTTTTGCAAAAGTATATAAATTTATTTCAAGTAAGTAAGTGGAAAAAGAAAGGGCAGCTGTGCTTACTCCAACGACACCCACACGGTCTGCCCTGGTGTCCAGGCCGGTTGGGCATGGGCGGGGAGTTCCAGGGCGAACTCGCTGTTTCGGTGCTGAAAAACAGCGACAGTCAGTCCTTCGCGGAGTTCTGTACGCAGGAAGACCATGGGGGTGCGTGGGGCGACACCCGGCATTTGGCTGGGCAGGCCTTCGAAAGAAGGTTTACCTTCGTGGAGCAGCAATACCCGGTCGGCCATTTTCGCGATCTCCGGGGCGTCGTGGCTTACGAGGACGGTGCGCAGGCCGTAGCGGCGGTGTATGTGCAGGATGTGGTCTTGCAGGCGCTTGCGCAGGGCGGTATCCAGCGCGGCCATAGGCTCGTCGAGCAGCAATAAGTTGGGCTTGCGGGCGAGGGCGCGGGCCAGGGCCACCCGCTGTTGTTGCCCGCCGGAAAGCTGGTGTGGGTAGCGGTCGAGCAGGGCTTCGAGGTCGCTGATATAGATGAACTCATCGAGATCGGATGCCGGCTGTCCTTTTTGGAGGGCATACGCCAGGTTTTCCCGTACGCTCATGTTGGGGAACAAAGCGTAGTCCTGGAACACCATCCCTACCCGGCGCGCCTGGGGGGGGACATGGATCCCCTTTTCCGAATCGAGCCATACTTCCCCTTCAAAGGCGATATAACCGCGCTTTGGCCGCAGCAGCCCTGCCAGGATGCGCAGAAGGGTAGTCTTTCCGCTGCCCGACGGGCCGCCGATGGCCAATAGCTCCTTTTCGCGCAGGCCAAAAGCCAGCTCCAGGGCACCAGGGCCGGAAGCCGTATGGATAGGCTGATAACATCGCACCTGCATCATATCCTCCAGCGGTTTTTGTAGCTGCGGTTTGCGGCGTACACCAAGAGCAGGATAGAAAAGGAAAAAGCGGCTAACGTGAGCGCATAGCTGTTGGCACTGCCATAGCGCAGGGCCTCCACCTCATCGTAGATGGCGATAGACGCGACCCGGGTCACCCCGGGGATGTTCCCCCCGATCATGAGCACCACCCCGAACTCGCCAACGGTATGGGCGAACGAAAGTACCACCCCGCTCAACAAAGCCGCTTTCATGTTGGGGAGCAACACCCGGAACAGGGTTTTTAGCCAGGATTTGCCCAAGGTGTAGCTCGCTTCCGCTAAATGGGGCGGGAGGTGCTCAAACCCCGATTGGACCGGCTGTACCATGAAAGGCAGGCTGTACAGGATCGAGCCCAGCACCAAGCCCCCAAACGTGAACACCAGGCGCAAGTTGAGCTGCTCTTGCAACCAGGAACCTATCGCGCTCTGCGAGCTAAACGCCAGCAGCATGTAAAACCCTATCACCGTGGGGGGAAGGACCAGGGGCATGCTCACGAGCGTTTCGAGCAAGGGCTTGAAAGGGCTTCTGGTATTTGCCAGGTAATACCCCAAGGGAATACCTACTAGTGCAAGGATGGCAGTGGTTACAGCCGCCAGGCGGAAAGTGAGGCCCATCGTTTCCCAAAATATCGTCTCCATACCGGTGCCGGCTTTAGGCTACTAAGGTACGCGATACCCGTAACGCACAAAAATTTGACGCGCCTCATCTGAAAAAAGATAGGCAAAAAAACGCTTGCTCCTTTCGGGCTGGGCCTTTTGCCCAAAATTCGTGATGACAGCCCCCTGGGCGATGGCCTCGTACAAACGGCCGTCAACGTCTGTCCATTGTCCTTTGCCTGCCATTTCGGGGGCCAACACCACGGACTTGGCCGTAATGCCTATGTCACAAGCCCCCGACAGGATATACTGGCTGGTTTGCCCGATGCTTTCCCCATACACCAGCCGGGGGAGTACGTCCTCTTCTATACCGGCGCGCTCCAGGGCGCGCATGGCCTCGGCTCCGTATGGTGCGGTTTGAGGGTTGGCAATGGCTGTCTTTTTGATGGACGGGTCGGACAGTACCCCAAGGCCCTTGTCCAGGGGTAGGTCCGGGCGCATGGTCCACAGGACGAGCGCCCCGTATGCGTAGGGCTTTGGCGGGGCAGTAGCCGCACCTGCCCGATACAGGAAATCGGGGTATTTCAAGTCGGCAGAAACAAAGAGGTGATAGGGGGCACCCTGCGCGATCTGGGTGCTCAACTTGCCCGAGGAGGCGCTGACCAAATCGATGGGGATGCCTTCTTTTTTCTCAAAAGCAGCTTCAATGTCCTGCATGGCGTACAGTACGTTCGCGGCTACAGCTACGGCCAGGGGCTTTTCCGATACGGGATAGGAGCGGTTCCGCCCCCGGCAATTCAGCAGCAGTATTGCCGTTATGATAAGCAGGGCAGCGGAGATGGGTAGCAAGCGGAAAAAAAGAGCCCTTTTTTGGCTGGACGAAGGCTTTTTGAGCCCCCTATCCGATTGAAAAAAGGAGTAACTTGGGCGATAAAGGGCCTTTTGGGGCTTTTGCCGATTGCCCTCGCCGCAAATCTGTCGTACATAGTACATTGGTTTTTATTGGACGGGTTGCGGGGTGGACGTATAAATTCCCAAACCCTTCCTTATTTTGCATCGCGATTCAAAAACATGGAGTAATGAACAGATGGTCAACACCGTTCCTCGCTATTGGGCTCGTTCTGACGATGACGCAGGGCCCGGCTTTTTCCCAAACGCTGCAGCTCACGCCTATCGCCACACACCATACCGGGCTGTTCGATCTGGGCGGCGCGGAATCTACCGCCTTTGATGCGGCCTCCAAACGCTTGTTCTTTATCAATGCCCAGGCAAATCAACTATCCATTCTCGACCTAAGCAAGCTCGAATCCCCTGTTTCAGTAGATTCTATTCGACTAACTACCTTTGGCGACCGACCAACGCAAGTCGTCGCCGCGAACGGGCGGGTCGCCGTGTCCGTGGCGGCATTCCCACCTACCGACCCCGGGAAGGTGGTGCTGTTCGATGCAACCGGGAAATTGCTGTCCCAGTACCCCGTCGGAGCCGCTCCTTCCGCCCTGGCCTTTACCCCGGACGGCAAAAAACTGCTCGTGGCCAACGAAGGCGAGCCTTCCGACGACTACTCCACCGACCCGGAAGGCTCGGTGAGCATCATCACCCTGGAAAACGGGATGGTGCAGACGGTAGCGTTCACGAGCTTCAATACCCAGGCCGCTGCCCTGCGCAGCCGCGGGGTGCGCCTGTTCGGCAGCAACGCCACCGTAGCGCAGGACCTGGAACCCGAATCCCTGGGCATCGCCCCCAACGGCAAAAAGGCATTTGTCACCCTTCAGGAAAACAACGCAGTAGCGGTACTGGACATCGCCTCGGCGCAGATCACCGATATCCAGCCGCTCGGGTTCAAAGACTACGGGCAGGGTACGCCCCGCCTGGCGGAGGCATCGTTCGAAAAACTAGTGGCCCTGCCGGTATTGGGCACACCGGTGTACAAGGACAGCCTACCCCCCATTCGGCTGGGCGGCTTTTCCGGGCTTTGCTTCGACCCGGCTGCGTCCAATGACTCGGTCTATGTATTCTATACCCTTCCCGACCAGGGACCCACAGCAGACCCCATCCCCATCTCCCGCGCCTTCGGCGCCGGAAACGAACAGGCTTTTGTCGAGCTCCGTCCTTACCTGCTGCCCGAATACCAAGCGCGTATCCAGCGCTTTAGCTACTATAAAAACACGGCGCGGATCACGCTCGACAGCCAGATCCTGCTCACCCGCAACCAAAACAACCAACGCACGCCCATCACCGGGCGCAGTAACCTCATCGGGTTCGATGAAATCCCCGTGACCTACACCCGACAGGGTACGCCTTACACCGTGGTTGACTGGGTGGACACCCTGACCAAAGCCGCTTATACCGAACTCCCCTTCGACCCATACGGCGGGGACATGGAAGGGATTGTGCGCGACCGCGACGGCTTCTTCTGGCTCTGTGACGAAATCCGCCCCTCCCTCTACAAATTCCGTCCCGACGGCGTCCTGGCAGCCCGCTATGTGCCCCGCGGCACCTCCGCCCTGGGCCTGATTGACGTGGGCTCCGGTTCCTACGGCGACGAAATACTGCCCGCCGTCTATCGCCGACGTGGGCCGGGACGCGGCTTCGAAGCTATCGCCTACGATCCGGACGAGCACATCATCTACGCTTTCCTCCAGTCGCCCCTGCTCAACCCCAACGCCAACGCAACCCGCGACAAGTCGGACATCATCCGCATCCTGGGCATCAACCCCGCCAACGGGCTCCCCGTGCGCGAGTACGTCTATCTGCTGGAAAACAACAGCACCTATACCCCCGACCAGGCCTCCAGCCGGGTGGACAAGATCACGGATGCCGTCTATCGGGGCAAAGGCACCTTCCTCATCGTAGAAGCCGATTCCAGCCCGGCCGGGCAAAGCACGGGGAAAAAATCCGTCTTTGAGATCAACCTCCGCGGGGCGACCAACCTGTTGGCCGACGCCAACCTCAACAAGCTCTCGGCAAAAGAAACCTCGGCCAACGCCAGCGACAAAACCCTGGACATGATGACCGCCCAGGATCTGACCGCCGCAGGTATCCGCCCGGTGTCAAAGCGCAAACTGCTGAATTTACCCAGTATCGGCTATGCCCACGCCAGTCCGGAGGGAATCGCGTGGCTGCCCGGCACTACCTTAGCCGTGCTCAACGACAATGCCTACGCCGGAAACAGCGCCCCCAGCGCCCTGGGCATCGTCTCCTTCGCCAACAACGGCGGCCTGGACGCTAGCGACCGCGACAACAAAATCAATATCGCCAACTGGCCCGTGCTGGGCATGTACCAACCCGACGGCATCGCCTCTTTTCAATGGGCCGGTAAAACTTACCTGCTGATGGCCAACGAAGGCGACGCGCGCAGCTACTCCGCGTTTGAAGAGGAAAGCAGGGTAGGGGCCGCCTCCTACACACTCGACGCGACCGCCTTCCCCGACGCCGCTACCCTGAAGCAAGAAGCCAACCTGGGCCGCCTACGCGCTTCCAACGCAAGCGGGGATACCGACGGCGATGGCGATTTCGACCTGATCTACGCCTTCGGGGGCCGCTCTTTCTCGGTGCGGGACACCTTCGGAAACCTGGTTTTCGACAGCGGAAACGCTTTCGAAGCCATCGTACGCGACCATACTTCCTTTTCCCCGTATTTCAACACCTCTAATACGAACAACGCCGCCACTGAAAAAGACAGCCGCAGCGACGACAAAGGCCCCGAACCGAACGTGGTCTGCGTAGCTACCATTGACCAAAAACCCTACGCCCTCATCGGACTGGAACGCATCGGGGGCATCATGGCCTTCGACCTGAGCAAGCCGGAAAACCCGACGTTTGCCGGGTACTTCAACAACCGCAATTTCGCCGCCGCCGCCAACTCGCGATTAGCCGGCGACCTGGGTATCGAAGACATCCTCTTTATCCCCGAAAGCCAAAGCCCCAACGGCACTGCATTAGTGGTCACAGCCAATGCGGTCAGCGGTACCGTCACGATTTTTACCACCCGACAGACCGCCACGAGCACCCGCGAAGCCCTGGATGCGAATCCCTGGCAGCTCTATCCCAACCCGGCCAACGACCTGTTGTGGGTGTCCCAACCCGGCGATTACCAGGTGTTCAATGCCTTGGGCCAGTTGATGCTGCAGGTGCGCCAAACCGACCGCATCACCGTAGACCGCCTGCCCAAAGGAACCTATTTGCTGCGCGCCCTGGATGGCAGCGGCACCCGGCGCTTCGTAGTAAACCGATAATGCAAAGGATATGACGGTACAGGAACTCCTCCAATCAATCGGGGACAACCCCGTGTATGTGCTGGTTTATTTTGCCCTGCTCCCAGCCCTGGCCCTGCTGATTGGCTGGCTGGACGGAGCGCGTGGCCACGGCAACCCGTGGCGCTACCTCTACTCCGGAATCATCTACCTGAGCGCCGTCCCAGGCCTCTTTGCCCTTACGCTCAACGTCTATCTCTTTTTATTTGAACGGCGGAGCATCCTGGATATGGATGTCCTTACCCAGCTCTTGCCGATCGTGTCGCTGGTGCTGACGCTGGCCATCATCCGGCGGAACGTAGACCTGGACTACGTCCCGGGATTTGATAAACTCTCGGGATTGCTCCTGCTCATCACCGGGCTGCTCGGACTGATGTGGCTGGCCGACCGTACACACCTAATAGCCTTCTTTCAGATGCGCTTCGAGGTCGTACTGGCCATCTTCGCGGTACTGTTGCTGCTGCTTCGCCTCGGGCTGCGAAAAATAGCCGGGGAAGGTTAACGAAAAGATGCTCAGCAATGCCTTCGGGCATACTTTCCGGGCTCCAGTACCTCAAACGGCAAAGTGGGGAAGACAACAGATCCTATGCGTATACATACGGCTCCTCGCGATACGCCATGCCGCGCACGTTTTCGAGTACCCGCTTCATGTAGGTTTTCCAAAAAAGATGGGTGAAAAGCCAGTTTAATGGGTAGAGCCAGTAGTGGTCGGCGTGGAGGGTGTAGGTATATTCCACCCGTACGGTATTGGGCGACAGCTCCGTGGTCTTCCATTCGCCCACAAATTTGGTGAACCCCAGCATCCAGGACTTGAAATCGCTGACCTCGATCTTCCAGTACTCGTTTTCGATGCGCTCAAGGACGGTGTCGCTCGAGGCCTCCCCGCCGGCAAAGGTCGGGGATTTAGCGGCAAACACCCTTTTGCTGCCCCCCGGCTGCCCCCAGTGTTCGTCGTCCGTACAATGGGTCACCCGCGGCATCAAGCCGTACCCGGTGTGTACCTGGGTGACGTCACAGAGCATCGGGGTCTTGAAGGCCCGCTCCAGGGAGCAATGAAAGAGGGTGCTTATGCTTACGCGGAGAGTCATAATGGTAGTTTTTTGAAAAAGGGCCGGAATAGCTTTTAAGCCAACCCCCTTTTGAAATGAACCTTGGTTTTTCAGCATAAAAATAGTATTTTTGAAAAAAAAGAAGGTAGCCTGCCACGGCTAGCTGCAATTCCCCTAACCCATACAACCTGTATGCCCTGGGCGGTTTGCTGCCATACTTCGTGCTGCGCGTTCCCCCTTTTCCAAAAAGCACCGTACCAGCCTATCTCAGGGAAGGGCATAAACCATTCTTGCCATGTATGCTAAATTAACTTTTTTGTCCCTATTGCTGGCCTGCACCGCAATGTTCGCCCCTGCCCAAAGCCAACCCACCCTGAGCGCCAAGGAAATCGTCCAGCGGGCAGACGAAAAAGCACGGGGAAAGACCAGCTCCGGCGAAATGAAGATGACCGTCGTCCGTCCCTCCTGGTCGCGGGAAGTGACGATGAAGAGCTGGAGCAAAGGCGACGAACTGGCCCTTATCCTCCTCACGGGGCCAGCCCGCGACAAAGGCAGCGCCTTCCTCAAACGCCACAACGAAATCTGGAACTGGCAGCCCAGCATAGACCGCGTGATCAAACTCCCGCCTTCCATGATGATGCAGTCCTGGATGGGCTCCGATTTCACCAACGACGACCTGGTGAAGGAGTCGTCCGCTGTAGACGACTATACCCACCGCATCGTCGGCAGC
Organism: Bacteroidota bacterium; assembly: GCA_041183125.1. Lineage (GTDB taxonomy): Bacteria > Bacteroidota > Bacteroidia > Chitinophagales > Saprospiraceae > JADJPL01. The sequence goes on along the minus strand of JBEGMH010000268.1, from coordinate 8,616 downwards.
CAGTCTATCGGCGAGCGCGATTGCTACAAAATCGAACTGGTCCCACTGGAAAATACTGCCGTCGTATGGGGAAAAATCATTGTCTGGATTGATAAAAAGGATTTTCTTCAGCTCAAATCCGAGTTCTACGATGAAGAAAACTACCTGGTCAATACGATGTATGGAAAAAATGTCAAGCTTCTGGGCGGAAAGCTCCTGCCCTCCGTCCTGGAAGTGGTGCCCGCCGATGAGCCGGGCAAAAAAACGATTATCGAATACCTGCGCCTCGAGTTCGACAAGCCCATGGACGATGCGTTTTTTTCTATGCAGAACATGAAACGGGTCAAATAAATACGCTATGATTTTTCGATTGGCCTGGCGGAATATCTGGCGCAACAAGCGGCGCACCTCGATTACGATCGCCTCGGTCTTGTTTGCCGTCTTGTTCGCCTCCCTGATGGAATCTATCCAGAAAGGGGCCTGGAACAATATGATCAACAACGTCGTCAACTTCCACACGGGCTATGTGCAGGTACACCAAAAAGGCTACTGGGCCGAACAGAGCCTGGACCTCGCCTTCCCTTACGACGGCAAGCAAGTGCTGGGCAAAGGCATACGGCGCACCTTGCCCCGCCTGGAGTCCTTCGCCCTGGCGTCCACGGGCTCCAATACCATGGGCGTGATGGCCACCGGTATAGACCCGCAGGGAGAGGATGCCATGACGGGTGTGAAAAGCCGCCTGGTCAAAGGCCATTTCCTGACCCCCGGCGACCGCAGCGTAGTGCTGGGCTCCGGTATCGCCGAAAACCTGAAACTGGAGGTCGGCGATACCCTGCTGATGATCAGCCAGGGCTATCACGGCGTGAATGCGGCAGGGAAATATCCGGTGAAAGGGATCCTACACTACCCTTCCCCCGACCTCAACCGCCTGCTCGTGTTTTTTCCGCTCAAAGAAGCGCAATGGTTCTACGGGGCCGAGGGGATGGTCACCTCCCTGGTGTTCCACCTCGATAGCCCCAAAGCGATACCAGGTGCCGTGCAACACCTGCAGGGCGTATTTCCCGACCCCGCATTCGAGACAATGGACTGGCCCGCCCTGCTCCCCGAGCTGCTGGACGCGAAAAAACTGGACGGGGCAGGCAATATCGTCTTGTACATCGTGCTCTACCTGATTATTGCTTTCGGCCTGTTGGGCACCGTCCTGATGATGATGCGGGAACGGCAGTACGAGTTCGGATTGCTGATCGCCATCGGCATGAAACGCGGGCTGCTGGGCGCCACCGTGTGGGTCGAGACCATCCTGTTAGGGCTCATCGGGGCCTTCCTGGGCATCCTCTGCTGCCTACCGGTCGTTTCGTACTTCAAAAAATACCCGCTGCGCTTCGAAGGCGATTACTCCGCCCTGTTGGACAAGTGGGGCTTTGAGCCGGTCTTTCCCGCCGAGCTCTCCGTCCGGATTTTCCTGGCCCAGGCCCTGATTGTTTTTTTGATCACCTTGGTGCTGGCCTTGTTGCCCTTGTGGAAAGTGCACAAGATCAAACCCGTAAAAGCTATGCACGGATAATATGGTACCGCTTCTCGCTTGGCGCAATATCTGGCGCAATCCCGTGCGCAGCCTCGTGGTCATCTTCGCGATTGCCCTCGGGATTTGGGCCGACCTCTTCATGACCGCTTTCGCCACGGGCATGGTGGAACACTACGTCGAAACGACCATCTCCCGAGTCGTTTCACATATTCAGATCCACCGGCCGGATTACCAGAAAGACCGCGATGTGCGCTTCGTCGTCGAAGACCTGCCCGCCGTCAGCACCCTGTTGATGAAGCATCCCGCCGTCGTCGCATTCAGCCCCCGAACCCTCGCGAATGGTATGATCAGTTCGGCAAAAGGGTCGCGCGGGGTACAGATCAAAGGGGTGGTACCCTCCCGCGAAGCAGCCGTCAGCAAATTGCAGGAACAAATAATAGAAGGAGAATATTTTGAAAAAAATAAAAAAAATCAAATATTATTGGGAAAAGCATTGGCGGAGAAACTACAGGTCAAACTGCGCTCCAAAATCGTGCTGACCTTCCAGGATTTGGAAGGAAACATCACGACCGCCGCGTTCCGCATCGCGGGCATCTTTGCGAGCGGCAATACCCCATACGAGGAAATGAACGTATTCGTTCCCCAGGACGAGCTGAGCGCCTTGCTGGTAGCAGGAGGCAGCGCCTCTGTGCATGAAATCGCCGTTATCTGTCGCTCCACGACGGATATGCCCATAGTGCAACGAGCGCTACAGCAGGCTTTTCCGGGGCTTTTGGTGGAAAATTATCGCGAGATAGCACCCGACCTGCAACTGTACGAGTCTCAAATCGAGTACGTTTCCCTGATTTACCTGGTCATCATCCTCCTGGCGCTGGTGTTTGGGATCATCAACACCATGTTGATGGCGGTGTTAGAGCGCTTTCGCGAACTGGGCATGCTCATGGCCATTGGGATGAACAAAGCCCGTGTGTTTGGTATGATCATGCTGGAAACGCTGTTGATCAGCTTGATCGGTGCCCCGCTCGGCTTGCTGTTGGGCCGGCTGACCATCCACTATTTTTCCATCCACCCGCTGGACCTGTCGCGCTTTGCCAAAAGCCTGAACGAATACGGCATGGGCACAGAGGTGTATTTCCACACCGATACCGCCACCTACTGGCAAGCGGCGCTATTACTGTTGGTAACGGCCTTGCTGGCCTCGGTCTATCCGGCGCTCAAAGCCACCCGCATGAAACCAGTCGAAGCCATCCGGAAAATCTGATTATCGGAACCCGTTTTTAAACCCATCCCTATGTCCGTCATAAAACTCGAGAACGTCTATAAAATCTACGACGAAGCCAAAATCCCCGTCCCTGCCCTGAACGGGGTCAGCCTGGCCATAGAAGCAGGGGAGTTCACAGCCGTCGTCGGCCCTTCGGGCTCCGGGAAGACAACCCTGCTCAACATCATCGGCGGGCTGGACCGCCCGAGCAGCGGGCACGTGGAAGTGGGCGGCATGGATATTGACCAACTAGGCGACAACCAGTTGATCGAGTTCCGCAAAAACCATATTGGCTTTGTATTCCAGTCGTACAACCTGATCCCCGTACTCACCGCGCTCGAAAATGTGGAGTTCGTGATGCTGCTGCAAAATACGCCTTCGGAAAAACGCCGGCAAAGGGCCGTTGAACTGCTCCAGGCCGTAGGCTTGGAAGACAAAATGGACAAGCGGCCGGGAGAGCTCTCCGGAGGGCAGCAACAGCGGGTCGCCGTGGCCCGTGCCCTGGCCCCTAAGCCCGCCTTCATCCTGGCAGATGAACCTACAGCCAACCTCGACTCCTCCTCTGCCGCCAACCTGCTCGACATCATGGCCCGGCTCAACGGGGAAGAAGGGGTCACCTTCGTCTTCTCCACCCACGACCAACGGGTCATCGAGCGTGCCCGCAGGGTACTCACCCTCGTGGATGGCCGCATTGCTTCCGACGAAAAAAAACAGGGATGAGCCGGATGTGGAGCGGTACAAAAGCCGTCGCATGGGGCGTCGCATTGCTTTTCTGGGCCCTGTCCTTCGGTCGGATAGGCGCCCAGGACACCTTGTCGGAGGTGGCCACACCTGCCCCGTCCTCCTGGGAAGTACGCGGCTACATGAAAAACCTCCAGACCTGGCTCTTTTTCAATGAGCCCAACGGAGACCGCTTTTTGCAGGACAACCTCCTCCACCAGCGCACCAACCTGCGATGGACGCCCACCGAACGCCTCTCCCTGCGGGCCGAACTGCGCACCCGCGCTTTTTTTGGCGACCTGGTGCGCGCACAACCCGACTACGACCGCCTGATAGACGATGCGAACAACGACGTGCTCGACTTGTCTGTCGTTCTACACGATGGCAATGCCTGGGTGGTACACAGCATGATAGACCGCTTCTACGCCGAGTATTCCCGCGACAAGTGGGAGGTCCGCCTGGGGCGGCAGCGCATCAACTGGGGCATTGGAACGGTCTGGAACCCCAACGATGTGTTCAATGCGTTTTCGTTTACCGATTTCGATTACGAAGAGCGCCCGGGGAGCGATGCCCTGCGCGTGCGCTACTTCAGCGGCGCCGCGTCCAGCGTGGAACTGGCGGTCAAGGCATTTGAACGCAGGGAAGACGCGGTGGCCGCTCTTCTGTGGAAATTCAATGCCCTGCAGTTCGACTGGCAGTTGTTGGGTGGATATGTGCGGGAAGACCTGGTGTTAGGTGCCGGCTGGGCGGGAAACCTCGGCAACGCAGGGCTGAAAGGGGAAGCCAGCTATTTCGCCCCTGTGCGCAAGGGGGGACAAGAAGCGTTTGCCCTTACCGTTGCGGGCGATTATTCCTTTAACAACAGTCTCTATGTGCAGGCGGGCTATCTGTACAACAGCCTCGGGGCGGTGCGCGGCGATATTCAGGGCCTTTTTGGCTTTCGGCTTTCAGCAAAAAACCTGTACCCTTTCCGGCACGCGCTTTTTATACAGGCCAACCAGCCGATTACCCCGCTTCTGTACGGTGGATTATCCCTGATCTACAGCCCGGTAGAATCCCGTGCTTTCTTCCTAAACCCCTTGCTCACCCTTTCCATGGCCCCCAACTGGGACCTCGACCTGGTCGCTCAGATTGTGGCCAACCGCAGTGCCGACCAACGCTTTTCCAGCCCGGTACAGGCGGTTTTTTTGCGCACAAAGTTCAGTTTTTGAGCGATTCCCAGGGCTCTCCCATACCTTACTGACGTAAATCATTCCGATACAATGCTGTTGCTCACTGCGCGGTAGGTGAAATTGCCGTACCATACGTCAAAGGATTGGGCTTGATGATGGGAATACCAGCCATAAGCCCACGATTCGAAAATCAAAACCAAGCGCCATGAGAAAGATTGCATTGACCTTGTTGTTGCTTGCGGTAGCCGTGTTTGCCTTGACGGGCCAGCCTACGGCGCAGGGCAACTTTTTGGCAGGGAGCCAGTTTGGCCTTAGCACCGCGCGTTCCAATATCAACAGCACTACGGCTGGGGGGAATGTTTCGGAAGAAAGCCCTACCTCGACGCTTTTCGGGGTCTTTCCGGGGGTGGGGTATTTTCTTATCCGCGACCTGGCCATTGGTATTCGTATGGACTATACCCTGAACCAGGTGAAAGACCCGGGGGAGAGCCGTGTGGAAGACAGTGACCTCCTGTTTGGCCCTTTTGGTCGTTTCTACTATCCGGTTGCCCGGGACATGGCTTTTTTTGCGGAGGGCGGTTTTGGCTTCGGCAACTCCAGCGACGTGCAGCATATCGGGGATATACAGCAGGAAATCAATACGAACATCTTTGCCGCCGGGATAGGACCTGGATTGACCGTATTTTCAGATGCCGGGATAGGTATAGAAGCAATGGTGAAATACAAGTACGCCCGGAGCGATTTTGATATCCAAATCGGGGAAGCCACGCAGAACGTCGTGACGAAAACGAACAAATTTGAAATCTCCGTGGGGATGCAACTCTATTTCGCCGGCATCAAACCGGTGAAAGGCACGGGGTATGAACGGCCGGAAAACAAATAGACCTATTGCAGGGAGGGGGTAAAAAGAGCTTTTTGCCTCCTCCCCGTCAAGGGCGCTGTAGCACAATCCGGCGGCTCAGGCTGGCCAATCGGTGCTGTAAGCGCAGGATATACACTCCCTCGGGATAGCGCGACAAATCCAGGCTCCAAACCGTTTGAGCGGGTTGGGTTTCGACGCGCTGCAAATGCTGGCCCGCCATATTGTAAAGGTCTATGCTGAATTCATTGACCGGGTCGGAAATCAATACCTGAACCAGCCCGTCGCTAGGGTTGGGGTCAATAGCGACCTGAAGGGTGTTCATCGCAGAAAGATTGCCGGTATGCACGCTGAACATGCGGGTTTCCGACACGTTTGTCCCACACAGGTTGACCGATTTGACGCGCCAGAAGAATGCCCCCGCCTCCAGGGGCGAAAGTTGTCTCCGCAGGGCAGTGCCAGTGTTATAGCTCTGCAGGATCGCTTCAAACCCCGGCGACCGGCTGAGTTCCACGGTATAGGTGCTGGCCCCCGCTCCTGTGCCCCAGCTCAGCGTAGGCTGGGTGAGCAGGAACGCCGTGTCGGGCGAGGGCCGCAGCAGGGCCGGGGCATCGGGAGGTGTGATAAGGGTCAGTTTTTCAATATGTTGCGTCTCCACCTGGGCATCGCGGGCAATGAAGGTGATGGTGTTGCTGCCCTTTGCGAGCGAGGAAAGGTTGTCTATGCGCACTTCCGTCCAGGAACCAGGCTGGGCACTGCTTCCCTCGGGTACGGTGCGCAGGGGGAGCAGTGCCCCGTTTGGCAGCCTTCCCTCCAGGGTGATGGGTGGGTTAAAGCCCGCCCCTACGAACAAGCGAAAAGACAAAGCACTACCCTGGCAGGCTTCCGCCGGGACCGCACTGAGCTCCAGCCGTAGGTCGGGGGTGGTGCGGAAGGAGAACACGGCCTGGCTGCCCACCCCGCAACCGTTGAGCCCTTCGATACGCCAGTAGTAGGTGGTGCCGAAGCGCAGCGTATCTAACAGCAGGGCCGTATCACGGGCTACCCTCGTTATTCGATCGCCCACCGGAAAAGAGGGATCCCGTGAAAGGACGATGCGGAAACTGTCCACGCCGGGCAGGGGTGCCCAAGTCAATCGGGGTCGGATAGGCACGCGTTGCGCCCCGTTCTCCGGAAAAGGGTTGCGCACGCTGCCCGGCGCATTGCGCACGTCCACGGCCAAGAGGAGCAGGATGGTGTCCTCGCCGTCAGTCGCACGGATGGTAACCGGATAGCGCGCACTGGGCAATCCAGGCGAAGCCTGTACGGTGAGCCGGGCGTTCACCCCTGCCTTGACAATGGGGTTGTCTATGGAAAATTGAAGCCCGGCCGCCCCGGAAACACTCAGGCGGGTATCTTTTAAAAAACCGCTGTTGGGCCGCAGGACAAACACCCCCGAGCTCCCCGCGCACAACGCAAGGGAGAGCGAATCGGCAACCAGCGATTTCCGGCAGCGCGACTCCCAGCGGCCGCTTATGGACTTTACACCGCTGTTGAGCGGGTCCAGCCAGGCCCGCAGCTGGGTCCTGGGCGTTCTGCCGCCCTCCCAGGAGGCTGCGATCCAGCCAAAGGCGTCAAAGGCCTGGTTGCCGCAGGCAGCCGCCCCGCCGTGCAGGTGGCCTATGGCTTGTTGCGAGGCGTTGAACAAGGGCCCGCCGGAGGAGCCGTCTTCCGTAACCCCTTTGTCCCAGGACGGCACGATCAGATGGTCGCCATTGGCTACTTGCAATGCCCCCCGGCCCCAGGAACCCCGATAAACCGACTTCGTGGAAAAGCTGAAGCGCTTCTCTTCCGAGGAGGGGTGGTGGATGCTCGCCACCCCGCGCGGGGGCATCAGCGAGTCGGCGTTCCAGCCAGCAAAAAAAGCGTTGGCCTCCGGTCGCACCGGGTCGTCTAACTCGAGCAGCGTCATGTCGGCAGATGACCAGGCAGCGCGGAAAACGGTGCCGATGTTGTACAAGTTCAGGCTCCCGTTCCCCGGCTTTCCGTTGGCCGTGCTGTTGACGGCGCGGCAGGTGCTGTTCTGGTAGTTCCAATAGACGACGACGCTGGATGCGTTCGTACTGTCCACCTCACAGTGCTTGGCGGTGAGGAACAAGGGGCGGCAGTCGCCAGCGGTATTGTTCACTAAAAAGCCGGTACAGTGGTATTTCCCCTCTACGGTATAATTGGCCACCGACTGGATGACGTCGCGGAAAGCGTCCAGTTCCGGCACCCCGTCGGCGGCACCACAGAGGACGTCAATGTTGCAACTCCCCGAAAACAAGCGGGTTATTCCGACAAAATCGTGGTTGATATAGCGGAGCTGGAGCCCTAGCTCTTCCCGTTTGGCATAGGCGGGGAGCTGTACTTCCAGTACGAGCGCGTCGCCCTCTAACAGGGGCGACCAAAACGTGCCGTGCGCTTCCTGGTCTGCTGCGGTAAACGGCCCGAACACCCGTTCCCTGTTAGGGTCGTATAGCAAAAATACCGCGCCTTCCGGAAGCTGGAACTGTTCGAACCCCAGGTTGAGCGAATAAGCGCCCGGAGAGGCTACCCGATACCGCCAGACCGACCTGCCGTCGGGGAGCTCCTCCCAGGAACCGCTTTGCTTAGGTTGTACGTCCACCTCTATCGTCCGGGCGAATCGGGGCGCCCTTCCCGTACGCCGTTGCGACATTTCGTCGAGGTAAAGGGCCTCGTTGTCGCTGTAGGGCAAAATCCGCTGTGGGATATCCTCTATGGCAAACGCGGTAGGCGCCAGCCAGGCGTGTGCGGCATCCTGGCCGTGCACAGAAAGACTGAGGACCTCAAGGATTAGAAGCAGGGATAAGGGTATTCGCACAAACTATTTTTTTTACAATGCCCTAAGGTACCAAATTTTACGTGATTTTCACAGGGGGTAAAAAATTTAACGGTTAGACTTGTTGTGAGGGGAATCATCAAGGGGTCAAAAAGGCCGTTAGACTTGTTGCGAGGGGGATCATCAAGGGGTCAAAAAGGCCCTTTTTTTCCCACACTGTGCCTTTTTTCGGTCATCTAAGGCAGTTAGACTCCCTCAAAAAGCCTTCGTGTGGACAAA
>JBEGMH010000267.1:0-4719 GCA_041183125.1 Bacteroidota bacterium | reverse complement strand
CCGGCGAGTCGTATGCGGACGCCTGCGAGCGGCTGGTTATTGAGCGAATCGAGGATCTGCCCAAGGATAGAAAAAGACGACGGTTTCATTTCGGAAGTCCGTTCATCCATTGTGATGGATTTGAGCATGGTTTGTTCCGGGATTTTCCGGACATTCCAGTTTTTGGGCCAGTAGAGCAGCGTATCCAGGAGCAGGGTATCCTGAGGCAGGTTACGTAAGCGGAGCCGTAGGGTGGTTGTACGGAATTGCGGGGCTGATTCGGGGCATTGCAGCAGAAGGGTGTTGGTATTTCTTCTGAATTTAGCCTCTGCAAACGTTGGGCGGACGAAAGGAGAAGGTCCCTTTTCGTCATTTGCAACAAGTTCCCAGCGCAGGCGGGGAACTCCCTTGGGGTTCACAAAATAGTCGAGTGTAGCTTCCAGCGTTCGAACATTGGGGTTGCGCAGGCGGATATCGAAGAGGGAGGTTTGTTGTTTGCCAAGCAGGATTTTCAGGTTGGGGAAAAGTTGGAGGGAATCGAAATATGCGACCTGTTGGAGGGCATTATAATAATAGCTTGCCGAATCGCGGTTGCCTATATAGTAAAATGCCAGGCCAGTGGCATGCCAGGCGTGGTTTCGGAGGGATTCGTCGCGGGCTGCGGCCCTGAAAAACGCGAGGGCGAGGGAGTCGCCGATCAAAGGAGCAGGTAAGGGCTTTGGGGACACGGTGTCGAGGGTGCGGTAAAGATTGAGGGGCAGGGGTTTTTTCATTAAGACACCCCCTTTTCTTCTGGCATTGAATATTGCGGCCCCGGTGGCAAAATACAGCCTGGCGCTGTTGTGCTGCGCAATGGCGTATCCGGGCTCAAAGCGCATTGCCTGTGAGAAGTTGGACAGGGCATAAGGGGCAGTACTTTCGGCAAAGCTGGAATCCCCGTGAACGAGTTCATCGAATTCCGGTACGACAGCCTCGTAGTACTGCTGTGTACCTTCATTATTCAGCAGGGCGGCACTGTCAATAAAAATAGACTCTTTCACGAGAACGTAGTCCCGCATTTTTTTATCGGATTGTCCGGAATAAGGCTCAGGTTGAGCACCGAATACAGTCTTGTACAGCCAGGGTGTGCTGTCGAGGTTCCACATGACGGCAATCATAAGGCCGAATGCGATGGCACTTCGGATCATGCGCCACAGGTCGGGGGTAAATATGGGCCGTGCAGGTGCTGGTGCTGGTGCGGTTTGGGTCTTGCTTTCGAGGAATTTTTGCAGGGCCTCATCAGCAGGGGGTTGAGCCTCCAGGATCATGGACTTATTCATCTTCTGCTGGATGGCTAATTCGGGGGAGATGGGTACCGCACGGGCAAGTTCTTCAATTTGAACCTGGTCATAAACGCCTGCTTTCAGGAGCGCACGGATGGCATATTGGGCATCAGGATCGAGGGGGTCGAGGATAAAATTTTGGGTGGCGAGGTTGTTTTGCAGTTCGAAGGCGGCAAAACCTTCTTTAGAGGCATTGGCCACTGCTTCGAGTGCTTGTTTGACCGCTTGCCGCGCAAGAATTTCGTCCTGGGGGTCAACCGCGGCGAGCAGTTTTTTGCGGAGCCTGGGGTGTAGGTCTCCATGTTGGAGCCAGGGGATACGGGAGAGTTGGAGCAGATAATCAAATTTTGGAACGATACCCAGCGCATTTCCGATTGCGAGCGTAATTTCCCAGGTTGGGCTGGGGAAAACCGCAAGGGCCTTTACCCACCGGAGCAGTTGAGGCTCGTTGGCAAAACAAGTTTCATAATCCCGGACAGCGTTCCACTGATAATAATTGAGGTTCACGTCCTTGCGCTCTTTTTCAAGCGTTTGCTGCCATTCACGGAAGGAAGGGGGAAGGTCGGATGGCTCCAGTCCGTTTTCAATGTATTGGGACGCCCGGGCCAGTCCATCGGTATCTGCTGGGAACAGGACAAAAATGGACGCCAGGGCCGCCTCCCGGAAAGTCCAGGAGCCGGGCGCTATCGGAGTTAGCAGAAGGCGCTGCTTCCATCGCCTGAGGAGCTGGGCTATTCCCGGGCGCAGGGCAGGGTTATCGTTGGCGAAGGGGTTCAGGAGCTCGTGTGCATCGCCCATTACAATGAGGCGATGATCGGGATAGAGCCGATACAGGATGTCGAGATTAATCCCGTTGGGGTGCCCGGCGTTCCAGAGTCGGTAGGGGTCGGACTGGAAGTAAAACACTTCGGCGACGACATCCTGGCGGCTGAGTGCAGAAGAAAGGTACTGGAAAAATCTTGCCTGGTGGCTGTTGGCCGACTGCCGGTCGAGGAGGATGAGGTAATCGCTAGGTTGGGTATTGGTGCGGTGGACGAGCCGGGGGAAACCCCCCTGGTCAATAGTCGCTTTTATACTGGAGGGTACGTCTATTTCCTTGCGTAGTCCTTCCTGTCTCACCCGCAACATATCGGCCAGGCGGTACTGTACCGGTTCGGTTGGGATGAGATCGTTCTGTGAGCGGAATGGAATCAGGTAGGGGCCTTTATCCGGGACGGTCAAAGCTTCGGCGGTAGCTGCCCCTATAGGTGTTTTTTCGGGAAATGGACGTTTGAGCCAGCGTACGAGGTAGTAAAAAATGCTGATGGCAAGAATGCCCAGCAACAGCCATGCACCCCAACTCCAGGTCGCACGCGGATAGAGGAGGTCGTAATCAAGCGGGAGGGGTTCAAGAAAAATATTTTCTTCCCCAATGGCAATGCGGTGTACCATTTCTCCCGTACACATCGCTTCGGTATTTTTTCTGGTAATTTTGAGCTGGAGGAAATAGACGCCGTCAGCCGTATAGCGGTGGGTTGGGCTTCTTTCAGCCGAAACCGCTCCGTCGCCGAAGCTCCATTCGAAGGAGTAGGCATTTTCTCCAAACTGTGCCGGTGGACGGAAGTTAAAAGGTTCTTCAACTTCAAGCGAAGCCGGGAGTGTCCATTCCCGGAATTCCGGAGGATTGGGGCAAAATATGCCAAATGCCGTCGAAGCGGTAAAAACGGAATCTATTCCGGGTACGCGAACGCTGGCTTGTACGATTTTGACCGGCGATTTCCCGCGGCTGTTCGCGATTACCGCCCAGGCGGTATCCCCGCTTTTTTGTAGTTCCAGTGTCTCATCCGTTGCATCTTTGAGGGTCCATGCCACAAGAGGGATAATGGCATTGGCGTTTTGAGTGTTAAGGGAAAAGAGCAGGGTATCCCCGGGCTGTGCCGCCGTGGGCCCGATGATGCTGAGAACAGGTGAGGGTGGGGCAGGTGCATTACTCTTCCTGGGCCAGAACAAATAGGCCAGGCCCGCTGCGACAAAAGCAAGGGGTAGCAGCCACCATAGGTTTTTGTCTAAGAAACCTTGATGGGGTAGAGGGGATAAGTTGGGTGGCGTGCTGATTTCCTGAAAAAACTGATCGAAGACGAGATAAAATTTTTCTTGTTCCGATGCACTTTGGGCCACTACAGGAGCCAAGAGGTATTTGAGTCGTCCGGGTGCTTTGAGCAGGCCTTTGCCTGGGTCACTGCCCAAAACCTGTATCATCCTCAACCGGGCGGCAGGGGTGATGTGAAAGCCCGATAGTTCCAGCCGACGGACGAGGCTTTCAAGCGGAAGCGGAGTTTGGACAGGCGGTTGGCGCAAGCGGTGGTTATTTTTAGGCGGTCATGTGAATCAGGAGAATAATTCCCTTACGGCATCGAGATCTTCTTTGGTTTTGATAAGCACGGAAAGGTTATCCCTGAGCTGGCTGCGGTTTTTACGCAGGTCGGCAGTAGTATAGATTTCTTCGAGTTCGAGGATGCGGAGCCAGGAGATAAGCTCTGCCGTGGCAGGTTTTTTGCGCACTGACCGTTTTCTTATGTCGTTAAACAACTGGATAATTTCGGAGAGCAGCTCATCGGCAAGACGCGTATCGGCACCCAGTTGGGCTTTGGCGATGGAAAGCAGTTGTGCTTCGTTGGGAAAAGGGATATGATAGAACACACATCGCCGCAGGAAGGGTTCCGGGAGGTTTTTTTCAGAGTTGGAAGTCAGGATGGTGACGATGCGTTCGGATTTTCCTGCACGGATGGTATAATTGTCCTGTTCTTTGATCTGAAATTCGAGGTTTTCGATTTCGTTGAGGATATCATTGGGGAAATCGCGGGGGGCTTTATCTATTTCGTCAATGAGTACGACCGAGCTTTGGGGAGTTGAGCCGAGGCTGGTGCGAAAGCGGGAGGTATCCACGTTTTCGGGATTGGACAGGGCGATGGCTTTTCCGAGGGCATGGAGTTCGATAAATTGAGCGGATTTAGGCGCGGCCTCTCCGACTTCCCGGCGGAGGTTGGCAGATTGAAAGTGAGCGAGGGCATCGTAGAGGTAGAACAGGTCTTTTGCGCTGCTGGTCGTTTTGGTGTAAAAAGCCAGTGGATTGGCCGCAAAGTGGTAGCGGGACTGGTCTTTATGAAGTTCGTAGGCAACCTTGTAAGCCAGTCGTGTTTTACCGGTGCCGGGCTCTCCGGTGAGGAGGAGTGGTTGGTCCAGGGCAATAGCTACCTCTACTGCTTGTTGCAGGCCTACGTCGAGGATATATTTTTCGGGGTCAAAATCTTTTACGAGCGGCTTACTGATCCTGAGTTTCATTGTACGAAAGTGTTATTGTGTTGGTCAATGATTTTGCGGAGGTTGAGTTCGACCGTTTCCATGTCCAAAGGATCCTGGCCGTTGCCAAAATGTGTGA
>JBEGMH010000266.1:0-5709 GCA_041183125.1 Bacteroidota bacterium | reverse complement strand
ATGGACAACATAAGCGCTTTGCCAAACACCAGGTTCTCGTCCTCCCGCGTCGCCGGGTTGTCTCGTAACTGTGCGACAATCGCCAGCCCTATCGGCATCATGAGCACCGCGGTGGCGGTGTTCGATATCCACATCGAGATAAAAGCCGTCGCCGCCATAAAACCCAAAATGATATACCGGACGTTGGAACCAATCAAGTATATGATATTCAGTGCAATGCGTTTGTGTAAGCCCCAGCGCTCTATGGCAATGGCCAGGATGAACCCTCCGATGTACAGAAAAATATACTCGTGCCCAAAACAGGCGGTCACCTCTTCAATGGGCAATACCCCGCTCATCGGGAATACGACAATGGGCAATAGTGCGGTAACCGAAATGGGCAGTACTTCCGTCATCCACCAGATGGCCATCCACAGGGTGGTCGCTAAAACGACATTGGCGGTATAACTCAACCCCTCCGGCTTGAAAAAGAAATACGTGGCCAAAAAGACCAAAGGCCCTAATAGGATGCCCAGTTGTTTGATGCTTATGATCGTTCGCATATCCCGTTGTATGGCTGGTTATAGCTAGCGCCCCTCTGCTCTTTTTGTAAAGCAGGAACGGACGCTTGCAGTACGCTACTTTATTATTACTTTTATAGCCGATGAAATACCTTTCGGCAACAGTAGCCATCGGTGCGCATAGTTGGGCGAAACTATCACAGGTTTTCTCTTTATTCAGAATAATTGCCTGTAAAATTTTTTATTAAAAGTATTTTATACTGTTTTACACTTTTTTACACCCATCACATGAAGTCGTTGGACGATCTGCAGCACGAGTTTCTGAGCCATCTGGAAAAAAAATACGGCCACTGGGACAAGATGACCTCCACCTTTGGCTCCAGCTCGTTTGGGGCAATTGCCAATGACCTGTGCATCAGCCCGAGCCAGTTTACCAAGTTGTTGTACGGTACGGCAACCGAGGGCATGTACGTGCGTTCCATTGAAAATGTAAACCGGATTATCCGCCTGGAACAGGCACTGACGGAAGCAGCCCAGAACCGGGAAGCCCGGGAACTGGCGGAAAAACAATTGCAGCGCTTCCGCAAACGTGCAAAATATGCCAGGGCCAAAGGGATTGGATTGACAGTGGCCGGACTGGCCATCCTCGTCGCTACGGCTTTTTTCCTAGTCTGGCGAGACCAGATGCGCGTGGAAAGAGGGTTGAACATGGTATCTAACCACCCGCTGGCTGCTTTCTTCGACCGCGGGTTCGACTCGGATTTCGACTCGCCCTATCTCAAACAGGAAGATGTGCAGGAGTACTGCCCCTGTAGTGCCTACGAAGGGGCCTGGTCTTTGTCTGACCCCTATAAATTACCCCTTCCGGGAAACAAACAGCCAGGGGTGTACTACCTGGCCAAGAGTGCCGACGTGCGCATGAAATGCTCTAAAAGCGATACGCTGCCGGCGGGCAAAGGACGGGTACTCCTCGCCTACGAATACCTGATCAACGAAATTTGGGTGGATAAAGAACGCACGCCGCTGTCCCCGCGCTACTTCAATAAAGAAACTAAAACGTTCACCCGCGAGTTTGAACGATTGTCTTTCGAGGAAAACCCCCGCTTTGAAAAAGCCGCGACCATCCACTCTTTTTTTATCAACAAGTTCGAACTGTACCGGGATTCCATCGTGCGCAAAGGGGAACCCTGCGGGCGCTATGCCACCGATGTGAACGAGCCCCTGATCCGGGAGTACGCCCTGGACCTGAAACATATCCTGGAAGATGTGTTGGGGGATTTGACGCGCACGAACTGCGCCCCTTCCACCAACGCCTTTTGCGACCCAAACGACCTGGAGGAAGGCAAAAGCGTGGTGTCTTTTGATTGTTACTATACCATCAAAGCGGAAAACTTGGGCTTTGGCGGAGGATATCCCTATAAAAAAGGCTACTTGCTCAACAAACAGAGCTACTCCGACAACCTCACCTGCGAGTGTGCCTGGTGAGAACCTTACGCCAATACCCGGCGGGCCGTCTGAATTTTGCGCCGCCAGTACGACGATTGCTGGATGTTGTCTATGGCGATACCACTGCTCAGCGTGGCGTGAATCACCCGGATACCGTCGGCATCGTTCGAAACCACCATGGCTACATGGAAAACGCGCCCCTGGGAGCTGTGGCGGAAGAAAACCAAGTCCCCCGGTTCTACTTCAGCAAGCGGGATGCTTTGTCCCTGAAGGGATTGCATACTGGAACTGGGAGACAGCTCAACGCCAAAATTTTTCATGACGAAGTGTGTGAACCCTGAACAATCAAACCCGCGCTCCGGGTTTCGACTGGCGTATACATACGGCAAACCGACGTATTTCTTGGCATATTCCGTCACCTCATTGCGGAGCTGGCGCTCCCGGGCGATATGGGCGGAAATTTGGCTCGGTGTAAATACCGTACAACCCGACCCCACCCATCCGGCGAAAAACAGCCAGATGAGCACTTTTTTGCATGACCTATGAAACATAAAACAATAGCTTTGGTAAATAAAACTCAAAGTCTATCGCGAAAATAGACATTTCTGTCTAATTGCCCCCTGTTTCCAGCGAAAATTTGTCCTGATCGGCTAAGAAATGGAACTTCTTCTGGAACTCAATTTGTAGGTCCGGCTGCAAAAGGGTGGTAAACACCGTATTACCATGGGAAAAACGGGCGATAACCTGCCCTTCGTAGTCAATGACAGCAGAGTCGCCCGAGTAGTGGTGCCCGTTGCCATCTTCCCCGACCCGGTTGACGCCCAGGGTATAGACCTGGTTTTCTATGGCGCGGGCGATGAGCAGTTGGTTCCATGCGTAGCTGCGGCGGGCGGGAAAGTTAGCGACGTAGACCAATAGGTCGTATGCGTGGTCGTTGCGGCTCCAAACGGGAAAGCGGAGGTCGTAGCACACCAGCGGGCATATCCGCCAACCTTTCCAGTGGGCGATGAGGCGCTTGTCGCCCCCCCGGTAGTGCTGGTGTTCACCGGCCAGGGTAAAGAGATGGCGTTTGTCATACCAGTGCATATCCCCGTTGGGATACATCCATACGAGGCGGTTGTAGTAGTGCCCCTCCTCCCGGATGATGAGGCTGCCCGTTAGTGCTGCCCCTGTCAGCGCTGCATGTTCCCGCATCCAGGCGATGCTGGGGCCGTCCATTTCCTCGGCTAAGCCTTCCGGGGCCATCGTAAAACCGGTAGTGAACATCTCGGGAAGGACGATCAAATCCGTGGTGCCGGCCAAGGGGGCAAGCAGGGGGGAGAACTGCCGCAGGTTGGCGTCCCGGTCTTCCCAGTGTAGGGCTTGCTGTACCAACGTTACGCGCAAAGGTTCCATAGAGGGATATATACGCAAACACTCCATAGGAACCAAAAACGGGCACCCGATGGAGTAGCGGAACAAGTAGATCAAAAACCTTCCTTTTTGCCGGATACTACCCAAAAGCATTTTAAACGAGCGCCTGTTTTCTTTGATTTTGCTTCGCAAAATCAAAGAAAACAGGCGCTCGTTCGTTGTATTCTTCGGGCTGGGGTAGCGAAAGGCTTTTTACACCACCCCTATTACTTCTTCTTCTTGGTATCTTTTTCCGAGGCTGCGGCAGCAGAGCGCAGGGCGCGGGGGATTTCGATCAACACCACCGGAATACCTGGGGCATTGACGATTTCCACACCGGGGCTCGGGAGGATGTCGCGCACGCGCAGGGATTGCCCCAAATCGAGGTGGGAGATATCCACGAATAACTCTTGGATCATATTCTCCGGGGTCGTCTTGACTTTTACGCGGCGTACGCTCTGGATTAACTTACCGCCGGCCTTTACACCGGGTGAAGCGCCTTTGAAGCGAACGGGTACGTCAACCTTGATAGGCTGCCCTTCCACCAACTGTAGAAAGTCGATGTGTACCAGCTCATTGGAGAGCGGGTGCAGCTGGTAGTCCTTCACGATGCACTTGTACGACGTGCCACCGAGGTGCAACTGCGCGACGATGAAGTCCGGTGTATAAATAATATTCTTGACTTCGCTGCCGGTAGTGGAAAAATGCACCACTTCTTTTGCGCTGTAGAGCACACAGGGGATCCTGCCGTCGTTGCGCAGGCTCTTGGAGGCTTTTTTGCCTAAATCCGTTCTAGGAAGGCCGTTGAAAGCAATAACACTCATGGCGATAAGATCTTCTTCAGTAAGAGAAACTTCCAAACGCTTGGTTTGGGCACGCAAAGATAGCTAATTATCGGATTTTGTAAATGTTTTTTTAAAAAATATGTGGGGTACTGTTTATTCAGCCCTTTGGATAGCGTCTTCGAGCACCTGGAGGCCCTCCCGGAGCTGCTCGTCTGTCATCACGATAGGGGGCAACAGGCGGATGCAGTTGCTGTACAAGCCCGCGCGGATCAGGAGGATGCCATGGGCCACCGCATCGCGGATGATGGCCAAGGCCCGGTCGGGATCCGGGGTGCGCGCGGCTTTGTCTTTTACGAACTCCACCACCCGCATGGCGCCCAGGCCGCGGGTGTCGCCGACCCAGGGGTAGCGCTCTGCCCAGGGAGCCATGATGGATTCCATCAAATGGCCGACGTCCGCGGCGCGCTGCAGGAAGGCCGGCGAAGAGAGCTGCTTGACCGCTTCGATCGCGGCCACAGCGGCCATCGGGCTGCCCCCGTACGTACTGCCGATTCCGCCGAGGTGGATGCTGTCCATAATGTCCGCCCTCCCGGTAGTGGCACTGATGGGCATACCAGCGCCCATAGATTTGGCCAATACCACCATGTCGGGCACTACGCCACTGTGTTCGATGGCGCAGAACTTCCCGGTGCGGCCCGATCCGCTCTGTATCTCGTCGGCGATCATAACGGCTCCGGAGCGGGTACAAATCTCGCGGATCTTCTCTAAGAACGGTGCCGGGATAGGGATGAAACCGCCCTCGCCAAGAACGGGCTCGACGATGATGGCTGCCAATGCCTCGGGGTCCACCTGGGCAATCAACGCGTGCTCCAACTGGGCTATGGCATGCTCCAAGTATTGCTCGGTGCTCATGCCCGCCGGAACGCGGTATAGGTTCGGGGTCGGCAAGCGATAGATGTCGCTCGACATGCTGCCGTAGCCTTTCTTGAACAACCCGTACTTGCTGGTGAGCGACAGCGTCAAGTGGGTGCGCCCGTGGTAGCTGCCTTCAAAACAAATGATACCCGGGCGCTTCGTGTAGTAACGGGCGATCTGCACCGCGTTCTCCACCGCTTCCGCACCCGAACTCCCCAAAATGGTTTTCTTGGGAAAATCGCCCGGGGTCACCCGGTTCAAGAGCTCCGCCAACTCGACGTAGGGCTCGAAGGTCGTGACCAACGAACAGGAGTGCAGGTAATGGTCCATCTGCGCGCGCATGGCTGCTACGACCGCCTCCGGCCGATGCCCTAGGTTCATCATGCCGATACCCCCCGCAAAATCGAGCAACTGGTTGCCGTCCACATCCCATACCAACCCGCCTTCCGCCCGTGCGACGACGACTTCCGTGGATTTCGCTAACCCGGCAGGGGTCGCAGCCGCTCTGCGGGCCAGCATTTCTTTTGCCTTGGGGCCCGGAACGGGCGTGTTGAGTCGGATGTGTTTCATGATTTGCACATTGTAGTATATACAAAATTTGTTCAGGTGTTCTTTTCAAAAATAGTCCCCGTTCCCTCCCCGCAACCTGTCTGCCGGAACAGGGGCAAATA
>JBEGMH010000265.1:0-14931 GCA_041183125.1 Bacteroidota bacterium | reverse complement strand
GGGATGGTGCGTTCGGTGAGCAGGTCGCGCAGGGCGTTTTCCCAGGCATGGTAGAGGGCCGCGGCGGCAGACTCCCGTTCGAGGCGATGGTCCCAGCCCAACAAGAGCAGGCGGGCTTTTTCGACGATAGGGGTATCGCTTTTCAGGCCTTTGAGGAGGGGGCTGAGTTGCCGGGCGGCGAGCGACAAGTAATCCGTTTGGAGTTGGGCCATATCCATGAGGCTGAATTTCCGTCCGGAGCTGAGGAATTCGGAGGCGCGGTCCCCGCGATAGGGGTCTGACCAACTGTAGCCTAAAGCTTCGGGGTAAGGATATCCGGGAGGGGTGACGTTCTCGTTGGCGGTGGCGAGGTAGCCCGCTTCCGGGTTCAGGAGATGGGGGCGTTCCTGTATCGGCAGGTAGCCATCCCATTCATAACGGCCATCGCCGGGTACGGGCACCAGGCCGCTCCAGTTGCGGCGGATGGGCGTAATACCCACTGCCTGCCAGCCGATTTGGCCTGTTTTGTCGGCCCAGATCATGTTTTCCCCGGGGATATGGCTGTATTGGCAAGCCTGGCGGAACTCCTCCCAGGTTTTGCATTGGTTCATGCGCAGGGAAGCCAGGTAGGGGGAACCGCCGATTTCCAGCCAGCCGCAGCGAACCGCGCAGGCCCGTTTCATTTCTTTATCCTGGAACACGACGGGGCCATGGCGGGTGTAGCGCAGAGCTACCCGCTCCGGTGCGGCCCCCTTCACGAAGATGGTATCATAGACGACCTCCATTTTTTCCCATTTCCCGTTGTAGCGGTAGAGATCGGGGTTATCGGGATGGGTTTCATATACGAGGAGGTCTTCGGCATCGGTGCTGAAGATGGTCAACCCCCAAGCCCCGTGCTCGTTATGGCCGATGGAAATCCCCGGGATGGTCGGCTCTCCCCCACCGATGACGTTCCAGCCGGGGGCGACCAGGTGGGCCATGTAGCGCAGCGAAGGCGCAGAAAGCGCCCTATGCGGATCGTTGGCCAACATCGGGTATGCGCTTTGGGTGTGTTTGCCGGAGACGATCCAGTTGTTGCTACCGATAATCTCCTTTCCAATGCGCTGCTCGGCTTCCCATTGTTGTTCTGCTTCCAGGGCGAGGGCGTGGTAGGCTTCCCCGGAGTTGCGCAGGTTAGCGGCTACCAGGTCTTCGGGGCGGAACTGCAGGGGGCGGCGGAAGGCGTTGTAGGGTTCTAAAAGATCTTTGGCCAACAATTCCCGGTGGATGAGGGTATCCATGGACAAGTCCGGGTGATTGGGATGGAACCAGGAGAGTTCCACGACCTTTTCCGGGCCGAGCAAGGCGACGGCGCGGGCGATGGAGAGTTCCTCCTTGCTGTTTCCGAGCAGGCCCTGATGCCGGGAGACGACGACTTCCGGTGTCCAGAAGCCAGGGGTGATGCCGAGCAGGCGGAACTCTTCTGGAAGGAGGCCCGGCTCGTTGCGGGTTTTCTGGATATAGGCATTGATGCCGTTCACGAAAGCGGTGATGATGGCCTGGCCACGGGGGTGGTAGTGTTGCAGTTCCCTTGCCATATCGCCCCGGAAGCGGAACAAACGGCTGCCGATATCCCGTTTTAGTTCGCGGGGCCCGAGGAGTTCCGCGACCGTTCCCGTAGCTTGTCGCCGCCAGATTTCAAACTGGAACAGCCGGTCTTTGGCAGCGTGATAGCCTTGGGCAAAGAACAGGTCTTCTTCCGTTTTGGCGTAGATATGGGGGATGCCCCACTGGTCCACCAGGATTTCGACCTCCTGTTGTAGGCCGGGGACGGTCCACTTTTCCTGGGCAGTGGACAAAAAAGAGAGGGCCAGGGCGATAGCGACGGCCGGGATGCGCTTGACCATAGTATGCAGGGAGGTTAGCGGGTTAAAGATACCTCGAGCCTATTCAATTTCGACGATCAACTCAATTTCGACGGCGATATTTGAGGGAAGGGAGGGCATACCGACGGCGGAGCGGGCGTGTTTCCCTTTTTCCCCGAAGACCTCCACCATGAGGTCGGAGAATCCATTGATCACCTTGGGATGATCCGTGAAATCCGGTCCGCAGTTGACCATGCCCAATACTTTTACGATGCGCTTGACCCGGTCGAGGCTGCCGAGTTCCGCCTTGAGCACAGCCAACTGGTTGATGCCCACCAAACGGGCAGCTTGATAGCCCTGTTCCAGGCTGAGGTCCTGACCCACTTTACCGGTGACGTTCACCCCGTTGGGCTGCAAAGGGCCTTTGCCGGCCAGGTAGAGCAAGTTCCCCGTACGGACGGCGTTCACGTAATTCGCTACCGGCGAGGAGGCGGCGGGGAGTTCGATCTTGAGTTCTTTCAGGCGTTTTTCGATCATACCCTCTGAATTTTTCACGGACTGTTTTTGCGCCATAGACGGCAAAATGGCGATGCAAACCAAAGCCAGCACAGGCAGTACTTTTTTCAATAGACCCATATTCTGCTACATTTATAAGGTGTATAGCAAATCACCGGGGCGTATTTACAGAGGGGTTTCCGGGGGGCACATGGGCAGCAACACAGGCGGTGCTAGTCTATGCCCTCCTCCAGCTTGGTCTCAGCGGCAACTTTCGTCTCGTCGAAAAGGTACAGCAAGTCCGAAAGGGTATCCCTCAAGTCTTTGCGGTCTACGATGACATCTATGAAACCATGTTCAAGTAGAAATTCAGAAGTTTGGAACCCTTCCGGAAGATCGCGCTTGATCGTTTCTTTGATCACGCGTGGCCCGGCGAACCCGATCAATGCCCCAGGCTCTGCCAGGTTGAGATCGCCCAACATGGCGAACGACGCTGTGACGCCCCCTGTAGTAGGGTCGGTCATCAAGGAGAAATACGGGAGTTTAGCCTTGGCCAACTGGGTGAGCCGGCCGGAAGTTTTGGCAAGTTGCATCAGGGAGTACGCGGATTCCATCATGCGTGCGCCCCCGGAGCGCGATATGATCAACAGGGGGCTACGGGTTTGGATACAGTACTCTATGGCCCTTGCGATACGCTCTCCCATGACAGAGCCCATAGACCCGCCGATGAAACTGAAGTCCATGGCGGCGACGACCAGGTTGCGGCGGTTTATCTTTCCGTGGGCCACGGTAATAGCGTCCGTCGCCGTATTTTTTTTGTACGCCTCTTTCAGACGGTCGGTGTAGGGTTTTAGGTCCGTGAAATGAAGGATATCCTTAGCGCGCAGTTCTTCGAACAGAAGTTCGTAAGGTCCGTCGAAAAGCAAGTCGAAGTAGTCCATCGAACCTATGCGGACGTGGTAGTTGCACTTCGGGCATTTATAGACGTTTTCCCTCAGTTCCTTCATCGTGCTGGTTTCCCGGCACTTTTCACATTTGTACCAGACGCCCTCGGGCGCTTCTTTCTTGTTTCGGGTAGCGGTCTGGATACCGTCTTTCAACCGTTTGAACCAACCCATTTTTCGTTTTTTTCTATCTGAACCGCGTTAGACTCGTTTCCAGTGGAATCGTCGCCGGTTAAAACCTGCTCCGCCCCTCCCCTTTTGGCGAGTCTATTCGGTATAATATGAGCACCCCTTGGCCTACCTGGGTTTTATAAACTCATTGGCAGGGAGAGGCAAAAGTAACACTAAATTTCAGAATCTTTTACCAGGTGCTGGATTTATACGCAGTGTAGATTTTGATTTTGATACTTTTCTTATTTTTATTTAACAAGAATTTTTTATATGAGTATTATTTTTTAATAAAAAAACAATAATTTATATCCTATCCCTATGAGAACCCCAGCTTGGCGGGGCTTCCTTTTCTTTTTAAGTCAAAAGATGATTATTTTGTGGGGGAAAAGTCAGACACCGCCGACGCATCGGCAAAACCAGGCCAAACAGTACCAAACATGAAAACCAATATGCGATTACACCACTGCAAGACGCTCTTCATCGCTTGTTCGCTATCCGCTCTGGTAGGCGGCTGCGTAGAAGCGGAACGCACCTACAGCACCCTTCCCCCGGGCGTTTGGAGGGGTGTGCTCAAGCTTGTCCAGGTGCCGGTCACTCCCAACCCCAAAGGGGAGCCCCTACCGGATAAAGTCAACCTGAAGTTTGAAGAAGTCACGGCAGGAGAACTACCTTTTACGTTCGAGGTCAAATACGCCACGCCCGATAGTTTTTACATAGAGTTGCGCAATGGTGAAGAGCGCATCCTATTGAGCGATATCTCTTTTGGCCGGAACCCGGCAACGGGCCAGGATACTTTCCTGTTCCGTTTCCCGGTATACCAGGCTTACCTCAAGGGCGTATTTTCTGAGAACGTCCTGGAAGGCGAATGGGTGGACCTCACGCGCGACGACTACCGCATCCCTTTTTTAGCCCGGCACGGGCGGGCCCACCGTTTCACCACCTTGAAAAAAGAGCCCATTGCGGATATCAGCGGCAAGTGGGAGACCTATTTTGAGACCGACACGGACAAGCCCTACCCGGCCATCGGGGAGTTTCGCCAAAAAGGCAACTATTTAGAGGGAACCTTCCTCACCGAAACCGGCGACTATCGCTTTTTAGAAGGAACCGTGCAGGGCAACAAAGCCTACCTCTCTGCTTTCGACGGGGCCCACGCCTTCTTGTTTGAAGCCAAAATTCTGGACGATGGCTCCATGATCGGAGGTTTTCGCAGTGGACACCGCTATCAGTGCGCCTGGGAAGCGAAGCGAAACCCCGACTTTACCCTGCGCGACCCACATGCGCTCACCCTGCTAAAGCCCGGGTTCTCTACTTTTTCCTTTCGTTTCAAGAATCCCGAGGGCAGGGAAGTGACCCTGGACGATCCCGCTTTCCAGGGAAAGGTCAAAATCGTGCAAGTCATGGGAACCTGGTGCCCCAACTGCCGCGACGAGTCCGATTTCCTGGTGGAATACCTGCGCGAAAACCCCAGCGATCAGCTCGCTGTGGTAGCCCTGGCGTTTGAACGGTTCAAAGACGAAGCCCGGGCCATGCAGCAACTCAAAGATTATCAAAAGAGCATGGGTATCCCCTATCCTATCCTCTACGCCGGGCCCTCGGATAAAAAAGAAGCGGCCAAAGCCCTCCCCATGCTGGAAAGCGTGGTGGCTTTCCCCACCTTGATCCTGCTCGACAAATCGAACCGGGTGCGGAAAATACACACGGGCTATTCCGGTCCGGCCACAAGTGGCTACGCTGCGTTCAAAGAAGACTTTTCCCGTTCCGTACAAGAACTATTAGGGGAATAAATTATTGTTAACGGTCGTTCAACCTCTAAACCGCCTCATGGTATGAAAAAAATTGCACTTGCCTATTGCCTCGACAACCTGCACACCGCTGAATCCATCGCCCAGGGATTGAAGCCGGGGAACTTTGCCATCGAACATTATTACTGCAAAAAAACAACCCAGGAAGCCCCGCTCTCCCAGCAGCTCCAGTCTTTTGATGGCGTCATTTTATTGGTGATCAGCGACAATTTCCTGCGTTCCGTATCTTGCATGAACGAAGCGCTGAACCTACTCCAACAGCGCTCCGCGGATATCCTGCCCATCGTCATTGACGGGTACCAGCGCGACGAAAACAGCGGTGCCCCCATCCCTGTCCCGACCCGGTTTGAAAAAATCGGGGATATCATCCCCTATATCAACTACTGGCAGAACCAGTATTTAGACCTCAGGAGCCAGCGCCGCAAGCTGGACCAGGAGACGGATTTCGACAAGGACGCGCTCAACGAGCATATCCGTATCCTGCGGCAGGTAAGCGCAGAAGCCAGCGAGTTCCTGCGCCTCCTGCGCAACACCTCCCACCTGGACCTGGACGATTTCACCGCTAACGACTACGAGGCTTTGTTTCAGTTCTTAGACGATCAGGCAGCATGGTCGCTCTTCCGGCAGCAGGTGAAAGATTACCGGGCCGGCTCCCCCGACGAAGCGATTGGCATCCCTATTCCCCCGTTTGAAGGGAACGATGTGCCCGCTCCCACCAAAGAGGAGGAGAGCCCGGAGCCAGAACAAAAAGAGTCCTTTATCCCTACTTTGGAAGAGGTATCGGAACTGACGATTCCCCCGCTGGGCATTTCCGAGGAACCCGAGCCATCCCATACCGAACCTCAGCAGGACGATATCCTCTCCGAGGACGTTCCCGGGGCAGGCAACCCTGTCGAGCCTGGCAGCGAATTGCCGATAGCAGAACCTCCCGTCCCCGAAGAACCCCTTGGCGCCCCCTCTAACGCAGAACCGGAAGAGTCCTTCGTTACGCCGATATCCGATGGGGGCGCACCCGAGGAGAACCCTGTGGAAAACCCCGCCGCCAGCGATCCGCTCTCTGAACACGCCCCCACTGAACCTACGGTCTCCGTTGAGGAATTGCTGCAACAGGGTATTCAATTGGCTGAAACAGGCACCGGGGAAGCATGTGCCGCCTTCTTTGAAAGCGCCCTGCAACAGCATCCCGAAGCTGCCGCTTTGCGCTACCACTACGCCCTTTTTCTCGCCCAAAACGCACAGGACCTAAACCCTGCTATCGGGCAATTACAGCATCTCCTTCAGGTACACCCCAATGACGAACAGGCCAATTTCCTCATGGGGGAATTGCTCGAATTGCAGGGAAGGGATGGTATGGCCTTTGCACATTATGCGAAAATAGCAGAAATCAACCCCGAGTTCCCCGATATTTTCTACCGGATGGGAAAAACCGCTTTGCGCAGCTCCCCCGACAGGGAAGAAGCAGCACGCCTGTTCAAACAAGCCTGTAAGCACAATCCCGCTCACGTGGACGCACATTACCAATATGCACTCTTAGCGCTGGAAGTGCTGGGAAAGAAAGAAAAAGCGCTCAAATACCTGGAAAAAACGCTGGCGATCATGCCGGAACACCCGTTCGCCTACTACGATATGGCGTTGATCTACTACGGGGAAAAACAACATTCCAAAGCTAAAAAATGCTACTTGCAAGCCATCGCACGCAACCCGGATTTCAAAACGCCTGAAAACGATACGGCATTTGGCCTCCACGCCCCTGAACTGCCCTCTGCATCGGCTGCCAGTACACCGGACAGCAACCAAGTGGAACGGGATATGATCGAAAAGTTGAAAAACATGATCGCCGAATTAGAGGATACCCTGCGGGCGAAAAAAGAACAACAAGTCCCCCAGAATCGGTTCAGCGGGAAAACCGTCCTCATTACCGGTGCCACTTCCGGAATCGGGCGGGCTACGGCATTGCTGTTTGCACAAAACGGCCACCGCCTCATCCTGACCGGTCGGCGATCGGAGCGCCTCAGTGCGCTCTGTCAGGAAATCCATCAAAATTTCCAAGCCCCTACCCTGCCTTTGGTATTCGATATCCGGGACGTGGAAGCGGTACACCATGCCCTGAGTGCCATCCCTGAAGAGTGGCAAGCGGTAGATATCCTCATCAACAACGCGGGCAAAGCCAAAGGGCTGGCCCCTGTCCAGGAAGGCAAACTAGCGCACTGGGAGGAAATGATAGACACCAACCTGAAGGGCCTGCTCTACATCACACGGGAAATCGCACGCGGTATGGTGCAGCGAAAGTCAGGGCACATCATCAACCTGTCTTCCATCGCCGGGCGCTTCGTATATCCCAATGGAAATGTGTACTGCGCCACCAAAGCAGCCGTGGACGCCCTGACCCAGGGGCTGCGCATGGATTTGTATGCGCACAATATCCGCGTCAGCCAAGTAGCCCCGGGACACGTAGAAGAGACGGAGTTTGCCCTGGTCCGCTTCGATGGGGACGCAGAAGCAGCCAAGATATACGAGGGGTTCCAGCCCCTGACCGCAGCAGATGTGGCGGATACCATTTACTACATCGCTTCCCGCCCTGCCCATGTGAACGTGCAGGATGTGCTTGTGTTTGGAACCCAACAGGCTTCTGCTACCCTGATCAACCGAAGCGGCCGCGACCTATTCAACGCCGGATAAACGAAGCAGTAGAGCGGCCACCGGAACGGTCCCGCAGCACGAGGAAGTACGTCCCGGAAGGCAGTCGGGATACATCCAGTTCAATATTTGAAGCCGTCAGGTCCACTTCCTTTGTCCACTGTAGTTGGCCGGTGGCGGAGAATAACGACAAAAAGCCCAGGTTGCCCGGAAACCCATTCCAGGCCACTTGGGCTTTTTCATTGGCAGGATTGGGGAATACGCTCATGCCCAGCTTACTTTTCTCCCGGGTGCGGACGGCTACCGGGCTTTTCTGCAGGAAATAGTCTATTGAATAGGTGAAAATAGCCCTGCCGTAGCTTCCTGCGACCAGTTTATTTTGCGCTTGGTTCCAGATCAGGTCGTACACGGCGATGTGTGGCATTGAGCTACCCAGTTTAAACCATTGTGCGCCTTTATTTTTAGTGGCATACACCCCGCCATCCGTGGCGGCAAACAGGATAGAGTCCTTATGGCCGGGCAGCACCAGCAAGTCGTTCACGGCCAGGGGCGGCAAATCCCCGCTGATATTCGTCCAATTAGCCCCCTTGTTAGAAGACCAGAACACGTGGGGCAGGTTTTCGTTATCCTTGTACCCGGAAAAGGTCACGAATACATGGTCTGCCCACTCCGGCGACGCATGGATGGAAGTGACGTAGCGGTTGGGCAACCCGGACTGAATCGGTACCCAAAGCGACCCACTGCCGGTATAGCGCCATACGTTGCCGTCTGTAGTACCCGCATAGACCAAGTTTGAGTCCTTCGGAGCATCCGAGATGGCCGAAACGGTGTGGAAAGCATTTCCGTAGATATTGCCATCGGTCAGGTCCGGGCTGATGGGCGACCACTGCGGGATTACGGTGCCTTTACTTTTGAACACCCGATAACTTGCCGTGTACATCGTGTTTATGCCGTGGGGGCTGCTTTCAAAAGGAGTGTCCCAGTGGGTGCGTTCGTTGATGGAAACCCCATTGCTGGCACTGCGCCAGGTAGCCCCTTTATTGAGGCTCACAAACTTTCGGCCATACTGGATTTGGACATAAACGACCTGGGGATCCCCTGCATTGAAGAGCGTCTTGAACCCGTCGCTGTCGTACAGGCGCTTCCAGGGGCCTGTGGCCCCCCCTTGCAGTGTGCCGAGATCCTGAGCGCCGGCATAGTACATGTCTGGTTCGTGGGGGTTGTACCCGACCCGGTAGTATTGCAGGCCGGGCAATGCGCCCAGGGCAGACCAGGACTCCTCGCCCGGTTTTTTTTCATACAATCCGCCATCGGTGGCCAGGATCATTTTGCCGGATTTAGCGAAGGCCAGGGCGTGTTTATCGGCATGGACGAGGTACTGCCGCCAGGAAGGCGCTGCCAGTTCCCAGTTCCTTCCCCCGTTTCCACTGCGCCACAGGTCAATGCCCAGGAGATAGAGTTCAAAGTCGTTGTCC
The DNA here is from genome assembly GCA_041183125.1 of Bacteroidota bacterium. Taxonomy (GTDB): domain Bacteria; phylum Bacteroidota; class Bacteroidia; order Chitinophagales; family Saprospiraceae; genus JADJPL01. The sequence goes on along the minus strand of JBEGMH010000265.1, from coordinate 5,584 downwards.
GGGTGAACGGCGAAACTCCCGAAATACCAGCCAAACTGAGCGTTGCCCAGTGCGCCGGTGCGCGTCAGGTTCGACACGGACCAGTCAATCATCGGGGACCAGGTGCGTCCGTAGTCATCGCTCCGGTAGATATTGTCCAGTTCCTGGTCGCTTGCGACGATACGGGCGAACACCCTGCCCCGGGTCACGCCGCTTGTGGCCAGAGCGATGCGCCCGGTGTTCGGGCCGGTGGGCAGGGCGCAACGAGCCCAGTTGTTGCCTCCGTTCCAACTGGCATAGACGCTGCCGTCGGGGCCGGATGTGACGGATTCCCGGTTGTTGCGGATACGGTCCCAGAATGCGGCGTAGATATAATTCGGGTCGAAAGGATCCAGCACCAGATCGGAGACCCCGGCCTGGTTGCTCACGTAGAGGACTTTCTTCCAGGATTTTCCCCCGTCCTCTGATTTGTACACTCCCCGGTCGGGGTTGCGTTCCAGGGGGAGGCCTTGTGCACCCACCCAGATGACCTCTGGTTTTTCAGGGTGGACGACGATAGCGGAGATGATCCGCGTTTCCTGTAAACCGATGTGTTGCCAGGTTTTCCCCCCGTCTGTGCTTCTGTAAATCCCGTTGCCCAGGAAAGGATAGCCCGTGACATTGGGGTCTCCTGTGCCCACATACACCACTTCGGGGTTGTTAGGGTCAATGGCGATGGCTCCGATCGCCAGCCAGGCATGGTCGTCAAATACGGATACCCATGTTTTGCCGGCATCCACTGACTTGAAAAGCCCGCCGGAAGCGAGGCCAGCGTACAGGATAGCTTCGTTTTTGGGGTGGATGGCGACGGCATTGACGCGCCCGGAGAAATTGGAAGGGGCGATATTTTCCCATTTCCCATCAAACCCTGCAGGCACATTCCCCCGGAGAAAAGAAGACTGCGCTTCGGATACTTGCATAGCGGTCATGTACGCCCGTACGGGAAAGGTCAACTCGGGGTACGAGCGCTGCAGGAAAAAATCCTCAGAGGGCTTGGCCCCTATGGCATGGCGGGGGGGAAAAGATGTTGCCGACGGGTCGCTGCACGAACCGAGCGCCCAGGCTAAAAAAATAATCCCGAATATATATATGTTTTTGGGCATAAAAAGAAATATTATACGGAAAAACAAAGTCAGGCGTTGGCTGTAGACCGAAAAAATTCCCTTAGTTCCACGGCTTCTGACGGTTTCATGCGGCCTCCGAGGATCAGGCGGACTTCCCGGCGGCGTGGGGCGCTGTCGTACCGCTTGCATTCCGAATCGCTGATCGGCTCTACATCGGGGATGGGCATAGGCCGTTTATGAACATCGTCGAGTGCGACAAACGTGTAATAGGCATGGTTGCAGAGCCGTCGGTTGTGTCCTTTTATGTCCGATGCAAACACCTCTACATATACTTCCAGGGAAGTGTGGAAAGCGCGGGTAGCGGTCGCCTCGATCGTGAGGATATCCCCCACGTGAATAGGGAGCTTGAAGGACACGTGGTCAACCGACACCGTGACGACGTGTGCTTCACAATGTTTACCTGCGCAGACACTACTGATGATGTCCATCCAGCGCAGCAAATTTCCCCCCATGAGGTTTCCCATGGGGTTGGCGTCGTTCGGCATGACCATTTCGGTCATTACAGAGCGGGAAGCCTCGGTGGTTTTTTTTCCTTTATCGTTCATATTCAACGGATCATGACCCCTTTTTTACCGATAAAAGGGATGGTGGTGAAGTGTGCCGTATCAATACTCCCGTTGACAAACACGTAGCATTTGTCGAACATATAATCGTTCAGCGTAAAGCTGATCCAGTATTCGTTGGAGATGCGGAACAACCTGGACTGAATCGGTTCCACCACTACATATCCCAGGGATTCTACTTCTTCAAAAAAATAGCGCAGCGTAGTCGTTTTGACCTCCTCGCCGTCCATTTCCCCATATCCATTGGAGGTGACCAGTACATTTTTGATAGGCTCTTCCTTGAGGTTGATGAGATAGACGTCCCACAATTCCTCATGGGGATCGTTGCGGGGGGCTATGGCCACGGCGATATCTTCGACCTTCAACTGTGGGATATCTTTTTTCATTTCAGCTATTATCGTATTCAAAATCAAATACTTCTGCGAATTTACCGCGCACTTTTTCCTTTACTTCCCCCATATCCACCCAGCGGCCTAACTCGATGGACAAAGAAGTGACCCCTTTATCGGTTTCCTGGATGCCACAGGGGATGATGTTGTGAAAATGCCCTAATTCGGGATTGACATTGAAGGCCAGTCCATGCAAGGTCACCCAGCGGCTGATATGGACGCCGATAGCGCAAATTTTCCGTTTTCTCGAGTCGCTGTCCACATCCAGCCAAACCCCGGTATAGCCGGGCATACGCGCGGCGACGATTCCGTAGTCAGCCAGGGTACGTATGATGGTTTCCTCGAGTCCGCGCACATAGCGCTGTACATCCCTGAAAAAATATTCCAGATCGAAGATAGGATAGACCACCAACTGGCCTGGGCCGTGGTACGTGATATCCCCTCCCCGGTTGATTTTAAAAAATTCGAATCCTTGCTGTCCCAGCTCCTCTTCGGAGAGCAGGAGGTGGTCGGGGGTACCACTTTTGCCCAGCGTATAGACGGGAGGGTGTTCAACAAATAACAAATGATGCTCCGGTGTTCCTTCGGGAAGAGAGGTATTTTTTACTTCAAAAGAAGGTTTTTTCCTGTCAATCAAACTTTTGTGTAGTTCAGTTTGATAATTCCAGGCATCCTCATAGCGGCATTGCCCTAGATCCTGGAATGTAACTTTTTGGCGCATGTGCACGTTGTTCAGCAATAAAGACAATATTACGGCTTATCTTTTATGTACGAGACCAAACCCAACTATTATGAACCCCTATTTTTTAATATCGTTCAATCTTTTCGCGTGCATCCCCTTCCTGCTGCCAGGTCAGGCAAACCCGTTCCGATATGGGCAGGTACCGCTTTTTGCCCTTGGGGGGGTTAGTAGTGTGGTAAGCGGCATAGATGCGTCCCGGGGAAACCCGGCCGGGCTTGCAGACATAGGCCGCTTGCAGGTACAACTGAGTTCTGGCAGCTATTTTCAAGGTAGTGGGATCAAAGAGTCCAACGTAAGCATTTTGGGCGAGGTGAGTGGCTTGGCCGTGGGGGTGTCCATCCTGCAGTACGGGCTTGTCCAGGCGTACAAAGAGCAGACCCTTCGGTTTGCTGCGGCCAAACGGCTATGTGCGTCCTTGACCGCAGGCATAGTCGTTGAGGGGCAGCGGCTGTCCATACCCGGGTATGGCAGCAGCAGCCGTTTCGTGCCGGGCCTTGGCGTACAGTGGGATATTTCGCCTGTGGTACAAACGGGGATCGTCTATACCGGGGCGATATCCGGCAACCCGATAGAACACCTGCTCGTAGGGCTTCGGTACGCACCTTCCCCCTCTGTCCAATTGGCCGCAGAGGTTCGCAAAGCAGCATCGGGGCCAAGCTTCCGGGCAGGGATGCAGTATCGGATATTGGAAAGATGCTATCTTCGCACGGGAATAGATAGCGAGGGCCCACAGTGGTCGTACAGCAGTGGCTATCTCATCCACCGAAAATTCCGAATTGACCTCGCCCTTCGCCAACATGCCTATCTTGGCCGGTCGTGGGCGACGGGCATTACTTTTCAACCATGATGCACCTTCTAATCTTCGCCGCTACCGAACAGGAAATCAGCCCTACCCTGCAGTATGTGGGCCGCCACTTCGAGCCCTTAGCCGAAACGGTCTTCGTGAAAGGGGGGCTGCAGATCAGCACCTTCATCAGCTCGCCCGGACAGGTGCACACTTTATACGGACTTGAGCGCGCCTGTGGCAGGGGTATACCCGACCATTTGATCCACGCGGGCATAGCCGGCGCGTACAACACCGATAAATACCCGATAGGGAGCGTTGTCCAGATTGCATCCGACACCTTTGGCGATTTGGGCGTGGAAGAGAAAGACGGGCGGTTCACACCGGCTTTTTCGATGGGACTGCTCCCCCCCAATACGGACGTCTTCCAGGACGGATGGCTGTACAACGAGGAAAAAAACCTGAACCTACTGCCGGATTTACCCCGGGCAAAAGGAGTCAGCGTCAACCGGGTAAGCGGCAGCGAGCATACCATTGCCCAAATGGAGCACTGGTATGCCCCGGACGTAGAGACGATGGAAAGCGCGGCCTTCTTCTTTTATTGCCTCACGCACGGGCTATCGTTCAACGCCGTACGCGCCATCTCCAACAAAGTAGAACCGCGCGACCGGTCGAAATGGAACATTCCCCTGGCCATTCAAAACCTAAACAGCTATTTGATAGCGCTGCTCGACCACTACGCGAAAAAATATCCGGTCAAAGGGGGGCAATAGCCTTTACCATGCGCTCATGGCCATACCCATCGCGGCGGATTTCGATTGCTGTCAGCCCCATGCTCTCCCATAAGGCGGCTACGTCCCCGCATTTCAGGTAGTGGCATTCCGCAAAAAGCGCTCCGCCTTTAGCCAGTTTCCGGACTGCCAGTGCCCCGAGTGCTTTGTAGAAACGCAGCGGGTCCTCATCGGGCACAAAAAGGGCGATACCCGGTTCAAAGTCCCTGACCTGTACTGCCATTTGCGGGCGCTCTGCCTCCAGTACGTAGGGCGGGTTGCTCACCAGCACATCAAAAGAAGGCAGTTTATCCTGGGAGGAGGCATCCAGGATATCCTCCTCGTGAAACACAACCTCGACACCGAACAGGGCGGCATTCTTGCGGGCAAGGGCCAAAGCGTCTGGCTGGATATCCAACGCGCTGACGTCTGAGGCGGGATGGCGTTTCTTGATTTCGATAGCGATACACCCTGAGCCGGTGCCTACGTCGAGCACGCGGGGGGTAGCTTCCTTTTCGCCCTCCCGTTTCAGCCATTGCAGCACCCATTCCACTAACTCCTCCGTTTCCGGACGGGGGATCAGCACAGCGGGGGAAACCAAGAACCGATCGCCATAAAACCAGGCGTACCCGGTGACGTACTGAATGGGTTCCCCTTTCAGCAAGCGCTCCCGGGACATGGCCAGGTATTGTTGTTCGGCAGGTTCCAGCTCCCCTTTCAGGAGTGGGTAGCGGATATTGAGCCCATCTTCGAATAAGAAGCGTGCTACGGAGCGCGCCTCGGCGGCATCCCCGTAGCACGCCGTCAGTTCGGCAAGCAGGAGGTGGAAGCCCTCTTTGGCCGTCATCAGGAAAGGCGGCGTTTAAAATCCTCGAATGTAAATTGCCGTACGACTTCCAGTTCGCCGCTTTCTCTCCAGATGCAGATATCGGGGTGTTTGACCCCGTTGAACATCGTCGTTTTGACCATGGTATAGTGCATCATATCCATGAACACGATTCGGTCGCCCGGTTCCAGGGGTTGATCAAAGGCGTAGCATTCCATAAAATCACCGGCCAGGCAGCTCACCCCTCCGAGCCGGTACGAGGGTTTGCCCTCTACGGGGTCCCCTGCCCCAAGGATGCGGGGGCGATAGGGCATTTCAAGGGTATCGGGCATGTGTGCGGTGAAGGATACGTCGAGGATAGCCGTTTT
>JBEGMH010000264.1:0-13771 GCA_041183125.1 Bacteroidota bacterium | reverse complement strand
CCCCGATGCTCGGGTTCCTTGGAACGGTTGTAGGTATGGTACAGGCCTTCGACCAGATTGAAGCAGTGGGTGACATGTCCCCGACGGTCGTTGCCGGCGGTATCAAAGTAGCCCTTCTGACGACGATCTTCGGTCTGATCACGGCCATCATCCTCCAGGTGTTCTACAACTACATCATCTCCAAAATTGACTTCATCGTCAACAAGATGGAAGATGCCTCCATCGCTTTGGTGGATGTCATGCAGGAGAACAATGTGTTCAAGGGATAATTTACCTTTTCCAATCAGATATCATAACGTCAATACCTTATGACTAAGTTATATCAAATAATGGCTGCTCATGGCCAGCGGATAGCGCTGGCGGTCGGCTTAGTCGTGTGTGTGATCTTCATGGTCAGCGTTTTTGCCGGGCTCGAAGAGTTTTCCCAGTTGTCTAAGCAAGATAGCTACGGGACGCACATCTTCGACTTCGGGCTGGTCGGCGCAATTGTTATGACCTTCGTGGCAATCGGCGCACTGGTTTTCTTCGGTGTCTACCAAGTAGCAACCCACTTCCGCCAATCCATCAAAGGTATCATCGGAACAGGTGTCATTGTCGCTGCTTTCTTTGTTCTGTACGCCACGGCCAGCGGGGAAGCCACGGGGGCTGTCGCTGCTACTATGGAGAAAGTAGGGGGGATTACGCCCGGGATCTTGAAGTTCATCAAAGCGGGCAATACGAGCATGTTGCTCATGATCCTGGCTGCTTTTGTGATCCTGGTAGCGGGTGAGATTAGAAACGCGCTTAAATAAATCCGACTATGTCCAAGTCTAAAGCCAGAAGCCTGGTAACCAACGAAATCAACGCGGGTTCTATGGCAGACATCGCGTTCCTCCTACTCATCTTCTTCCTGGTGACCACGTCGCTCGTAGAAGATGCAGGGATTACGGTTAAGCTTCCGCCGTGGTCGGAAGAAGAACCCGATATCACCAAGTTGAAGACGCGCAACGTATATTCTGTGCTGGTCAACGCACAGAACCAGTTGTTGGTCAGAGGAGAGCCCATGCGTATCGAGGAGCTCAGGATGAACGCCAAAGAGTTCATCGCCAACCCCACCGCGCGTGAAGACTACTCCGAAAGGCCCAGCAAGGCCCTGATTATGCTGAAAAATGACCGGGGTACGCATTACGAAACGTATATCGCCGTGTACAACGAACTCAAAGGTGCCTATAATGAACTTTGGGATGAGTTGGCGCGCCGTAAATATGGGGTGCCGTACAGCGAAGAACTACCTACCGCATGGAAAAAAGCAATCAAGGACGAAGTTCCCATGGTGCTTTCTGAGGCGGAACCGACAAACTTCGGGGAAGAGAATTAATGCCGGCTATATCAACTTAAATCAGTATTTGTTTACATCCGCCTAACCAGCGGGAAAAAAACAGAACATGTCAAAATTTGTAAAAAAACGGGGCAGGGGTACTCCCGCTATCAGTACTGCCTCCTTGCCGGATATCGTCTTCATGTTGCTCTTCTTCTTCATGGTAGTGACTAAGTTGCGCGACTCTGAACTCAAAGTGCGCGTCATCACTCCTTTCGGCACAGAATTGACGAAACTCGAAGAAAAGTCCCTCGTAAATACGATTTACGTCGGACGCCCCCTCGATCAATATCAGGCAGTGTACGGCACCAAACCGCGTATGCAGTTGGGCGACAAGTTCGCTGAACCGTATGAAATCCCGCTGTTTCTGGAGCGCTTCCGAGTGAAAGTCCCGGAGGCACAGCGCCCTAAGATCACCTCCTCCCTCCGCGTGGACGGGCAGGCGACCATGGGTATCGTCCAGGATATCAAAACGGAGTTGCGCAAAGCAAACCAGCTCAAAATCAACTACTCGACCAAAAAGAAGCCCAAGGTATAAGCCTTGCGCGTTCTTCGAAGATAAGAGCCCATTGCGGATTCCCGCAATGGGCTCTTTCGTTTACCCCCACCTCAACGGAGCCGGTCCATGGAGCGCACCAGCTTTTCGTCTTTGCGGATGAAATACCGGGCCAACAAAGCGGAAACCATCCCCGGAATGGCCAGGTAAGCGCCCAGGCTGTGTTGGAGCGGCCGCCATTCCGCACTGCTCTTCTGGTCCTGAAAAAAGAACACCGCCATCACTACGGCTGCCAAGAGGACAGCCAGGGCAGAAAACAGGGCCAGCCGTATCTGCAAGGGCCGATTCCTGTACAAAAAAACGGCGACCAGGGCCAATACCGCACCCAATGCGGTTACCGCAAAGAGCAAGGGATGGTCGCCGGCCTGGAAGACGCCGTCCGAGAAATAACGGGAAGTCGGTATAGGTTCCGAGCTGCGCATGAGCGGGAGCAGGGCCGTGCCCCCGAAAAACCCTGCCGCCAACAACAAAAAGATAGTTTGGATTCGCTGAATCATTTTTCGTGCGTTTTTTCCCGTAAATTTAGAGCAGAATTTAGAGAATCCAGCATTTCATGGAAAGGAGTGCTCCCACTTCGAGGCCGGAGCCCGATTTTTTCTTGCTGACCAAGTTTGACGTATGCACACCCATATCACTTCTCCCTGGAGCTATTGGGAGCTCCAAAGTTTCTTGCAGCGCTATCCCGTAGCGGTATTGGGCAGCGGTATCGTGGGGCTGAGCGCAGCCATCCAAATCAAAACGGAACGCCCTGAGCTGCCCGTCCTGGTCCTGGAACGGGGCGCCCTCCCCACCGGCGCGAGCACGCGCAACGCCGGCTTCGCCTGCTTCGGCAGCCTATCGGAACTCTTAGACGACCGGCAGCACATGGGGGAACCCGAGCTCTGGGCACTGGTCGAACGCCGCTACCGGGGCCTTCAGCGGCTGCGGGAAAAATTGGGCGACGCCCGCATACGCTATGAGCCCTTGGGCGGATTCGAGCTTTTTCGACCGGACGAGGAAACCGTCTATCAGGACTGCCGGGCAGCGTTGCCGGAATTCAATGCGCAACTGCGCGCGATTACCGGCCTGGACGCTACCTATCAATTAGCCGACAGCCACCTGCCGCACTTGGGCTTCGCAGGGGTCAGCCATCTCCTCAAAAATACCGGGGAGGGGCAGATCCATACCGGCGAGATGATGCGCGCCCTGCTCGACCTGGCCCGCGCTAAGGGCGTAGAGGTGCTGAACGGTATCCAGGTGGACGCCGTGGTACCCGACGAAAAGGGCGTTTGGTTGCAATGCCCGGCCGGCGACCTGTTTTTTGAACAGGTGCTGGTAGCCACCAATGGCATGGCCCGCCGCCTGCTCCCCGAATTAGAGGTCGAGCCGGCCCGCAACCAGGTATTGATCACCGAGCCCATCCCCGGGCTGCGCCTCGAAGGCAGCTTCCACTACGACAAAGGCTATTGCTACTTCCGGAACATAGACCAGCGCATCCTGTTAGGCGGTGCCCGCAATACCGCCCTCGCCGAGGAACAAACGGATGCGTTCGGCGTTACCCCAGGCATACAGCAGGCGTTGCTGCGCTTGCTGCACGAGGTGATCCTGCCCGGGCAACCCGTCGAAATCGCCCGCTGGTGGAGCGGGATCATGGGCGTCGGGGCCATCAAGTCCCCCATCGTGCGCCACCTGACGCCACACCTGACCGTAGCGGTGCGCATGGGCGGGATGGGCGTCGCCATAGGAACCCTGGTCGGCGAGGAAGCCGCCGGGCTACTGCTCCAAAACACGGATTAATTTCGTAGGTTTGCGGCCAGCAAAACCAGCCCTTTTTTCATAAACCGTTTTGCAAAAAGCCCGTGCTTGCCAAGTATATGCAAAAAATGCCCGTTTGTTTGAGCGTCGGCCGCAACAGCCCTTTGTCGCAAAGGAAAAAATGGCAAACCATCCGTTCTTTAGCGTGGTTGTTCGGTTTGTTCGTGTTTTGGGCCCAAGCCATGGTCGCCCAAACCACTGCCCCCGGAGATGCCAAAGCCGGCCAGCGGGTAAAGGTCATCCACTCCAAAGAATTGATCATCCTGCAGGGGGATAGCGCCCGTTTCCAAAAGCTATACGAAAAAGTAGAGCTCCGCCAGGGCGATGTGTTCATGTACTGCGACAGCGCCATCATTGAAAACGGTACTCAGGTCTATGCCAATGGAAATGTCGTTATCCAACAGGGCGACTCGCTGAGCGTTTTTTCCGACCGCCTCACGTACGACGGCATCTCCCGCATCGCATACCTCGACGGGAACGTCATCCTCCTGAACCTGGACCAGAAACTGTTCACCGACGCGCTCGAGTACGACCTCAACACCCGCGTAGCCCGCTATTCCACCGGGGCTACCCTGGCCAGCGACTCCCTGCAACTGACCAGTATCAGGGGCTTTTATTACGCCAAAGAACGCGAGGCCTATTTCAGCGACAGCGTGGAGGTCAACGACCCTCGTTTCTCCCTCAAGGCCGATACGCTGCGGTACCAGATACCGAACAAAAAAGTGTTCTTCATAGGGCCTACGGTGCTGAATACAGACAGCAGCCGCATCTATTGTGAAAGCGGGTTCTACGATACCAACGCCGATGTAGCCGAGTTCTCCAAAAATGCCCAGTATCGCAAAGCAGACCAACAAGCTGTCGCCGACACGATTTTTTACAACCACCACACCAAAATCTACGAACTCAAAGGCAACGCCCTGGTAGAAGACAGCCTGCGATTGGCCAAAGCAGATTTCATCCGCTACGACGACCTGGGGGACCAGGTCTTCCTGAAAGGCAATGCCCGCTATCGCGAAGGTGCCCAAGACATCCAGTCGGAGGAGATCCAGTACAATGAAAAAACAAAAACATACTCCACGCGGGGGCGCTCCGTCATCGCCGACCCTCCCCAGATCCTGCAAGCCGATTCTGTGGATTTTGACGACGATACCGGCCTGGGAAAGGTCAGGGGGAACGTAGTGTGGCAGGATACCACCTCGAACTACGCCATCTACTGCAGCGCTGCCGACTACGATAAGCCACGGGACTCGTTCAAAGCCTTTGGCGGTGCCATGGGCCGGCCGGAACTGATCAATGTGCTCGACGGGGACTCGCTCTTCCTGTCGTCCGATACGCTGGTCTCCTTCCGGCCCCAGGCCGACAGCTTGTCGCAGGATACCTCAAGGCGCATGTGGGCTTACGGACAGGTACGCATGTTCAAAAGCGATTTTCAGGCTATTTGTGACACGATGCTCTATCGGGAAAGCGATTCCTTGTTCGTACTCAGCGGGAGCCCGGTGATCTGGGCGGATACGAGCCAGTTTACGGCAGACACTATCTTTTTATACCTAAAAGACAACCAAATACACCGGATACGGCTCCGCGGGAATGCCTTTATCACGGTACTCTCCGACGGGGTGTTCTTCAACCAGATCAAAGGCCGGGAAGTCTTGGCCTACTTCGAAGAGGAGGCCCTGCAGCGCATGGATGCTTCGGGAAACGCAGAAGTCATTTACTATGCCAAAGACGATGCCGGTGCCTACGTGGGGGTCAACCAGACCGCCTGCAGTGAGATGATTATCCGTATGAAGGACAACGAGGTCAAGCGGATCACCTTTCTGACCGAGCCGGATTCCAAGCTGACGCCCATGGGGAAAGCAGATCACAATGCACTGCGATTGAAGGGTTTCCGCTATATAAAAGAGGGTAGGCCACTGAAGCGGGAGGATATTTTTATCGTGATGCAGGAAAACTGATACCCACTTTTTCGCGTTTTCAGACATCGTTTACCAGGAACAAGAACGCATGCAAAAAAAACACTCGACACTGGCGATAGCCTTCTTTTGTCTGGTCTTCGCACGGGCAGCGGCACCTGCCGACTGGGTGCGGGCGGGGGCAGCGTACCGGGAAAAAGCGTACGGGAAGGCCGCACAGCACTACGAAGGACTGCTGAAAGAGGGCTATCACTCGGAAGCCCTTTGGTACAACCTCGGCAACTGCTATGTGCAAACAGGGGAAAAGGGCAAAGCGGTGTTGGCATACGAAAATGCCCTGCGCATAAAACCCGGCGACCCCGCTACGGAGGCAAACCTGGCCTCCGTCCGCGCTGCTTTGGAAGACCCTGTGGTTGCAGAAGAGGAGGGCTATCGCTGGCTCGCAGGGCTAACGAACCCGCAGAGGCTACTCGCTTCGTCGTACTGGCTGTGGATAGGCCTGGTTCTGCTCTGGGCCGGGACTGCCTGCTGGTCTGCCGGGAGGTTGTCGGCGGGGCCGCTCCGTCCGGGCTTTTGGAAAATCGGTATGGGCACTGCGTGGATAATCGGTGTCCTGGCTACCGCATTCGGCATAGTGGGGCATATCCGGGAACAGGGGCGCAAAGAGGCGGTCGTCCTCGCCCGGGAGTTGTCCCTGCTGACTGCCCCCGATACGCTCAGCCCGGAGCTGCGCAAGGTACACGAGGGAGCCAAAGTATCTATTTTAGACCGCTCGGGTACCTGGCGCAAGGTGCGTCTCCCCAATGGGGATGAGGGCTGGTTAGAGGAAAAAGCGCAGTCCATCGGAGTCGTCGGAGCCTGGCGGTCCCCTTGACGCTGGATATTTAATAACCATTTTGGAATCAGTCTTTTGTCTGTTGTGAAAAAAGGACGAAAAATACTTTGCCACCCATAAAACAGCGGGCAAAAAAATTGAATTTTCGAAAGCAATTCGTATCTTGTGGCGCAAAGTATGCCTTGTAGTCTAACAGGGCGACAAATCCAAAAGACCATGAATATATTCTTACGAACCGCTTTGTTTATCATCGCTGCTATGGCAGTCGGCCCCATTAGGCTGCCCGGGCAATCGGTGTTCAAAGATACCCTGGATGCATTCAGGGACAAGCAGGGCGACTACTACTTCGAAACGGCGCTGAACGGGGGCGTCACGGTTTCTCCAAGGAACGGCAAGGTTTTTGTAAATGCCATCAGCAACACGCCGGGCGGGTTGAAGATGTACCACTTGATATATAAGCCCAACCCTGGGTTTGTAGGGTTGGATACGTTCAGTTACCAACGGCTCACCTGCCTCAATGCGACCTGTCAGGAAGTTTGGGAGGTGATGGTCCGGGTGCGGGTTTCAGAGGTCAAAGCACAGCCTGACCTCTTTTATGTGCCCATCAATTCCCCGGGCGTGCCCCTTGCGGTCATGCGCAACGATGTCGGTTCTTCTGGAGGGCTCGGGATTGCCCGGGTCGGGATGGTCAACAACGGAGAGGCTGTCGTCAACGAAGGGCAGTCGGCTATTCTGTTCAAGCCGAAGGCGGGCTTCTCAGGCTTCTCTCAAATTTCCTATACGGTTTGCGACTCCCTGGGTACTTGTGACCAAGCGATGGCCAATGTGGTCGTAGGGCGGGTACAGAGCAAGGGGGGCGATACGCTCCACCTGTTCACGGTGCGCGATGCAGCTATAGATGTGCTGGTACCCAGTCTGTATGCCCTCTTTGACCATCCGCGCTATGGGACCCTCAACCTCAAGCGCGATATTCCGCTGTACACGCCCCCGCCGGGTTTTGTAGGCTCCGACGAGATGTTGTTCCTGAGCAGGGAGGGCGCCCTGCCCGTTCGCATCACGGTATTGGACGTGGTGAAAAATGTGTTTGCCCGCGATGATGTAGGCTATGTAACGCCGGGTAGGAAGATAGAAATCAACGTGTTGTCTAATGATTTGCACGGACTGAATACGGGGTGTGTGAGCTATACCCAGCCGATGTACGGTAAGTTGCGCCCTGTAGATGGAGCCCCGGGCCTGCTGACGTATGAAGCGCCCTCCTGGTTTGTAGGGGTGGATGAGTTCACCTACCGCAGCCAAGCCCCGGATTGCAAGGGCGTGGCCGAGCAGGCCACCGTGCGCATCGTGGTCAGCAACTTCGAGCCGCTGTTCTCCAAGTTCCGCATGAGTACGTTGGTAAACACGCCATTGGTACTCAGCTACGATGTACCCATCAGCGGGTTTAAGTTCAATATCGCACAAAAAGCCAGGCTGGGCAACCTGCTCTATTTGCCGGGCACAGTAGATACGTTGATCAACGCCGCCCGGATACGGGGGGCCAACGTGCTGTTGTACGTACCCAACCCCAACAGTACGGGGTTCGACGCGTTCGAAGTGTCGTACTGCCTGGCGGGCCTGGGCTCCAAGCCCTGCCGCTACCAGAAAAGTGTCAAGGTCGAAATGGATATCCTTCCCTTCGGCGATGGCAAGTCTATGTGCGTGGACGATTGTATCTGGGTAGGCGACGCTAACCGCGACGGAATGGTCAATATGCAGGACATGCTCTCCATCGGCCAGTACCTCGGCGAGACGGGTGCCCCGCGACCCGATGCCAACCAAGAAGTATGGTACGCGCAATCTGGAAAGGGATGGAAAGACGAAATCTTCGGCGAGCTGCCGGAAATCAAATACCTGGATAGCGACGGCGACGGGTTCATCACCGCACTCGACACCGTGGCTATCGCCCGTTTCTACGGTCGTACACGCAATTTGGTGCCGATGCAACTCCCCGTTTCCGAGCACGAAATCCGCTTGGAAGGGGATATTTTTGTGGAGCCGGGCCAGGAAGTGTCCCTGGACCTGCTCATTGGCGATGAAGAGCATCCCGTCACTGATCTGCACGGGTTTTCGTTTGAGTTGAACTTCAACCCCCTGTTTTTTGACCCGCAGGCCTCTAACATCGAGTTTACGGACAACAGCTGGCTGACGTACAATGCGCCGGTCATGACGATGCACCGCAACAACGGGGAAGGCAAGTTGGAAGCCGGGTTCAGCCGCACCAACGGCGACCCGGCCGTAGGATACGGAAAGATAGGCCGTAGCAAAGTGGTCGTGACCGTGGATATCATCGGGGTAGCCCCGCCAGACTCCGACGGCAATATACAAATCCCCATCGAAGGGGGTTGGGCAACCGCCGTAAACGGCGCTGGTCAGTCCTACGCTATCCGGGTAGCTCCTTTCCACCTGAATGTGCGTACCCGCGAGGATGCCGCGACAGAACAAGGTCCCAAGCCGTTGGAAAAGTTGCTCCTGCTGTTCCCCAACCCGGGTACGGATTATGTTCAGCTCTACCTCCCGGGACAGCGCCCCATGGAAAAAATCCAGGTGTTCAACCTCGCCGGGCAGATGCTCTTCGATTCCGGTGAAATCGCCGTGCAGCAGTATGCCGTACCGGTCAGGGACTGGATGCCGGGCATGTACTTCGTACGCATCCAGGCAGATGGGCAGATGATCTCCCGCAAATTTGAGGTGCAGCATTGACCGCTCCTGGCCAGTATATCCTCTCTCTTACACGCATAAAAAGGCCGGTTTTGCGAAGCAAAACCGGCCTTTTTATGCATTTAAAGGAATCGTACTTTTTGCTACAACCTGTTTTTATTGACAATATCGAGCAGTTCGTCGCGGTAGTTCTTGCCGATGGGAAGGTGTTTGGGCTGTCCTTTCTCCAATATTTCCACCATGTTGCCGATGATGGCGTTTATTTTATCCACGTTGACAATATAAGAGCGGTGGATGCGCATAAACTTCTGCGCAGGTAGTTTGTCTTCCAGGCTCTTCATCGTTTGCAGGGTGATCACGCGCTGGCTGTCCATGCGGATAATGACATAGTCTTTCAGCCCTTCGATATAGATGATTTCGTGAAAGTTGACTTTTACGAGTTTCTTATCCGCTTTGACGAAGAGGAAATCAATGGCCTCCTGGGTTCCTTCCTCTGCACTGCCCGACGGGGCGGGTCGGCTTTTGCGCTGTCGTTCCAATTGTTCGGCAGCTTTGTTGACCGATTTCATGAAGCGTTCCAGGGAAATCGGTTTGAGGAGGTAGTCGAGGGCGTTGAGCTCAAAGCCTTCGACGGCGTAATTCGGGTAGGCGGTGGTAAAGACCACCAGAGGGGGCTTGCTCAACGTTTTGAGGAAGTCAATCCCGGTAAGCTGCGGCATCTGTATGTCCAGGAACATGAGGTCAATGCTTTCTTTTTTTAACAACTCATTGGCTTCCAGTGCATTGCTACACTTTCCGGACAAGTGCAACTCGGGTATTTTTTCTATATACGTTTCCAGGACATCCTGGGCGAGCGGTTCGTCATCTACGATGATTACGTTGATCATAAAAGGGAATTTAATGAATATTTAGTCCAGTTCAAGAATGAGTTCTACGGCATAGCTGTGTGGGGTGTCGTCAATTTTGAGGTCGTAGCGGTTTGGGTAGAGCAGGTTTAGGCGTCGGTGGACGTTGACCAGCCCAATCCCCCCGCTGGGGCGGTTGGGGTCGCGGGCCGGCAATGTGCCGGGCTTGCTGTTTTCGACGTGGAAGTGGAGCTGTTTGCCTTTGATGCGCATAGCAATGCGCACATATCCACCCTGGGAAAGCGTGCTTTGGATACCGTGTTTGAAACTGTTTTCTAAAAAAGGGATAAACAGGAGCGGCGCGATGCTGAGGTCCTGAACATCCCCCGATACTTCGAAGGTGATCTGCGCCTGTTTGCCCTGCCGGATGCGTTCCAGGTCTATGTAGTGTTGTAAGTAGTTGATTTCCTTGGAGAGCAGCACCCGTTTTTCGTTGCACTCGTACAGCATGTAGCGCATCATCTCGGAGAGTTTCAGCACGATCTCCGGGGCTAAGTCAGACTTCTTGAGGGTCAGCGCATACAGGCTGTTGAGGGTGTTGAACAAAAAATGGGGGTTTATCTGCGATTTGAGAAACCGGAGTTCAGACTGCATATTCTGGGTCTCGAGGTCCTGCCGATCCCGAATATGGGTAATCCAGTCGGTGACGATTTTTCCCGTAGTGGACAAGCAGGAGACGATGAACAAGGTCAAAAAATAGCCAAACTGGTTGGCTAACAGCAGTTGCTGCGCTTCCGGCTTACCTTCAAACTTGAAATAAAAGACAAGCATTTTTAAGGGGGTTAGGATTAAAGAGGCCAGGATGAGCAGGGCAGCGTACGACAGGAACTGTTTTTTGTTGAAATAATGGGGGAACAGGTAAAACAGGTTCACATAGACGATGATGCAGTAGAACAGGGTGTTGATGACCTCGTTGCTGAGCGTAAACAGAAAACCATAGCGCGTACCTTCCAGGATGGTGAGGATGATGAGCACCATCAGCCAAAACAGTATATGCAGGGCCCCGGACGTTGACAAAGCAAATTCCAGGAAAGGGGATGCCTGCTTGCGGTTGTACTGCACCATAAACACACCGTTATTGCCCTCAAGGTACAAAAGAATCAGGGGTCGGGGGGCAATTTCGGAAAAAAGCAGGCTCTCAGGCAGTGGATGAACCATTATTGCCGACGAAAACTTACTCGCGGCAGAAAGCGGAATCCCTGGAATATGCGTATTTTTGCCGTAGAAAAAACAAGATCACATGAAAGGGTATGTATTTCCCGGCCAGGGTGCTCAATTCGAAGGAATGGGCAAAGACATGTACGAGCAATCGGAAGTAGCCAGGACCTATTTCGAGCGTGCCAACGAGCTGCTGGGCTTTCGAATCACGGATATCATGTTTGAGGGTACCGCAGAAGAGCTGAAGCAGACTAAAGTAACGCAGCCGGCTTTGTTCCTCCATTCCGTCATCAAGGCGATGATGGCGGGCGAGGCCTTCCAGCCGGAAGCGGTGGCCGGCCATTCGCTCGGAGAGTTCTCCGCTTTAGTGGCCGCCCGGGCGATGTCGTTTGAGGACGGCTTGCTGCTGGTATCGAAACGGGCCTCCGCCATGCAAAAAGCATGCGAACGGGCGCCGAGTACCATGGCCGCTATCTTGGGATTAGAAGATGAAGTAGTAGAAAAAATATGCCGCGACATCACCGACGAAGTCGTGACCCCGGCCAATTACAACTGCCCCGGGCAGCTCGTCGTATCGGGCTCTGTCAAAGGGGTTGCCCTGGCCGTGCAACGCGCTGAAGAAGCCGGGGCATTAAAGGCGGTTGTCCTCGCCGTAGGAGGCGCTTTTCACTCGCCGTTTATGCAGCCGGCACAGGACGAATTGGCCGAGGCGATTGCCCAGACCGCGCTGAACCGCCCTTCCTGCCCGATTTACCAAAACGTGCACGCCCGCCCGGAGACCGACCCGGAGGCCATCAAAGCCAACCTCATCGCGCAGTTGACCGCCCCTGTTCGATGGACGCAGACGATGCGCAACATGATAGAAGATGGCGTCACGGAAATCATAGAGGTCGGTGGTACGGGAAAAGTACTGCAGGGCTTGTTCAAAAAAATAGACCGCCGCTTCCCTACGAGCACAATGGATGCCTAAGCCCGCTATCGGTCAGGGACACCTATATCAATGCGTATGAAGAACCACACTATTTCGGCAGGGGGTATCCTCTTGGCTGAGCCTTATATGCTGGACCCAAACTTCAAGCGCACAGCGGTCTTGTTGTGCGAGCATGAAAAAGGGGGGAGCGTCGGTTTCGTCATGAACCGCCCATTAGCCGTGCAAATTGACGAACTGGTAGAAGACTTCCCTGCGTTTTCGGCAGGGGTAATGTGGGGAGGGCCCGTGCAAACGGATACCCTGCACTACCTCCACACCATCCGCGACCTGCTGAGCGACAGCGTAAAAGTAGCCGAAGGAGTCTATTGGGGAGGGGATTTCCAGCAGTTGAAATTTCTGGTCTCCCAGGAGTTGGTCCACCCCGGTAGCATCCGGTTCTTCCTGGGGTATGCCGGCTGGGGAGAGGGCCAACTCGAAGAAGAATATTCCCAGGGCTCCTGGATCCATGCCGAGATGGACGCGAACTACCTCTTCAAAACAGCACCCGAACGCTTGTGGCAGCAAGCCATGCACCATAAAGGCAACACCTTTGAAGTCATCGCCAATATCCCCGAGCAAATCAGTTGGAACTGAGAAGGTCAGGGGCTAGTCGTACTTTTGTTAGCCGACGACGGCGGTGCAGCGGCCACCGCAGTATGCTTGAGTTGGGCCAACACCGAATCCCGGTGCGCATAGAACGCGGGCAACTCCGCCTTGGGCAGCGGGGCAGGCGGCGGGAAGCTCAGCCTTAAATGGTTGACTTGCTTGTCGTTCATCCAGAAGCGGAAACAGACGTGCGGCCCCGTAGCCAGGCCCGTAGAGCCCACATACCCGATGACCTGTCCTTGCTGTACCCGAACCCCCCGGCGGACGCCGCGGGCGAAGCCCTGCATGTGCAGGTATTGGGTCGTGAATTTCTTGTTGTGCCGTATCTTGACGTAGTTGCCGTTTCCGCCTTTGTAGCCCGCTTCGATCACTTCGCCGTCGCCCACCGCTAAGATGGGCGTGCCGTAGGGCGCTGCGTAATCCGTGCCGAAATGCGGGCGCACCCGCTTCAGGATAGGGTGCATGCGGCTCATGTTGAAATGAGAGGAAATCCGGGAAAACTTGAGAGGGGCTTTGAGGAAGCCTTTATTCATCGGCCGGCCCTCCAGGTCGTAGTAGCCGGACTTGTCGCCGTGGTCGTAGTAGACTGCGTAGTGCGTTTTATCGCCGGTTTTGTATTCAGCAGCGTGTACCCGCCCGGGATCTACTTTTTGCCCTTCGACAAAGTGTTGGTCGTAGAGCGCCCGGAACTGATCCCCCTGCTGCAAATGGTGGAAGTCAATGGACCACTGCAGGGCGTCTTCCAACTTGGCGATGAGCGAAGGACTGGCCCCGTTGGACGACATCGCCTCCCAGAGCGTGGACTGTATCTCGCCTTGTACCACATGGGACTGGGTGACGACCGGCCTTTTTACATGCTCGATATACTGGGAATCGCGTAGGTGGAAGACGTAGTATTCGTAGAGGGAGGGCTCGTAGATCAAATGGTCCAGCCCTTTTTTCAAATCCTTGGACAGGAGCATGTAGGGCTTGCCCACCTGAAA
>JBEGMH010000263.1:0-6052 GCA_041183125.1 Bacteroidota bacterium | reverse complement strand
ATTGCCAAGATGCGGGCTGCACGCATGCTGTGGGCGCAGCTGGTGCGCGATTTTGGGCCCAAAGACCCAAAGTCCATGGCCTTGCGCACGCACTGCCAGACCTCGGGCTGGAGCCTCACCGCCCAAGACCCCTTCAACAACGTCGCCCGCACTACGGTGGAAGCGCTCGCGGCGGTATTAGGGGGCACGCAGTCGCTCCACACCAACTCCCTGGACGAAGCCATCGCCCTACCCACTGATTTTTCGGCAAAAATCGCCCGCGACACCCAGTTGTTCCTCCAAAAAGAGACCGATATCACCCGCGCCATAGACCCCTGGGGCGGCTCCTACTACGTCGAGTCCCTCACGGCCAGTCTGGCAGAGCGGGCCTGGCAGCTCATCCGGGAAGTGGAGGAGTTAGGCGGCATGGCGCGTGCCATCGAGCAGGGGCTCCCCAAGCTCCGCATCGAGGAAGCAGCTGCCCGTCGGCAGGCCCGCATTGACGGGGGCAAAGACTTTATCGTGGGGATCAATATTTTCCAACCTCGTGAAGAAGCTCCGATAGAGATCCTCGAGGTGGACAATACCGCCGTGCGCGACGCGCAAATCCAGCGCCTGCACGCTCTCCGCAGCGGACGCGATGAAGCGGCAGTGCAAGCCGCCCTGGAGGCATTGTACCAAGCCGCAAAAAACGGCGATGGCAACCTTCTGGAGTTGGCGCTGCCCTGTGCCCGCCTACGCGCCACCCTGGGCGAGGTTTCCGATGCCCTGGAGCGCGCGTTTGGTCGCTTTACCCCGGTCATCCGCTCGGTTTCGGGCGTCTATGCAGGCGAGATGTCGCAAGAAGACGAAGATTTCAAAGCCGCTCAGGCCAAAGCCGACGCATTTGAACGCCTGGAAGGCCGCCGCCCCCGCATCTTGATCGCCAAGTTAGGACAAGACGGCCACGACCGGGGCGCGAAAGTCATCGCTACCAGCTTTGCCGACCTGGGCTTCGACGTGGACATCGGCCCGCTGTTCCAGACCCCGGCAGAAGCAGCCCGGCAGGCTGCCGAAAACGACGTGCATATCCTGGGGATATCCTCCCTGGCGGCCGGTCACAAAACCCTCGTGCCACAAACCATCGCCGAGCTCAAAAAGCTGGGTAGGGAAGACATCCTCGTGGTCGTGGGGGGCGTTGTCCCGGCACAGGATTATGCGTTCCTCTACGAAAAAGGGGTCGCCGCTGTGTTCGGACCGGGCACGAAAATAGCACAAGCTGCCAGCCAGTTGCTCGATATCCTGATACCGTCTGCCGACCACTGAACCCCCTACCAGCCGGGGATGAAGTTCAGCCCGAAGGCGCCTCTTCCGTTTTTGACCAAAGGCACGGCGTAGTAGGGCTCTAATACCAGCGCCCCGAACAGGTTCACGCGCAGGGAAGCGCCCGCGCTGAACAGGGATTTGACCCCGGCGTAGCCGGAATCGTTGTTCTGTGGGTCGAATTGCGCGAAATCGAACCAGCCTACGCCACCATCTATGAAAAAGTTCAGGTCGGTGGCCAACATCTCCAACGGCAGCAGCGCCAACTGCTTGGGACCGGTGAAGGGGATGCGCAATTCGAAGTTCGAGATCAGGATGCTGCTCCCAAACAGATTGTCTTCGTGCAATACTCCCTGTCCGATGAGGTCGTTAGTGACATCGGAGTTGAAGCCGCGCACGAACCAGGGGCTGCCGAGGTACAGCGGGAACAGGTTCCGGCCTTCCACCCCGTAGCGCCCGTAGTGCATGACGCGGGCCGCCAGGGAAACGGGCTTGAGACGGCGGTAGGCCCGCATGTCTGCGGTCACGGCGGTGAAATTGTAGCGGCCTATGTACGGTCGTACCTCAAAGCGGAAGCGGTGCCCGTCGAGCGGGGCGGTCATACCGAAATAGGAATTGTCGCCGACCGCGGCGACCCCGGCGCTCCACAAGCTAAAGCCAGGGGAGCTGGGCAGCCTTTGGCGGTCGCGATAGACGAGCTGGCCAAAGGCATCGTAGTAGTTGGACTCCCGGATCAGGCTCTGCGAATACCGGGTGAAGTTCAGATCGGCTTCCAGGCGGAAAGTACTGGAATAGGGTAGGCTCACAAAAGCGCCGACCTGGTCCTGGAAGATGCGCTGGGTCTGGAAGGTCCATTTTTCAAACAGCAGGTTGCGGGGGCAGTTCGCGCAGTTCGGCAGCGTGTCGAAGGAGATGCCTTCGATACCGACGCTGCGGAAAGGGATGTGGGATAGCGTAGCGCCGTAGTTGAGTTTGTTCTTGCGGTTCAAGTACGAAACCGCCCCGCCGAAGTCGCGGATTTCGCCGTTCAGGGCGAGGTTCAGGAAGATTTGGTTGTTGCCCAGGATATCGCCAAAGAGCATGTCTATGGCGCCTGCCATCCCGGTAGTGGTGCCGAGCATATTGCTGGTGCCCGTTCCGATACCGGCGCCACCGCCGACGTAGTCGAGTTTGAACTTCGCTTTGTAGGGCACTTGCTTCGACAAGGCGTACTGGGCCATCAGGTTGTCGTTGATGGCGTAGATCTGGGCGTCCACCGTGCTCTTGAGGGTTCGGTTGAGGCGGGGCAGGAACGCAGCTTCGTGGGTCACGTCGGCAGGATCTACTTCCTGGTTGAGCCAGTCGTCCTTTTCGGCGCGGTAGATCGAGTACCCGCGCTTGTTGTAGAGGGTGTAGAGCACCCGGTCGCGGCGGCGGTCCACCGAGATCGCCGGGGAGTACTGCGCAATCCCGCTGATACCCGTTGCGATATGGGTGAGCTGGAAGACCTTTTTGGTAGCGGGCTCAAAGCGGTAGAGGTCGCGGTAGCCTTCGCGGTTGGACAGGAAGAGGATATTGCCGTCGTTGTCGAATACAGGGTTGAGGTTATCGGCACCGAAGAACGCATCAAAGACCTCCGTGCTGCGGGAGCTGACGTCCATGACGGCCAGGTTGTAAGCGAGTTTGCCGTAGCTTCTCCCCCGTTCAAAAGCGAGTTGATCGGTGGCGAACGCGATTTGCTGGCCGTCTTCGCGCCAGTTAGCGTGGATTTCGGAGTATTTGTCGTTGGTGAGGCGCGTGAGTTGTTTGGAGCGCAGATCGTAGAGGAACAGATCTGTTTGCCCGTCGAGGATGCCCGAGAGCAGGATTTTTTCCCCCTTGGGGGCCCAACTCGGGTTGGCGAAGGCGGGGAGTCCTTTGATAGGGCCTTCCTCCAGGGTTTTACCGCTGAGCGGATCCTTGATAATGAGGATATTGCTTCCCTTGCTGAAGCCGACGATGGCCACGCGGCGGCTATCGGGCGACCAGGTACCGGAAGATTCGATGAAATCAAAAAAGTCTATATCGCCGGAGCGGGTGGTGCTGGCCACGGTTTTTATAGTTTTGCCCGTTGCGGCATCGGCCAGGAAGATATCGGTGGAGAAGAGGTTTTTCTCGGACAGATAAAGGACGTAGCGCCCGTTCGGGCTGATCGAAGGAGCGATATTCATCTGCCCGCCGTCTTTTTCGTCGAGGATCGCTTTGCCGAACACGTTCTTCGCGCGGTCGCCCACGAAGGGGTCGAACTGCTTTTTGAGTGCTTCCTGCCAGAGTTTTGACAAGTCTTCTTTCTTCATGTTCAGCACCATGGGGATGGCGTAATCTATCCCGTACAGGTAGATGGCCCGGAAGAAAGGCTCGATCACCTCGTCGCCGCGGAGGCCGGTGAGGAAGGCCCAAAACGCGTGCCCGTAGCGGTAGGGGAAATACTTGGGGTTGTTCATCTTGTCGAGGGTGGGCACGTCGTCGTTGCGCACGGCATCCCGCATCCACATGGCCGTGTGGGGGTCCATGCTGCCGATAGACATATACTCCGCCATGCCTTCCACGATCCAGAGGGGCAGGTTGCCCAGGTTTTGCAGGGAGCTGGAATCGCCGCCGAGGATGGCATTGAACTGGAACGCGTGTACCAGTTCGTGGCCCAGCACCTGCATCGTCGCCTGGTTGGATACGTTGACCGGCATGATGACCCGGTTCTTGAAGGCTTCCGTCACCCCGCCCGTACCGACCCCTACCTGTCCGGTGATGGTGTTGGTCTGCTGGAAATCGGGATGGTCGTTGTAAAAGATGAGCGGGTTGCGGCCCGGTATCGTGTCGTTGAGGATGTTCTGGTGATAGCGGTACCAGAGTTCGGAGGCACCCAGCAAATCTTTGCGGCGCTCCGCCCCGCGCAGGTAGGAGTAGAACTCAAAGTGCTCGCTTTCATAGACTTTGAAGTCGAAATTTTCATAAACAGGCTTATTGCGGCCGAAATATTGCGCCTGGGCTCCCGGCGCCAGAATCCCCATAAGCCCCGCCAGAAGGGTGAAACGGATGATGGACTTCATAGATTTCCTTGGTTTCTGTTTATGTAACGCCTTACCGGGTAGAAGGTTATCTATACAAACCCCCTACTGGCGACAAAGGATTGTAAAAAAGAATTCTTTTTTTGTTTTTTTAAGAATTTTATTTTAAAAAAAAGTAATTATGATTGAAAAAAATAATTTTCATGTATTTTTTCAAAATAAAATTTTAAAACAAATGTAAAACATGCTATTTTTTTGCACAAACCCTTTTAACCAATCTAATAGACTTGTTGCGAGGGGTCAGCGAGGTGGGAAAAAAGAGTCATTTTTTATCTACACGAAGGCTTTTTGAGGGAGTCTAAGCGCCTTAGATGACCGAAAAAAGGCCTAATGTGGGAAAAAAAGGGCCTTTTTGACCCCTCGATGATTCCCCTTGCAACAAGTCTAATAAGCAGTACAGCGTTTTTTTGTACTCAAAAGCTCGCGATCTTGTGTGGGGTGGGAAAAAGACAGTAGACTTTTCACAAAAGGGATGCTCAAACGGTCAAAAAGACCCTTTTTCGCCTACCTCTTCGCAACAAGTCTAAGTATTTTTTCAAAATAAAACCCCATGGTATTGCATTTACAAAAAAGCCGGTGTATCTTTGCACCACTAAAAATCGCGGCGTGGAGCAGTTGGTAGCTCGTCGGGCTCATAACCCGAAGGTCGTAGGTTCGAGTCCTGCCGCCGCTACGAAAAGAAAGCCTGGAGCATTTGCTCCGGGCTTTTGTTTTTTGTGTATCTTAGGGGCTGTTTCACCTTCGCTGTATGCACCGATGCTTGCTGTTCTTCGCCTTTTTGGGGGTATCCCCTTCGGTCACTGCCCAGGCAGATTCCTTTACCGTATTTCTCTTTCTGTTGGAGGATTGCCCGATCACCAAAGCCTACACGGAGGAGATCAAGGCCATCCACGGAACGTATGCAGGTGGGCGCATAGGGTTTCTGGGCGCATTTCCCAACCCTATCACCACGGATTCCAGTATGGAGGTATTTGTGGCCCGCCATGGCTTCCCGTTCCCCTGTATCCGGGAAGGAAGCGATACATACGCCCGGCGCTTCTCGGTCTCGGTGACCCCGGAGGTCGTCGTATTTGACGAGGCCCGGGGGCAGGTGGTATATCAGGGCCGCATTGACAACCTCTACGAGCGCCTGGGCCGCCGCCGCCCGGTGGTGACCCAGCGCGAGCTGCGCGACGCCCTGGACGCGGTGCGGCAGGGCAAGCCGGTGCGCACCCCGCGCACCAGCGCGGTAGGCTGCCTGTTAGGCGGGAGCTGAGCAGCTCTAAACCTTTTGCCGTTGGACGCGTCTTACAGAGAATAACTATATATCTGCACCGATATGAAAAACCTGTTTCTCTACACGCCTTTTTTCCTCGTTTTCTTGCCCTTTTCGCCCGCCTCCGCACAGTCGGTGACCTGGTCGGAACACGTTGCGCCCATCGTGTACAAGCATTGCACCTCCTGCCACCGCCCCGGCGAAATCGGTCCCTTCCCTCTGACGAACTACCGCGAGGCTGCCGCTTGGGGCAATATGATCAAATACGTGACGGGCATTCGCTACATGCCCCCCTGGAAGGCCGACAGCAAGTTCGGGGCCTCGTACATCGGGGCGAACTACCTCAGCGATGCGCAAATCGCCACGATTAAAAACTGGGTGGACAGCGGTATGCCCCGCGGGGACGCCTCCCTGGAACCCCCCTCCCCCGTAT
>JBEGMH010000262.1:0-2752 GCA_041183125.1 Bacteroidota bacterium | reverse complement strand
TGATCAGCTCCGGGTTCACGTTTTCGGGAAGTTGGAAGGAGCGCTCGAACGAGCGGAAACTGAATTCCTTTCTCGTGAAGTTTTCCTTTTTCTCCTCTTTTTCTTCTTTGCGCTCCGAACCAATGCTCAACATCCCCTGCTTGATTTCGATATTGAAATCCTCTTTTTTCATCCCGGGGGCGGCCATCTCTACGATGAACAAGTCCTCGGTTTCGCGGATGTTGACTGCGGGTACGAGGTTTACGCCGTCGCCGGGGAACCATTTCAGGTCACCGAAAAAATCTTCGACCCAAGATTTGAAGGAAGGGGCAACGGCAGGATTCCAGCGAACGATTGACATGGCGTTTTTTGTTTTGGTGAACAATTGGGTTTGCTTTTCATACCACTAAGTTGCAGCTTTTTACACGGTTCCAAAATGAGTTTTATCAGCCTTGCTATCTGATAATTGTCAGTTTGGCGGCGGCAGGTAAAATAGGGGGGCAAAATATCCATTCCATTCCTGCCAGGAGTAGAATGGACTTGTCGCGAGGCAGCGGTAAGGAAGTAAAGCGCTGGTTTTCTCCTTACAGAACCCGTGCGACAAGCCCATTTTGCGGCCCCGGGTATAGCGGGGTATTAGAGTTCCGTATTCTGCTCCACAAAGTCGGTCATGGGTAGGCCTGTTTCCTGTAGGGCTTTAAACCCGCTCTTGATATTGGTCAGTTTTTCAAATCCTCGGGCTTTGAGGATAGACGCCGCGATCATGGAGCGATAGCCTCCGGCGCAGTGTAGGAAATAGGGCGTATCGCGGTTCACGGAAAGCATATTGCGGTTGATAAAATCGAGTGGGAAGTTCTGGGCACCCAGGATATGCTGAGCGTTGTACTCGCTCTCGCGGCGTACGTCGAGGAGTTGGACGGGGTTTTTCTGGTAGATGGCCTCAAAGTCGGCGGCGGTAATTTCGGGGATGGCGTCGGTTTCTTCGCCGGCGGCTATCCAGGCCTGGATTCCCCCTTCGAGATAGCCAATGGGGTTGTCGTAGCCGACGCGGGCGAGGCGATCTACGATTTCCTGCTGGCGACCTTCGTTCGACACGATGAGGATAGGCGTTTGTAGGTCGGGGATAAGGGTACCTACCCAGGGGGCGAAGTTATCGTCAATACCGATGAAGATCGAGCCTGGGATATGCTTTTCCGAGAATTCGTCCTGGTGGCGGGTATCGAGCACCAGCGCGTGTTCCTCTTCCCAGGCAGCTTTGAAGGCGCGCACGCTCAAGGCCTGGAGGCCACGCTGGCGCACCTCGTCCATGCTGGCATAGCCCATCTTGTTCATCACCGCGTTTTTGGGGAAGTACTGGGGCGGGTCTACGAGGCCATCGGTGACTTGTTTCACGAAGGCTGCTTTGTCCATAGGCTGCAGCGCGTAGTTCAGCAGTTTTTGTTCGCCGAGGCTGCCGCAGGTCTCTTTGCTCATCTTCTTGCCGCAGGCCGAACCGGCTCCGTGTCCGGGATAGACGATGACGTTGTCGGCGAGCGGGAGGATTTTGTGGTGTAGGCTGTCGTAGAGCATCGCCGCGAGGTCTTCCCGCGACAGGTCGGTTTTTACGGCCAGGTCCGGGCGGCCTACATCGCCCAGGAAGAGGGTATCCCCGGTGAAAACAGCCATGTCCACGCCCTTTTCGTCGCGTAGCAGATAGGTAGTGGATTCCATCGTGTGCCCGGGCGTGTGCAATACCTTGATCGTCCCTTTCCCCACCCTGAGTATTTCCCCGTCCTGGGCGACGTGGGCCTTGAAGTTAGGTACAGCAGTGGGGCCAAAGACAATCGTAGCACCCGTTTTGGCAGCCAATTCCAGATGGCCGGACACGAAGTCTGCGTGGAAATGGGTTTCCAGCACATATTTGATCTGTGCGCCGTCGGCTTTGGCGCGTTCGATGTACGGTTCTGTATCGCGCAGAGGGTCAATGACAACGGCCTCGCCTTCGCTTTCGATGTAGTACGCCGCCTCTGCCAGGCATCCTGTATATAACTGTTCTATCCTCATAAAGCATGCATTAAGGTGAAAGAATATTAGACTTGTTGCGAGGGGAATCATCGAGGGGTCAAAAAGGCCCTTTTTTTTCCACACTGTGCCTTTTTTCGGTCATATAGCCCGGCTATACTCCCTCAAAAAGCCTTCGTGTGGAAAAAAAATGACTCTTTTTTCCCACCTCGCTGACCCCTCGCAACAAGTCTGATGGCCAAAAGTAGGCCTCCAAATGGTGTTCCCAGTATGATGCACATCACAGGGCGGTAGTGATATTTGTCAGCAGCCTGGTGGCGGGGGCTCAAAAAGCGCAGAAAAAAAAGGCCCTTTTTTTCCCACACTGTGCCTTTTCTCGGTCATATAGCGCGGCTATACTCCCTCAAAAAGCCTTCGTGTGAAAAAAAAATGACTCTTTTTTCCCACCTCGCCGACCCCTCGCAACCAGTCTATTTTTTAATTTGCGTTTTGATTGCGGTTACAAAAGCCCGAAGTATTCACACCTAATTTTTCCCTAAGATCATGAAGCAATTAGACAGCACCGATTACCGAATCCTGGAAATCCTTCAGCAGGACGCCAAGACCACTATCAAAGAGATCGCTGCCGTATTGAGCCTGACAACTACCCCCGTGTACGAGCGCATCCGGCGACTGGAAGAGGAGGGCTATATCCGTGCGTACATAGCCGTTGCCGACAAGAAAAAGCTGGACTTCCAAATCCTCGCCTTCTGCTCGGTCTCCCTGAAAGAGC
>JBEGMH010000261.1:0-11538 GCA_041183125.1 Bacteroidota bacterium | reverse complement strand
CCCCATGAACGACGCCGTGCAGGTAAAAGGCCTGTTCATCGCTCCCCCCGGAAATATCTGGACGGGCTTTCATACCACCTTCGAAGGGGAAAACCGGGTGTTTCAAAAAATGCAAATCCCTTTCTATGTTCAGGGAACCCCGGGGGGCAAAGATACCGTCAGGGCTACGGTATATAATGAAAAAAACGAAGCCATCCAGCGCCTGCACGCCACCGGACTGCTGCCCGGGCTCAACTACCTGACCTGGAAACTGGACGAAGCCGGTGCCCCTATCCCTCCCGCCTGGATGGGCGAAGATGAAAGGGGCATCCCCGTGCTGCCCGGGCGCTACCCCGTCGTGCTGGAATACCGGTCTTTCAAAGATACTTCTTTCGTGACCGTCGTCGCCGACCCCCGCTTCAACACCCTGCCGGAAGCCGATATTCCCCTGTACGCCCTGCGAAAAGCCGTCCATGAACAGGCTGCGAAACTCTTCTCGCTCCTCCGCCAAATAGACCAGCGCGTAGCGGCTACCGAAAAAATAGAAGCCCACTTCGCCCGGAAAACCAGTGAGCCAGACAAAAACCAACTCCGCACAGCCGCTGACATGAGAGCCCAGCTCAGCGCCCTGCGCCTGAAAGGCCAGCCCCGGCCCGTCAACCGCCAGGTGGGGGCCTGGCAAAGCACGGCCGTATCGCCTTACTCAAAAGTGGAAGAGATGGTCATGATCGCCGCTGCCCGCACCGTACCCCCTTCCTCACAGGAATGGGAACGGCTCGAAACGGCAAAGGCACTCGTAGAAGCCTACACCACTGACGTACACGCCTTCCTGTCGGGTCCCTGGAAACGCTTTGAGGATACATTCCGGGCCATCCAGGCAAGCTGGTTCGAGGGGGTACAGGCTCCTCGCTAACCCTCCACAGCCAGGGGGGCTGCGGACGGGAGCATCGAGGCAAAAATACTTTTTAGACGGCCTCGACGGTTTAAAGATTCCTAAACCAGTCCTGGAAATATTCGCCCAATACAGGGACCGGCTTCTGCTCGCCCTGCGCCGCCCCTATGAGGCCGATGATGATCAGCACAAAAGCCCCTACCGAGACCCCTTTGGACAACATAGGGCCGAAAAAGGGGACAAATGCCAGGAAGCGGGACCCCATCAGGATGAGCATAAGCCCCAGCGACTGGCGGATGTGAAAAGACGCCTGTTCGGAACGCGGGTTGTTCCAGATCATCGCCACAATACAACCCACTATCGTCAAATACGCCACGATACCGATTACTTTGGGATCGCGCGAGGGCTGGTCTTCCCCCCATTGGTGCATCGGATTGTCCATAACTTGCTTTTTTTAAAAAAGAAAAAATCATTCATTCTTTCAAAAATAGGCACGGTGGGCCACAAATACCAAAAAAGACGATAAAAGTCGCTGTATATTTGCCCAACATCAAAGAGAACGGGTGTATGCCTTTTTACCAATACCTCACGAACGAGATGCCCGACGGGGCGCGCATCATCGAACGCCTGCTGGCCCTGCGCAAACAGTTGAAAACAGAAGTCCCCCTGCGCACCCAGGACGACACCCTCTTGCTGGCCACCTGGAACATCCGGGAGTTCGAAAGCCCGAAGTACGAAGGCCGGACCCCGGAATCCTACTACTACATCGCTGAAATCCTTTCGCACTTCGACCTGATTGCGCTGCAGGAGATCTATCGCGATTTGGAGGGATTATACCAGGTGCAGCGCATCCTGGGGAACGACTGGAAGTTTCTCTTCACTGACGAAACGATGGGCGTAGCGGGCAACAAAGAGCGGTTGGCCTTCCTGTATGACAGCCGCAAAGTCACCTTCGCCGGCCTTGCCAGCGAGATCGTCCTGCCCCCCAAATCCGTGTCCACGCCCGATGGCGGCAAGGAGAGCCAGCCTGCCCGGCAGTTGGCGCGCACCCCGTTTGCCGTAGGCTTCAAAAGCGGTTGGACCAACTTCGTGCTGACGACGGTCCACATCTACTACGGCGACGACCGGCCCGATGACCCCCTGCGCGTACAGGAAATCGGGGAAATAGCCGCTTTCTTGGCCAAGCAAAGCGAGGACCCCAGCGCCTGGTCGCACAACCTCATCCTACTCGGCGACTTCAATATCTACAGCCCCGGCGACGCTACGATGCAGGCGCTGACCAAGAACGGCTTCGTCATCCCTGCGGAGCTCCAGAACCGCCCCAGCAACAGCACCCAGGACAAAACCTACGACCAAATCGCTTTCCGCGTGCGCAGCGACCGCTTCGAAACGACGGGGAAAGCAGGGGTCTTCAATTTTTACAAAACCGTTTTCCGCGATGAGGACGAAGCCTTATACGCCCCTCAGATGGGCGAAGGGTATGAGCACGGCAAAGACGGAGCGCCGCGCAAAAACAAGTCGGCCTACTACAAGCAGTGGCGCACCTTTCAGATGAGCGACCACTTCCCTCTGTGGGTCGAACTGCGCATTGATTTCTCCGATGCCTACCTGCAGCGCAAGCTCGAGGAGGAAAAGGTACAAGCCCGGGGCCTGGGCATAAGCGGGGGAAGGCCGCCACGCCACCCGCTGCTGCCCTGATTCCCTTCATCTTCACATTGTCCAACATGCTTTCTGCAAAAACGCAATACGCCATCCATGCACTGACCTATCTGGGCGAGCACTTCGACCAGGGGCCTATCCCTATCGCGCAAATCGCAGAGCAGCGCAAGATACCGTACAAATTCCTGGAGGCTATCCTGCTGGAGATGCGCAAAACCGGTATTTTGGGCAGCAAGGCGGGCAAAAACGGAGGCTACTACCTCATCCGGCCCCCGCAGGAAGTCCCGATGGTGGATATCATCCGCCAGATGGAAGGGCCGATTTCCCTGTTGCCCTGTGTCAGCAAAAAGTTTTACGAGCACTGCCGGCTGTGCCCACACCCGGAACCAGGCTGCGCTGTGCGCCAGTTCTTCCTGGCGGTGCGCGACGCGACCCTGCTGGCGATCGAGGGCAAGTACCTCTCCGAACTGATGGACTCCGAAGAGGGGTCGTAAATTTTAAAAAACTATCCGATGCTTTCAGCAGAAGGGGGCAATACCTGGCGACGCCAGGCCTCCCGTTTCGTAGGGCTATTCGCCGTCTTGTTCTTCGTTGCCATCGCGCTGTCCTTGTTCCCCTCGCCCAAGCCGGGCCAGTGGCTCGCCTTCTTGCAGGATTTTTTCACCTGGCAGACCCTTTTGTTCGTATTGTGCGGGTTTCTGGCCCAGTTGGTGGACGGTGCATTGGGCATGGGCTACGGTATGATTTCTTCCATTAGCCTGCTCAGCGCGGGCGTGAGCCCGGTGACGGCAAGCGCCGCCATCCACACCTCGGAAGTGTTTGCGTCGGGCATATCGGGCTATAGCCACTACCGGTTTGGCAACGTGAACAAAAAACTGTTTGCGTACCTGGTCATCCCTGGTACGATAGGGGCGGTGTTAGGTGCTCTCTTGTTGGTATGGTTGGGGGAAAAGGCCGGCGACAGCCTGCGGCCCCTCATCGCCCTGTATGCGCTGTTCATGGGCTTGCGCATCCTGTTGCGCGTAGTCTGGCCCGGCAAGCCCTCGAGAAGGATCCGGCAATTAGGCATATTGGCCGCCGTCGGAGGCTTCTTCGACTCCTTTGGCGGGGGCGGCTGGGGGCCTATCGTGACGAGTACCCTCATCTACAAAGGCCGCTCGCCGCGCTACATCGTCGGGTCGGTCAGCTTGACGGAGTTTTTTATCACCCTGGCCAGTGCCGCTACGTTTACCCTGACCTTGGGTGCTTCGCATTTTCCGGTCGTGGCCGGGCTTTTGATCGGGGGCGTGGCTGCCGCGCCGCTCGCCGCGCGGTTGGCCGGCAAGCTGCCGGTAAAAACCATGCTGGTCGCCGTGGGGTTCCTGGTCGTCATCTGGAGCCTCCGCATCCTGATCCGCAGTTGAGCGGTCAGTACCCTGCCGCTTTGAAAAAGGCTTCTAATTTAGCGATGTCCAGGTGGCCGTCGCTGCGCACCCCGCTGCACAAATCCAGTCCGTAGGGGTCCACCTCGTCGAGTGCCCGACGGACATTGCCCGCGTGGAGGCCACCGGCGAGGAACACTGGCTTTGGCGATTGCGCGCAAATCTGCCGACTGATGGCCCAGTCGTGGGTCTTTCCCGTGCCGCCCAGGACTTTCACTTCCAGAAAAGGGTTTCCGCTGTCTAACAACAGCGCATCTACGTGTGGGGCTACCTGCAGCGCCTCCTCCACGGAGCGCTCCCCGAGCACGTGGATGACCTGTACGATCTTGACCCCGGGCAGCAAGCTGCGCAGCACCGCATACTCCGCTTCGGGGACGGCGTCCACCAATTGCAGCGTGTTGGTGTGTGCTTTCGCATGATGGGCCGCAATACTGGCCGCATCCGTTTCGCCGCTCAGCAAAAAGGTCGCGACCGGCGGGGGCGTATGCGCCGCGATGACCCGGATATCCTCGTCGCGGATGATGCCGGGCCCGCTGGGCATAGGGCCTACCAACCCCACCGCTGCCGCCCCCATGCGCACGGCCTGTCGGGATTCCTCAATACTGCTGATGCAGCAAACTTTAATTCTAGGCAAAGACATGGGTTCAAATTTTTCTATTTTCGAAAGAGCGTTCTTTTTTCCTCAAAACAAACTTATAGACTTCTATCCACAACACCGAAACGGCTGCTACGGCTGTGGCGCGCAACAGCCAATCGGCCCCAATCGGGTACAGGTCGAACAAGCGCTGCACCCCGGGCAGGTAGAGCGCTGTAAAGAGCACCACCAAGGTAACGGCGATGATCAGCGGGACGAGGCGGTTGGGATACGCCATCGTTTTCAGGACAGAATAGTAAAAAGAGCGGTTGACCAAGGTCAGGAACACGTTGCTGATGAGGATGGTGCTGAAGGCCACACTGCGCACCTGTGCGCTGTCGTAACCGCTGTCCATCATCTGCTTGTACAAAAACAAGACCCCGCCCGTGATGGCCAGGCCCTGTAAAATGCTCAGGGCCAGCTCGGGTAGCGAGAAGAGCTGTGCGCTCAGCTTGCGGGGCTTTTCGACGAACAAGCGCTGCTCCATGGGCTCATTTTCAAAGATGATGGAACAGGTAGGCCCCATGATCAACTCGAAGAAAATGACGTGCACGGGCGAAAACAAGTTGGCGTACTTCCAGCCCAACACCAGGGGGATGCCCACGGTCAGGATGATGGGGATATGGATGGAAATGATGTAGCGCACGGCCTTTTTGAAGTTGGAATAAATCCGTCGGCCCAAGAAAATCGCGTGGCCCATCTTGTCGAGCTTATCGTCCAAGATCACCATCGAAGCGGCCCGCTTTGCCGTTTCCGCCCCGTTGGCCCCCATGGCCACTCCGATATGGGACGCTTTGAGGGCGGGAGCATCGTTGACCCCATCGCCGGTCATAGCGACGACCTCCCCGTTGGCTTTCAGCGCTTCGATGACCCGCAGTTTGGCCTGCGGGAACATGCGGGCAAACAGATGCGTCTCGCGGACCGCCCGGCGCAGGGCGGACTCGTCCATGGCCATGACGTCGGTGCCGGTGAGCGCGGGGCCCCCCTCGCGGAAGCCCGTTTTGCGGGCAATGGCGAGCACCGTGTCCAGGTAATCACCGGAGACGATTTTGAGCTGTATGCCAGCGTCGTAAAAAAGGCGGAACACCTGCTCCATATCCTGTTTGGCAGGGTCTTCCAGGGCGATGAGGCCCTCAAAACACCAGTTGAAGTCCTGCTGCCGTTTGGGAAACACCCCTTCGTCAAAGACGCAGGAAGCGACGCCTAATACGCGATAGCCCGTTCCCGCCAGGCGGCGGGCCTGGTGGGCAATAGCCTGGTATTCCCCGCCCTGTATACCACAGAACTCCAGGATGGTTTCCCAGCCCCCTTTGGCGGCGACGATGCGGCGCCCGTCGCGGCTTTCGTACAGGTGCGTCATCGCCGGTGGGTTGCCATCGAGCGGATATTCGTGAATCATCCCGAACTGCGGGCGCTCGTCCACCTCTGCCGTTTGGGCATACGCCTCGTGGATCGCGGTCTCCATAGGATCGAAAGGGCTCACCTCGCTCGACCACATCGCAAACGCGATGACGCGCCGGTAGCCCTCTTGGGTACAAGCCTCTAACCCCAGGCTGTTGCCCTCGGCGTGGCAATACACTTCGGCGACTTTCATGCGGTTTTCGGTGATCGTACCCGTTTTATCAAAACAAATCACCGTAGCAGACCCCAGGCTTTCCACCGTTTGGGGTTCTTTGGCCAATACCCCGTTTTGAATGAGCTTCCAGGCCCCTAACGCCATGAACGTGGCAAACGCGACCGGGATCTCCTCCGGGAGCACCGACATGGCCAGCGTCAGCCCGCTGAGCAGGCCGAAGAACATATCGCCCGTTTTCCAGTAGTTGATGCCCCATACGATGAGAAAAGCGACGATGCCGATGGCCGCCATCGTCTTGACAAACGATTCGATCTGCAACTGCAACGGCGTACGCGAGACTTGGATGCTCTCCAGCGATTTGCCGATTTTGCCTAATTCCGTCGCCGCACCCGTAGCGCTGACCTCTGCCACCGCCGCGCCGGAGGTCACCAAGGTGCCGTAAAAGATACCGTCTTTGCCCGGTGCTTTGTTGTGCTCCACCGCGAAGGATTCACCCGTCAGGATAGATTCGTTTACCGAAAAATCGTTGGACTGCACAATGCGGGCATCTGCGGGGATGAAATTGCCTTCTTCGACCACAATCAAGTCGCCGGGCACGATCTCTTCGCTGGGGATTTCCCGCGTCTTTCCCTCCCGGATGACTTTTGAATTCGGCTGGGTCAGCTTTTTGAGCGCTTGCAGGGCGTTGCGGCTCCGCGTTTCCTGGTACAGGGAAATACCCGATACAAAGCCGATAGCTGCCAACATGATAAACCCGTCGGAATATTCGCCCAGGATAAAATACAGCCCGCTCGCCGCAACCAGAAGCAGGAACATGGGCTCCGTGGCAATCTGCCCGAACACGTGCAGGAAGCCCGATTTCTCTTCTTTACGCAATGCGTTGAGGCCGTATTTTTTGCGCGCTTCTAAAACTTGCTTTTCCGAAAGCCCTATAAGAGGAGGGGGGATGGTATTGGCTTCGCTCATGGTTTTGTTTTTCACAGACGGGCAGAAAGGGAGCGGCGAAAAAGGGTCTTTTTGACCCCTTAATGATTCCCCTCGCAACAAGTCCACTACAAAAATACGGTATACCGTTCGCAATTGTCCATTCCTTTTATCATATTTGGGAAAGAACACGCTACATTATGAAAAAAAGGTTCCTCTTGTCCTGGGTACTACTGGCACTGGCCCTTCCCTCCCGCGCAACGGAAGGCATTATCCGCATCAATTTATTGGGCTATGTCCCCGAAGGCCGAAAAGTGGCTGTGTTAGGCCTGATGCTGCCCGCAGGCGAGGCCCCCGCCGACTTCGAACTGCTCGAGCAGCCCAGCGGGAGGGTCGTTTTCCGGGCTAAGACGGGGAAAAATTTTGGTACGTACGGGCCCTTTGTACACTCGTTCCGACTGGATTTCAGTGGGTTCAAAAAAAAGGGCCGCTTCGTGCTCCGCGTGGGCAAGCTGCTTTCCCCTTCTTTTCCCATCCACGCCGATGTATATTCCGGCAGCGCTGATTTTTGCCTGCGCTACCTGCGCCAGCAGCGCAGCGGCTTCAACCCGTTCCTGAAAGATAGCTGCCATACCTACGACGGCTATACGCTCTACGGCCCCATGCCCGACAGCACCCACGTGGACGTGGTCGGCGGGTGGCACGATGCAAGCGACTACCTGCAGTACGTGCCCACCTCAGCCAATGCGACTTACCACCTGCTTGCCGCATACCGCGATTTCCCCGCCGTGTTTACCGATACCAAGCAGGCCAATGGACTGGAGGGCAGCAACGGCAGCGCCGATGTGTTGGACGAAGCCCGCTGGGGCCTCCACTGGCTGATGAAGATGAACCCCTCTGACGAGATCATGTTCAACCAGCTCGGCGACGACCGCGACCATGTCAAAATGCGCATCCCCGCATTGGATACGAACTACTACGGCAGGGGCTTCGAGCGCCCCGTTTATTTCTGCTCCGGCAAGCCGCAGATCCGCGGCAAGTTCATGAACAAAACGACCGGAACGGCTTCTACCGCCGGTAAATATTGCAGCGCCTTTTCTTTGGCCGCTTCGGTGTTCGGCGGGCGCGACGCTGCTTTAGCCGATTCGCTGCGCCACAAAGCCCGGGCTGCCTACGCTTTTGGCCTCCGGCAGCCCGGAGTATGCCAAACCGCATCCGTGAAGGCACCCTACATCTATGCCGAAGGCAACTGGACCGACGATATGGAATTAGCCGCTGCACAGCTCGACCGCTTAGACGAAGCCTTTGCGTATGCCGGCATGGAAAAACAGACGCCTTGGTTAGGGAAAGATACCGCTGCACACTACGAATGGTACCCCTTCATCAACCTGGGCCATTATGAATTGGCAAAAAAAGTGCAGGGCCCCCGCCGCGATTCCCTTATCGCCTGGTACCGACAGGGCATTGAAAGCGTGTGGAAAAAAGCCGCAGGCAATGCTTTCCTGCGCGGCGTGCCCTTCATTTGGTGCAGCAACAACCTCGCGACGTCCTTCGCCATACAGTGCTACTGGTACCGCGAGCTGAGCGGCGACACGCGCTACCAGGAACTCGAGCAGGCCAACTTCGACTGGCTGTTCGGCTGCAACCCCTGGGGTACGAGCATGGTCTATGGCCTTCCCGCTTCCGGTGATACGCCCGTGGATCCCCACTCCGCTTTTACCCACCTGAAGAATTACCCCATTGACGGCGGGTTGGTGGACGGGCCGGTCTATACCTCTATCTTTGAAAACCTGATCGGGATACAACTCATGCACCCCGACGAATACGCCGCATTCCAGAGCAAACTGGCCGTTTATCACGATGATTACGGCGACTACAGCACCAACGAACCGACTATGGACGGCACCGCCTCCCTGGTTTACCTATTGGCGGCAAAAGAACAGGAAGCGAAAAAGAAGAAGCGCTAGTTTTCTTTTTCGGCTTTCTTTTCCTTTGGAAGAGGGGTAAAATTCAGGGAGAGCGAGTTTACGCAATAGCGCATACCCGTATTGGTGGGGCCATCGTCGAAGATATGCCCCAGGTGGCCCCCACACTTGGCACATAGGATTTCCGTGCGTACCATGCCGTGGGAGCGGTCTGTCTGTTGTATGATTTTCCCCCCGGCGATTTCCCGGTCGAAACTCGGCCAGCCGCAGTTGGATTCGAACTTCATCGAGTGGGTGAAGAGTTCACTCCCGCAGCCGGCACAAGAGTACGTTCCTTTTTCTTTGTGCAGGTAGTATTTCCCCGTGAACGGCATCTCGGTGCCTTTTTCCCGTAGCACCCGGTATTGTTCGGTGGTCAGGGCTTTGGCCCACTCGGCATCGGGTTTGACGACTTCGTAAACCGGGGCATTTTCTTTGTTGGCAGCAGGGCTGCCCTGGCCACAGGCATACAAGCCATGGGCTAAGAGGGCTGCGAGGAAGAGCGGTTGGCGCATAGCGGAAGAAATTTTAGGAAACCCTCATAAAACAGCAGAGGCCGTAAAAAGTTGATGCTTAGCCGGTAATCAGGTAGCCGAACTCGGCAAGGCGGCGGCGCAGGGCGGCATAGTTTTTTTGGGTCACCAGGATCATATAGCCTTCCGCTTTGGATACCAGGGGCTTGATGACGGGATCCTGGGCGATGAGC
Organism: Bacteroidota bacterium; assembly: GCA_041183125.1. GTDB lineage: Bacteria > Bacteroidota > Bacteroidia > Chitinophagales > Saprospiraceae > JADJPL01. The sequence continues at coordinate 1,783 of JBEGMH010000261.1, read as the reverse complement.
CGGATGAGCTCCTGGTTGTCCTGGGGCAGGCTGAACACCAAGAGGTCGCCGCAGGGGGTCAGGGGGTTGATTTTAGCGTACAAGCCCTTGAAGAAGTCCTCCCAGTTCTTGGGGAGGCCGTGCGACGCCATCTGTTTGAAGAGCTCGACTTTGGCGGTGAGCTCCTCTTTGGTGCGGACATTGTCCAGGAAGATACGGGGATCCGTTTTGAACGACAGGGGATCCACCTGTACCGCGAAATTGCCCAACGCGCTGGCGTAGGGGCTGTCGGTGCTTTCCAGTTTGATGAGCAGGGCGCTGTCGGAGAGGGTAAAACCCGCCACCTGCGGGGCGGTCACTTGGTATTGGTCGGTCAAACCGCACACGTAATCGCCGAGGGGGGTCCGTTTGACCGCGATGAGCCCGTCCCAGGCCGAGAACGCCTTGACCCCAAAATCCAGGGGCTTAATCTCTTCGTACACCAGTTCGCACAGGCCCAGGGCGGCAAACAAAAAGAACGAACCGCGGATGAGGGGCAACTCGATAGCTTTTTTGTACTCTTCGAAACCGATCTGCCGTCCGAAGTCCGTATCCTTAGCATCCTCCATGGAAAGCCGGTTAAAGGCTGCAGGCCTGCCAATACCGTTTATTTGGAAGAGCTGGTACGCACAATAGCCCAGGATATTTTGGACCAGAACATAGCGGTCGGCAGGGAGCTCCCGGAGTACGTGCAGCATCTGGCCCTCATAGTACTTGAAATCGTATTTCTCCATGTAGCCCATACCTTTTAGGTCGGGTAACAAGGGAGGCGGGGACGGAAAACTTTTGCCGTAGGCCGTCCAGAAGAATGCTCGCAGGAGGTGTTGCGGTTCCGGGTGTTCATTTTCCAGCACCGACAAGTAGGGCATCACGCTGGCGAGTATCTGGGTGCGCAGCAATTTGTGCCGCCGGATACCCGTATTGGGAAAGAACTCGCGGTTTTTAAGCATCCGCTGTACTTTCGCCAGCCCATTTGCGACAGGGCGGTTCTTGGTGGTATAGGCTATTTCGCCTTGTTGGTAGTAAATCCGAAGCCGGTAGTAGTCCAAAAGGAACTGGTTTTCGGCATCGGCGTAGGGTATGCCTCCTTCCGGCAAGGTATCCACAGGGGTGAGTTTGGCCTGCGGTGGCACCTCGTAATACTGGGCCAGTACTTCCCTCAGCGCGAAGGGAAGGTGAAAGTAGTAGTTCCGATATTCGTAGTACGACCCAAAACCGGACTTGTACGACAGGTGGTCGAACGGCGGCTTTAGTTTTGGTACCCCGCGGTAGGAATACCCACTGCCAGGCGGGTCGACCACGGTGAGCCCGAGCTCGGCTTTTGCCTGGGAGAAGCCTATGACCTCATTGAACACCAGGGCGTCCCACAGGATCAGCAGGTCTTTGTGCAGGCTTTCCCGGAAATAGCGGTACGGTTCCGGCCCGATGAACAGGATAGCGATGGCATTGAGGACGTCCGCTTTGGTCTTGGGGGGGAGGTCTGCCGATTTCAGGTATTCAGGGCTTACGTAGCCTTTTTGCATCAGCTCTTGTCCGTGTTTTTGCAGGATTGGCTTCACGAAGGGCAGCAAGCTCTCTTGCAGGGCTTCTTTGGTGAAGTCCTTGTCGAGGGCCTGGGATATTTTTTTTTGCAGGTTATCTTTGCTACTCATTTGGCTAACAACATTTTGATATCGTCTTCGGTGAGGGATTTCAGCGAAGCCCCGTCGGCGGAGATGATGTTGTCAAAGAGTTCCTTTTTCAGGTCCTGGAGCTGGAGGATTTT
>JBEGMH010000260.1:0-3438 GCA_041183125.1 Bacteroidota bacterium | reverse complement strand
GGATTTATGAAGAAGGTACTACTTGCGCGGCTTTGCCCGCCGAACTTATCCTGCCGGAGATGGCCGTACTCTCCTTGTACCCCAACCCGGCACGGGACCAGATACGGGTAAAAGCCATGGGCATCCAGGAAACGACCGCTACCCTGAGCGTTTTCAACGCGCTCGGACAGGAAATGCGCCGCATGCCGCTCAAAATCGGGGATGGCCGCCTGGAAATGGACTTGCTCTTAGACAACCTGAAAAGCGGGAACTATACCCTTCGCTTGCTCTCCGGAGACCAAATACTGACCCAGAGTTTCATCATCCAGCGCTAAAGCTATGCTGGGCGCGCTAATGCGTCCAGGCAGGCATCTACCTCCTCAAATGGGAAAGCCCGGAAAGTGCTTTCCCATTTTTCTTTGATTTCGGCAGTGCATAGGTTTCCTATGCTCCCTTCGTGGGTGTGGGCCACCGTTCTTTCGGGGTTGAAGTGGCCGGCAGCGATGGCTTCCCCTACCTGCCGATAGGCATCCCGGAAAGGCATCCCCTGCAAGACCAGTCGGTTGACCTCTTCTACGCTGAACAGGTACACGTAGTGGGGAGCATCGAGCAGGCCCGTCTTGACCTGTATATGCTGAAAAGCGAACTCGCTGATGCGCAGGGCGGCCTTGGTTTGTTCAAGGGCGGGGAACATCACCTCTTTGAGCAACTGAAAATCGCGGTGGTAGCCCGAGGGCAGGTTGGACACCAGGAGGCTGACCTGTGCGGGCAGGGATTGCAGTTGGTTAGCCCGGGCGCGCACGAGCTCGAATACGTCTGGATTTTTCTTGTGGGGCATGATGCTGGATCCCGTCGTAAGCTCGTCGGGAAAAGCGATGAAACCGAAGTTCTGGTTGAGGAACAATACGACATCCATGGCGAGCTTGCCGAGCGTATGCCCCAGGCCAGCAAGGGCGAACGCCAGGGACATTTCTGTTTTCCCCCTGCCCATCTGGGCATTGACGACATTATAGCTCAATCCCCCGAACCCCAGCAGCTCGGTGGTGCGCCGCCGGTTGAGCGGAAAGGAGGAGCCGTAGCCGGCAGCCGAGCCCAATGGGTTCTGGTTGGTGATGCGGTAGGCACCGAGCAGCATCTGAAGGTCGTCCGCCAACGTTTCCGCATAAGCGCCAAACCAGAGCCCAAAAGAAGAGGGCATGGCGACCTGTAAGTGGGTGTAGCCGGGCAAGAGAACGTCGCGATGCCGCTCAGAGAGCTCCTGAAGGCGGTGAAAGAGCGCAGCCATCCCCTGCGCCAGTTCCCGGATTTCCGCGCGGAAGTAGAGGCGCAGGTCCACCAGGACCTGGTCGTTGCGCGAGCGCCCGCTGTGGATTTTTTTACCCGCCTCCCCCAATTGCCGGGTCAGCAGGAGCTCGACCTGCGAATGGATATCTTCTACACCCTCTTCAATGAGCAGCCGCCCTTCGCGGGCCTCGCGATACAGCCCCTGCAAAGCAGGAACAAGGCGTGCGTGGTCGTCGGGTTCGAGCAGTCCGGTTTCGTACAACATTTGGACATGCGCAATTGAGCCCAGGATATCGTACGGGGCGAGCAATACGTCCAGTTCCCGGTCGCGCCCAACGGTGAAGGCTTCTACTTCCGTAAGGACCTGATAGTCTTTTTGCCAAAGTTTCACGGCATTTCAGATTTTGCCGGGATAATCCCGGAGATGAGCTGGATATAGGTAACAATGCCCTCCCTGATTTCAGAGAGCTCGATGTACTCGTTGGCGGTGTGGGAACGGGCAGAATCGCCGCACCCGATTTTTAAAGAGGGAAACGACATGAGCGATTGGTCGGAGAGGGTAGGGGAACCGTAGGTGCTCAACCCCAAGGCCAGGCCACTTTGCACAAGCGGGTGTTCCAAGGGAATGCGCGAGGAGTTGAGGCGGAAGGAGCGGGCCTTGAGCTCCAGGCCCTCCAGGCGTTCTTGCAGCCACTGAAATATCTCCTCGTTTTGGTAGAGTTCATTCGTGCGCACATCCATCACCATGCGGCAGGAGTCCGGTACTACATTGTGCTGGTATCCAGCCTCTATTTGGGTCACAGTAATCTTCACACTGCCCAACATCGGCGAGACGCGTTCCGGCTTTAGTCCGCGGATAACCTGGATAGCATCCATAGCTTTGTAGATCGCGTTGATGCCTTCTTCGCGTGCGGCGTGGCCTGCTTTCCCCTTCGCTTCGGCGTCAATGATCAGGAGGCCTTTTTCCGCGATGGCCATTTGCATACGGGTGGGCTCCCCCACGATGGCGAAGTCAATAGGCCCAAGTACGGGCAGTACAGCGGCAATGCCGTTGGTACCTGAAATTTCTTCCTCGGCACTCGCGGCGAAGACCAGGTTTACCGGTAGTGCAGGGTCGCTTTGCAGGTGTAAAAAGGCAGTGATTAAGCTGACTAGGGAAGCGCCGGCATCGTTGCTGCCCAGTCCATACAAGCGCCCTTGCTCAATAGCAGGGTCGAAGGGGTCGCGGGTCCACTCTTTGACCGGTTTTACGGTGTCGTGGTGGGAGTTGAGCAGCAGGACTGGCCGCTCGGGCCGCCATACGGCAGCACGTGCCCAGACGTTGTTTTTTTCGCGAAAGACCTCTATCCCATCTGCTTGTAGAAAATGTTCAAGGATAGCGGCGGTTTGGTCTTCTTCGCGGGAAAAAGAGGGCGTCGCGATGAGCGTCCGCAACAGGTCAATGGCCTTCTCGGTCCGGGTAGGTATGTCTGGTGTGAGGTGCATAGGTCAGTAGATCAGGGTTCCACCGTTTCCGGAAAACGTATCGGGGCCGCAGATGCGCACGGTTTCTACACCGGCGGCAGCGGCGGCAAATGCGTTTTCGAGTTTGGGCAACATACCGGTATGGATAGCGCCTTCTTTTTTCAATGCCTCGAAGCGTTCGCGGTCCAAGCGGGGAATGAGGGTAGCATTGTCTTCTACATCGAGCAGAACCCCACTTTTTTCGAAACAATACGACAAGGTGACCTTGTAGTGGTTCGACATGGCCTGAGCGACCTTGAAAGCGATGGTATCGGCATTGGTATTGAGCAAATGGCCTTGTCCATCGTGGGTGATAGCGCATAATACTGGGGTGAAACGCGCCAGGAGCAGTTCGCGGATACCTTCGGCGTCCACGCTGTCCACATCGCCTACCCAGCCGTAGTCAATTTCCCCTACGGGCCTCTTGTGCGCCAGGATGAGGTTGCCGTCGGCACCGCTCAGGCCGAGGGCATTACAGCCCCCTGCTTGCAGGGCGGCGACCACTTTTTTATTGAACCAGCCGGCATAGACCATAACGGCGATTTCCAGCGTGGGGTCGTCGGTGATGCGGCGTCCATTGACCATCTGGGTTGGGATACCGAGTTTTTCGGCTAACTCCGTAGCGCCTTTTCCCCCTCCGTGTACGAGTATTTTAGGTCTGTTGTCGGCGAT
>JBEGMH010000259.1:0-3241 GCA_041183125.1 Bacteroidota bacterium | reverse complement strand
GCCCGGCAAATTGCCCGGCATTTCAACACCCATCACCAGGAACTCAACCTGGCCCTCAACCCCTTAGAGGAATTCCCCAAAGTCATCTGGCATGCGGAAGAACCCAAGATCAACCTGCTGCAAGGCTTCAATATGTCGCGCTTCGTCAGCCCGCAAATCAAAGTCGCGTTGGGCGGATTAGGCGGCGATGAGCTGTTAGCCGGCTACGACATCCACCGGTTCATCTTTCCCTTCCAACGCATCTTCGGCAGCCTGCCCCGTCCCCTGCAGCAGCTCCTGCGCTGGAAATCCGACTTCCTGTTCCGCGTACAACATGCCACCCATACGCTCGGCCTCGACGAGTACCGCCGAGGGCTCCAACTCCTGCTCAGCATCGGCGATATCGAGCGCTTCTACCTCATCCTGCGCAACGTGTGGGACGGCGACCCCGGTTTTTACCGCTCCGTCTATCACCCGCACTTCGCCGCACATATCCTCGAACATAGCCCCCGCACCGAAACGGTGTTCCACGAGTTGTTCGCCCAGGTGGGGCAGCTCAACGCACTCGACCAGGTATTGTTCGTAGAAGCCCACAGCAAGATGGTCAACGATTACCTTCTGGTGGAAGACCGCATGTCCATGGCGCACTCTGTAGAGGAGCGCGTACCCTTCCTGGACCTCGACCTCGTGGATTTTGGGTTCCGAATCCCCGTTTCCCTCAAAATCCGCCATAACCAGACCAAATACCTCTTCCGAAAGGCGATGGCCCCCTACCTGCCGCCCAAAATCATCCGCAAGAAGAAGTGGGGCTTTACGGTCAACCCTTACGAACAGTTCAAGAAAGACCTCAAGCCCGTCGCCGAACGCATCCTCAGCCCAGAGTTCGTGGAATGCCAGGGTATCTTCAACTATGCCTACTTGCGCCGTATCCTGGACCATCCCCCCAGCCCACGCCTACGCTGGCACTACAACTTCCTCTGGGTAGCCCTGGGGCTGGCCATCTGGGAAAAGATGTTTTTAGACCCAAATTTTGACGAAAAAGATTTTTCTCTGGAAAAATTTTATTCGTAATAAAAATTGGTTTTTTCATAAAAAACAAAATGAAATACTCCATCATCATAGCGACCTACAACCGGTTGGAAGAACTGCGCGAGCTCATCCAGTCGGTACGGGCATTCGACTTCCCCAAAGATGGGTTTGAGCTCGTCATCTCCGACGATGGTTCTAAAGACGGCACCGCCGAATGGCTCCGCAGCCAGTCCTTTGACTTTGCCTTCCAATACCTGTACCAGGAAAACAAAGGCCCCGGCGAGGCGCGCAACGCGGGCATGCGCCAGGCGAAAGGCGACTATTTTCTGTTCATAGACTCCGATTGCATCATCCCGCCCGACTACCTCAAAAAGGTAGACGCCTTCCTGGCAGCTCACCCCGCCGATGCCTTCGGCGGGCCGGACGACTGCCACCCCAACTTCCCACCCTTGCTCAAAGCGATCAATTATTCCATGACCTCCTTCCTGGGCACAGGCGGCACGCGGGGCTCGAAAAAGAGCGTTACGAAATTCTATCCCCGCAGCTTCAACATGGGCCTACACCGCAGGGTCTTCGAAAAAATCGGGGGTATGAACGCGCTTCGCCACGGACAAGACATGGACCTTTCCGCCCGCATCTACAAGGCAGGCTTCCGAGTCGCCCTCATCCCCGATGCGTTCGTCTATCACAAGCGCCGCACCAACCTGCGGCGCTTTTACAAGCAAATCTTCAACTGGGGCGTGGCACGCATCAACCTGGGCAGCACCTACCCGGAATTGCTGAAGCCCATCCACCTCGCCCCCGCCTTCCTGGTGGCGGCTGCATTGCTCGGCGCGCTGCTCTCCCTCGCCTTCGCCTGGGCACGCCCGCTCGGCTTCCTCCTCGTGGGCGGGATGGTCGGCGTCGCCCTGCTCGCTTTTGTCCAGTCCTTCGCCAAATACCGAAACCTTAGCGTGGCCTCCCTCTCCATCGCAACGCTCTTCCTACAGGTCTTTGCATACGGCATGGGCACCTGGAGCGGTATCCTCCAACGCTTGAGAGGAGAAAAAGTGGCCAAAGGATTTACCAAAAACTACTACAAATAAACCCCTCCACCATGATGGACGCCATCCGACGTATCGTATCCGAAAGTATTTCGGTAAAGGAACAACTCCTCCGCAACCCAGCCCTTCTCGAACAAATCCAGCAGGTCGCGAATACGTGCATACATTGTTATAAAGAGGGTGGAAAAATTCTTTTTTGCGGAAACGGAGGCAGTGCCGCGGATGCACAGCATTTGGCAGCAGAGTTGTCGGGGCGGTTCTACACCGACCGACCGCCCCTGTTTGCAGAAGCCCTGCACGTCAACAGCTCGTATGTGACGGCGGTGGGCAACGACTATGGGTACGCGGAAATTTACGCCCGCCTGGTGCAGGCCATGGGCAGGAAAGGCGATATCCTCATCGGGATTTCAACCTCCGGGAATTCGCCGAATATCGTGAAAGCGCTTGAGACAGCGCGGACCATCGGCATGGTCACGGTAGGTATGAGCGGCGCAGGAGGGGGAAACATGCGTGCCCTCTGCGATTATCTTCTAGACATGCCTTCGACCGATACGCCCCGCATCCAGGAAGCGCACATCCTGGTCGGGCATATTATTTGCCAACTGGTGGAGGAAGGGATGTTTGGATCTGGTCCCCGTTGAATCGGCTTCGCAACTTCACGAGGCTTTTTATTCGCTCGCAAAGACGCAAAGAAAAAATCTCTTTGCGCCTTTGCGTCTTTGCGTGACACCTATTTCACCCCAATACAAAATCCCAGAAAAAAGCCCCCTTTGCGTCTTTGCGTCTTTGCGTGACAGTCATTTCACCCAAACACAGAATCCCAGAAAAAAGCCCTCTTTGCGTCTTTGCGTCTTTGCGTGACACTTATTCAACCCCAAACATAAATTCCAGAAAAAAAACCCTCAGGCCCAATCCGCCCGAATCAAGTTCCGCTGGCTGCGGCTGAACACCAGTCCAAGCTCGTGAACCGTTTTGCCCGGCTCGCCCCGGTATTTCTCCGCGTAGTTGCGCGTGCGAACCTGTTCCAGCGCCGGGTTTCCCTCCACGCTGTCCCCGTCCACTACTTTGATCTCCATCACGTAAACGTGTGCCCCCAGGATGGCTGTCAGGTCCGCCTGGCCGTAGTTCGTGACGTCCTCCGGGATGATGCGCGCGTCCAGGGAACTGAAAAACGCGTACAGCACCGAGGC
>JBEGMH010000258.1:0-7702 GCA_041183125.1 Bacteroidota bacterium | reverse complement strand
CATCCAGCGCCCCGGCAGCCCCTGCTGCCCCCCGGCGGCCAGCGGCACAGACGGCAAAGAAGAATAAAAAATGGTACCGCCCGCCCGGCAACAGAGGCTAAGGAGTAGATAGGTTGCGAGGGGGCCGCCGTCTGCCACCCCCTCGCAACCCGTCTGCCACGCTCATTTGTATGTACACCAAGGATGTGAATTTGCATTTTACGCCTTCGGTAGCATATTTGTGATACCGCTTTGCGCGCTCTTTCACAGCTTTTTCCAGCAACTTTGCAGTGCTTTGTAAAAAAATACAAACCCTTATGCAAGTTCCTACCTTTGTCGCAAGCTACCTCCAGTTGGGCATCTCACACATCGTGGATTTGGCTAAGTTCGATTTTATCTTGTTCATCCTCGTGCTGATTGCCCTGTACCGTTTTTCCGACTGGCGCAAGATGTTCCTACTCGTGATTGCTTACACCATGGCCCATAGCCTGACGCTGACCTTGTCTTCGATGGGGGTAGTTGGAGCGATGGATTCGGGGTGGGTGGACTTCCTCGTCCCGTTGACGGTGATGGTAGCGGCGGGTGCAAACCTGTTTTTAAGCAGCGAGGAGGAAAAACCAGATGCCTTTGGGAAAAAATTCTGGATGAACTACTCTTTCGCCTCTGGTTTTGGGCTGCTGCATGGGTTTAATTTTTTCCACTATTTCCAGGGGCACGCCACTACTACCGGTTCGCATGTTTACAACTTGTTGCAGCTCTTCTCCTTTAACGTAGGGGTCGAGTTAGGGCAGTTCCTGGTGGCGTGCTTTGCGCTGGGGCTGTATTATTTTGCCCTTCGCTATATCCGGATCGGGGGCCTACAGTGGACGTACGTAGTGTCCTGCACCGTCTGTATGCTGTCGGCAGCAGTGGCGTGGCTGCGCTTCCCGCTGTAAAATACAACCGGAAAGGCACTGGGAAAGCGCGGGATTCCAGGTCAGAAGTCGAACAGTTCTTCCAGGAAGGAGTCTTTTTTCTTCTTTTTATATTCGGGGTAAGCATGGCGCTCATCGGGCCGGTAGTCGCGGGAATGCTGCGGTTCGCTGGATCGTACGTCCCGGTTTTCCCGTGCGGCGCGCTCGATGATTTTGTCCAATTCGCCCCGGTCGAGCCAGATGCCGCGGCAGTCGGGGCAGTAATCAATTTCCACGCCGTTGCGGTCGGTCATCAAAAGGTTTGTGTTACAGGTTGGGCATTTCATGATATGGTCTTTTGGTGAGGAACAATTTCATAGGTTATTTGGTTTGCACGCGGGACGTATCCCCCGGCAGCAACGGTAGGGAATACCCCCCCAGGTCGAGGGTGGCACGGGGGAAATCGCCTTGTAGGTCCGGCAGTTCCGTTGCGTCCACCCGGGTTTGGTACAGGTACAACGAGCTGAGCGCGGGAAGATCGCGCAACGCTTTGAGCCCTTGCCCGCTGATTTTCGTGCCGACCAGGTTCAGGTAGCGCAGGTGGCGGGCTTCTTTGAGCCGGCTAAGGCCAGCGTCGCTGACCTTGGTACCGTCTAAATAGAGGCGCGTCAAATGGGGGAGCCGCCCTATCCAGCCCAATTGGGCGTCCTCCGTATCGGTACCGCTGAGGCGCAGGCTGGCGATATGGCGCCCGACGCTTTTTAGGGCTTCCCAGTGGGGCTCGCCGAGCCGGGACACCGACGGGACGCTGATTTGCAGCAGGGGGTGCCCCTGGGCGACCGCGACCGCGCTGATGTCCAGGGCACGCAAGGTGGCCAGTTGTGCATCGGTCGCGGGCTTTAGGTTTCCGGCATCCGGCCACTCGGCGGGAGAGGGGGCGGCAGGGGATAGGTCTTCTGTATCCAGCCCGAGCTCGGCTATGCGCAGGCGGGGGTCGGCCCCTTTTTTTAGCCATTCTTCAAGGTAGGCTTTTTCCTTTTCGCTCAGTTGCGACCGGCCTGCCGGCGGCATGTGCTCCTCATTGCCCGGCGGCAGGTGTATGCGGTGTGCCATCAAGGTAACGGAAGCTGCGCCTTCGAGGGCGAAGCCGTGTTTGCCCCCTTTCCGGATGGCTTCGGGGCTGTCGAGCCGGAGTTTTCCCTTCTGCTTGCCGGCACCGTGGCAACTGCTGCATTTCTCCTGTAAAAGAGGTTTGATCAACACCTCGTAGGCGTTTGCATCCGCAGACAGGCGGGCGGCTACCGGCGTTTCCTTTTTTCGGATGAGCGGGTTCAAATACCCCTGCCCATGGGTGATCGTCCCGCCTTGATGCCCGGTGAGGGCGACGAGGGCGCCCAAGCCGAATAGACCGGGCAGGCGAAGCCTGGGCAGCCGCTGGTACAAGCCGGCCAGGAGCAGGGAGGTCGCGGCAAGGGCAATGCCCGCGTTCCGGTGGCCGGACAGCACGGAGGGCTCGTAGCCACCGGTTCGGGAGAGCAGGTAGCCGCTCAAGGCGGAAAAAGCAGCGCCCAGGGCACCGAGGAGCAGCAACAGAGGGACCACCGGGAGAAAAGCCCTGCCTTTTTCGGTCCGCCCGTACCACTCCAGGCCTGCTGCGACGAGGAGCAGGGCGATGGGAAAATGGACGAGCAGTGGATGGAGTACGCCCATAGCTTATGCGATAACGGGTTCGATGACCTGGCCAGACACATCGGTTAGGCGGAACGACCGGCCCTGGAAGGGATAGGTAAAGCGCTCATGGTCGAAACCGAGCCGGTTGAGGATGGTGGCTTGCACATCGTACACCGAGACCTTGCCCGAGACGGGGTAAAAGCCGATTTCATCGGTCTCGCCGTAGCTGACGCCTTGTTTTATGCCTCCCCCGCACATCCAGATGGTGAACGCGTCGGCGTGATGGTCGCGGCCTTTGTAGGGCATGGCCAGGCCGTTGCGGTTTTCCTGCATGGGCGTGCGCCCGAACTCGCTGCCCCAGACGACGAGGGTTTCTTCCAACAATCCGCGCTGTTTGAGATCTAAGATGAGGGCGGTGATGGCCTTGTCCACTTGTCGGCATTTGTTGACGAGCCCGATCTCCAGGGCCGTATCCGGGGAGTTGCCGTGCACGTCCCAGCCCCAGTCGAAGAGTTGTACGAAGCGTACCCCTTTTTCCACCAGCTTGCGGGCCAGCAGGACGTTGTTGGCAAAACTGCCCTCACCGGGCCGGGCACCGTACAAATCCCGGATGTACTCCGGTTCGTCGGAGATATCCATAACGCCCGGGGCGGAGATCTGCATGCGGAAGGCCATTTCGTACTGGGAGATGCGCGACAGGGTCTCCGGGTCCTGGAACTCGCGGTAGGTGTCCTGGTTGGCTTGTTGGATGGCTTCTATGGAGGCCTTGCGCAGATCGCGGTCTATGCCGGGCGGGTTGTCTAAAAAGAGCACGGGCTCCCCGTGGGAGCGGCAGTGCACGCCCTGGTACACCGAAGGCAGGAACCCGCTGCCCCAGGCGGATTTTCCGGCATCGGGGTTTTGGCCGCCCGAGGTAAGGACGACGAACCCGGGGAGGTTGGCGTTCTCGGAGCCCAGTCCGTACGTGACCCAGGACCCCAGGCTGGGCCTTCCGAGCCGGGCGGAGCCGGTTTGCATGAGCAACTGGGCCGGGGCGTGGTTGAACTGGTCGGTATGCACCGCTTTGAGGAAAGCGAGCTCGTCGGCTACCCCGGCGAGGTGGGGCAGGTAGTTGGATACCCAGGCACCGCTCTGGCCGTGTTGCTTGAATTCGCCCTGGCCGCCCAACATCTGCGGCACCCCGCGGATGAAAGCGAATTTTTTCCCTTCCAACAAGGATTGCGGACAGGGCTGCCCGTCCAGCTTTTTCAATTCGGGCTTGTAGTCGAAGAGTTCCAACTGCGAAGGGGCACCGGCCATGTGCAGGTAGATGACCGATTTGGCTCGTGCCGCAAAATGCGGTGCGCGGGGCGCTAATGGGTTGGCTGCGTCAAAAAAGGTACTGGTATCCCGGCCGCAGGCGGGGAGCAGGGGCGACAGCGCCAACCCGCCCAGCCCCATCGCGCACTGCTTGAGGAAAAGGCGGCGGGTGGCGAGCCGCGCCTGTTCCAGGCGGGCTTCTTCTTCCAGGCGGAGCATCCGGTTTGTCATGTGCTTACGGTTTGGTGATGGCTTCATCGAGGTTGAGCAGGGCATTGGCGACCAGGGCCAGGGCTGCCGATTCCGGCCCGGGGAGGATGGGGTCCATGGTACAGACCAGCGCAGGCTGGGCCTTGTATGCGGGCAGGGCTTTGTGGTACAAAGCCTCCAGGGCAGCTAACTGAGCGGGCGGGATGTCGCGGCCGAGCAGCCGGCGGTAGCCATACGCTACCTGGCGTCGGAGGCCGCCCCGGGGCACGTCCCGTTGCATGCGGTAGCCCAGGTGGACGGCTGCTTCCATAAACGCGGGGTCGTTGAGGGTGACCAGGGCCTGGAGCGGGGTGTTGGTGCGGATGCGCCGCGCCGTGCACACGTTGCGCATCGCCCCGTCGAAGGCCAGTTGGGACGGATAGGGGCTGCTGCGCTTGTACAGCGTGTACACCGCCCGCCGGTAGCGGTCTTCCCCTGTGCTGAGTACCCAACGGCTCCCGTCGTAGGGGCTTGCCCATATCCCCTCGGGCTGGTAGGGCATGACGGAGGGGCCGTACATTTTCGGACTGAGCAGCCCTGCGGCGGCTAATGCCTGGTCGCGCAGTTGCTCGGCGCTCAGCCGTACCCGTGGCGCCCGGGCGAGCAGCCGGTTGCCGGGGTCGGCCTTGATTTTGTCTGGGTCGGCGTGGGCGCTCTGGCAGTAGGTCTCGGAAAGCACGATCTCGCGCAGCAGCGACTTTACGCTCCAGGTATGGGTGTACATGAACTGCCAGGACAGGTACTCGAGTAGCTCGGGGTGTGAGGGCAGGGCGCCCTGTGAGCCGAAATCTTCCAGGGTCTCGACGATACCGGTGCCAAAGACCTGTTCCCAGACGCGGTTGACCAGGGTGCGGGCGGTGAGGGGATGGCTTTCGTCCGCTAACCAGTCGGCCAGGCCGAGGCGGTCGGGGCGGCGGGGCGCTTTGCCCCCGAGGGCAGCGGGAACCCCCGGCGTCACGGACGCTCCTTTGACCATCCAGTTGCCGCGCTCAAAGATGCGGGTTTCGCGCCGCAGGGCAGCCGGGTTTTCGAGCAGGACCGGCGTGCCCGGCACAGGGCGCCGAAGCAACTCCCAGTACAGCGATTCGTACCGCTTGCGCGCCGGGTCGCCGCTCGCCCCGGGGAAGGCTGTGTCAAAATAGAACCAGTTGATGCTGAACCCCGTTTCTTCATCGGCCCGGAGGGCGGGGTTTTCGTAGCGGAAGTACAGGTCGTGCCGGCCCCGCACCGGACGGAGGGGGAGCTCGGTCAGGTCCCATCGGTTCTCTGTGGACGGGATGCGGTGCCGGCCCAATACCGGGCCGTTGAGGCTGTCGAGGTGGATGCTCAGGGTACCCGTCTTCTGTGCGCCCCGCTGCTGCAGGATGAGGCGGGTCTCGCCGTTGAGCAGCACGGACGGGAGACGGGCGCTGCTTTTTTTCCGGAAGACCAGGTATTTGGTGTCGTACAACTCGCTGTTGACGTAGCGGTCGGTATGGGGCGCGTAACGAACGGGTTGTTGGAATTTTACAAATTGGAAAACCTCACTGGCCCGCTGTGCCCCGGCCTGCTTTTCGATCCACTGCCGGAGCTCCAGCAAGCGGAGGCTGTCGGCAGGGGGGAAGTGGCGCAGGAGGGGGTAATCCTCGACGGTGTCCTCGTCGCGGGTGTTGTTGAAAAAAGCGAGCACGCGGTAGTAGTCGGCATGGCTGAAGTCCTCGTAGGGATGGCCATGGCACTGCGTGCAGGCAAAGGAAGTGCTCAGCAGCCCTTCAAAGGTGGTATTGACCCGGTCTATGACGGCGGCGTTGCGGTACTCCTCGTCGCTGGTGCCGCCCTCGTCGTTGGTGGGGGTGTTGCGGTGGAAGGCGGTGGCGATGAATTGGGCGTCGTCCGCGTTGGGGAGGAGGTCGCCGGCGATTTGCTCGCGCAGGAACTGGTCGTAGGGCATATCTTGGTTGAGGGCCTGGATGAGCCAGTCGCGGTAGCGCCAGATGTCGCGGAGGTTGTCTTTTTCATAGCCTTTGCTGTCGGCGTAGCGCGCGATGTCGAGCCATACGGACGCCCATTTTTCGCCATAGTGCGGGGAGGCGAGCAGGGAGTCCACCAGGGTGGCATACGCATCGCTGCGCGTGCTTTTCAGGAAGGCATCGGCGAGGTGGGGGGGTGCGGGCAAGCCCGTGAGGTCGAGGCTGACGCGGCGCAGCAAGGTGGCTTTATCCGCGCGGGGGTTGGGGCTGAGCTGGTTTTCGCGCAACTTTTTTTCGATAAACGCATCTATGGCACCAGGATTTGGGAAGGCTTCTTTTTTGGAAAAAAAGGCTGCCCAGCGGCGGGCGGTGGGCACCGATACGCGTTGTACCGGCTGGTAGGCCCAGTGCGTGCCCCAGGGGGCGCCCATGCGGACCCATTTTTTGAGGGTGCGGATGTCCCGGGCGCTGAGCGGGGCCGCATCGAGGGGCATGCGCTCCTCGGGGTCGGGGTGCGCGATGCGCCGCAAGAGCTCGCTTTGGGAAAGGTTGCCGGCATCTATGGCCGGTACGCCCGATTCATTGGGCTTGAAAAAATCCCGGCGCTTCATCATGCTGAAGCCGCCGTTTTGTTTTACCCCTCCATGACAGGAAATGCAGCGTTTGTTGAGGATGGGCTTGACCTCCTGCGAGTAGAACGCGGCCCCGTCTTTGAGCGGCAAAAAGGAGGGCAGCACCAACAGCACAGTAAGCACCGACAAAACCGGAACGGCAAGGCGAACGAAACGCCATATAAAATTTGGCATTTTGTGAAAATTATTGCCCTAAAGTAGAAAATTCTTTCTTAGATAAGAAATAATTTGCACGAAATCTTAGGGGAATACACCACCGGCGCTCAGTTGCCTTTCACCGTTTCCCGGCCCGGCTTTGTGGACCAGGCATATAGCGCCAGCGCGGTCATGGAAAATAGAAAGCCCCCTAACACCAGGAGGTGGTTGAAGGGGCTCTCCATACCCAGGGAAAAGCGCAGCAGGATCGTGGTGATGACGAAGGCCGCGTTGCGGAAAAGGAGCTCAAAGGAGGCCCGATAGAGCATGGAAACGATCAACAGGAACACATCCACGAAAATCACGATGCTGAAAAACTGCCCATAGAACACCGTATCCGGGTTCGGGGGCAATTGCTTGCCTTGCAGGGACTCGAGGAGCTGGAAGTACCAAGCCACCAGGCTTTGGGTACTCACCACAACGAGGACCAATACCAAAAAGCCGGATATGATTTTTTTTATGGACACAAAACGCGCCAGTTCGCCGGGGTCTTCATCCTCGGCCCGTGGAGGCTTGCTGATCCGGTAGTAGGATATCGTCAGCCCGAACATGGCCAGGGCTGCCGCCAGGTCCAGGGCGACCGATTTGATCCCCTCCCACTCGAAATCGTGCCCTTTGCCCAGATCTACTTCGGAGATGTCGTGGAAAAAACTGCGCAGCGTGATGAGGGAAATGATCTCAAACTGCTTCCCCACAAACTCGGAGGTGGATTTCGGGATGATGGTCACGAGCAGGAATACTTCAAAAAACAGCAGAAAGCTGAAGGGCGTATAAATGGCCTGTAGATAAGAGGGCGGGTGCGCGTTCGCTACCCGGAACATATCGAAGTGGTTCT
>JBEGMH010000257.1:0-10965 GCA_041183125.1 Bacteroidota bacterium | reverse complement strand
TATCCCGGGTCACGGTACATTGGACCGTCCCGATTTGAGAGTGGTATGTATCCTGCTGCCCCAGGGCTTTCTTGGCTTTTTCCGCTTCCAGCCGGAGGGCTTGGCCGAGGCTTTTGTCATCCTGCAAAGCAGCGTCGGACAGTTGATTTTCAGCAATCCAGTAATCGGCTAATGCCCGGTCGAAATCGTCTCCGCCCAGGAACGTATCCCCATGCGTGGAGAGCACTTCGAAAACCCCCTCCTGGATGCGGAGGACGGAAATGTCGAATGTGCCGCCTCCGAGGTCATATACCGCTACGGTTTGGGCATCTTGCGGGTCTATCCCGATGCCGTATGCCAGGGAAGCGGCGGTAGGTTCGTTCACGATGCGCAGCACGTCGAGTCCGGCTAATTTTCCGGCATCCCGGGTGGCCTGGCGTTGTGCGTCGTTGAAATAGGCCGGAACGGTGATCACCGCTTTGGACACGGGTTCACCGAGCAGCTGTTCGATGCGGTACTTCAGCTCTTTCAGAATTTCGGCAGACAGCTCGACCGGGGTGAAATAGCGGTCATAGACCCTTACTTTGACCAAGCTATCCGGGTCTTCATCCAGGATGTGGTATCCAAAATGGGCTTTTAATCCCGCCAGGTCCCGATAGGATTTCCCCATGAGCCGTTTTACGGAATAGATTGTATGCCAGGGGTCGCTCAGCAGTTTTTCTTTAGCGGTATCGCCCACGATTACTTGTCCGTCGGGCGAAAAATGGACGATAGAGGGCAACAGCGCGCTTTTGCCGTTCTTCCCTTTTACCGCCACAGCTTTTCCCTCTTTGATATATGCCACCAAACTATGCGTGGTACCGAGATCAATCCCTACGATGGTTTCCTGTTCGGATTTGATAGCCCCTGATTTGAGGTCTATGGAAAATTTGGCCATGAGTAGTTTCTTGTGAACAGACGGGCTGCGAGAGGACAACGAGAAAAAAGAAGGCTTTTCGCTCCCTGATGATTCCCTAACAACAAGTCTATGGTAAAAATACGGAAAAGAAACGCGGTATAGTGCTATAAAGTTTGTGGATTGTATCTTTGCAGTATCAATATTAACGCATGCAGCAACAAAAAGCATTGGACAGTGGGCAGAACGCACAAGGGGATACTGGTGACATAGCGTTTGCGGGGGATTTCCTGAAACACCGGCCCTCGCGGCTGTTCGTCGTGTTAGGTGGTTTTTTCATCGCCAATGCATTGGTGGCGGAATTTATCGGGGTCAAAATTTTTGCCCTCGAGAACACCCTGGGGGTCAAACCCTGGGATTTCAACCTGTTCGGCCAACAGGGAGCCTTGCAGTTTTCAGCCGGGGTATTGCTGTGGCCGGTGGTATTCATCATGACCGATATCATCAACGAGTACTACGGGAAACGGGGTATCCGGATGCTCTCCTACCTTGCTATGGGGCTCATCAGCTATGCGTTTCTGATGATTTTCGGCGCGATAAAACTCGCGCCCGCCGACTGGTGGGTAACCCAAAATGCCGCACGGGGTGTTCCCGATATGCAGGCGGCCTTCCAGGTCGTGCTGGGGCAAGGCATGTTGATCATTGCGGGCTCCGTACTGGCTTTCCTGGTAGCACAGTTGATAGACGTACTGGTATTTCATGCCATCAAATCGGTAACCGGCGAGCGGATGATCTGGCTACGGGCCACCGGCTCTACCTTGGTCTCCCAGTTGGTGGACAGTTTCGTCGTTTTGTTAGTGGCGTTCAAATTCGGCCCTGCCTGGACGGGTGCGTTCGAACCCTGGCCCTGGTCACAGGTGTTGGCCGTTGGTGTCGTGCAGTACACCTACAAGGCGATGGTGGCGCTCGGGCTCACTCCTGCACTATACCTCGTGCACTACGCCATAGACCGCTATCTGGGAGAACCCCTCGCCCAGCAAATCAAACACCAGGCCACCAAGTGGAATTGAGGCAGGCTGCCAACCCTTATCGCAATCAGTCCAACATCAAATACATCATGTTACGGAATTTTACACACAATCTTGCGCAAGAAAGCCGGCTTTCCATGGCCTCCTTGTGGCTATGTGCCCTTTTGATTGCAGCGGGATGCAGCAATGGCAAAGGGGATGAATCGGGGACGGACGCCGATCTGCCTGTTTTTGAAATGGTAGAATTCAGCCGTGCGATAGACAGCTGCGACGAAGCCAAGAATTATTGCGTAAAAATGAGCGCGGTCTATCCAGTACTAAAATCGGGGGTTCCCAGAAAAGTGGTGGCGGCCGTCAACGATTCTGTGCTCCAGTATGTAAAAAGCAACCTCACTACGCTGGAAACGGGCACCAACCTGCGCGAGCTCAGCCTTCAGAATTTGTCCGACAGCTTGTTTCAGTCGTACAGGAGCTATGCCCAAGAGTCGGAGTACATCAGCCCCTGGGAGCTGGAACTGACCGGTGAGGTGCTGTACCTATCGAAAAAGTTCGTCACGGTAGCGATTGAAAACTACGGGTTCACCGGCGGTGCGCACCCCTATTCCAACACCACACTGCTCAACTTTGACCTGAAGACGGGCAAACCCGTGCAAGTGCTGGGCTTGATCCGCGACAAAAAGGCCCTGATGGCTTTAGCCGAAAAGGCTTTCCGCAAATCCCGCGAACTCTCGCCCGATGAAAACCTAAACCAGGCGGGGTTCTTTTGGGATGCTACCTTTCAACTCCCGGCCAACCTGGGCATTGCGCAGGACGGCCTGTATTTCTACTACAACGCCTACGAAATCGCCGCCTACGCCTGGGGGCCGACGGACTTCGTGATCAGTTGGGAAGAATTAGGCGATTTGCTCGACAGGGGCAAAATGGAATAGTACCCTCAGAAATATTTGAAATTATGTCCGTGCTCAATTTTTTTGAGCGTTTCAAAAATGAGCCGGATGACGGCGTCCACATCGGCTTTGTGGGCCATTTCCACGGTCGTATGCATGTAGCGCAGCGGTAGCGAAATCAATGCAGAGGGTATCCCCCCGTTGGCGTATGCGAACGCATCGGTATCCGTACCGGTGCGGCGGGACGCTGCTTCGCGCTGAACGGAGATTTCGTTCTCCTCGGCTGTTTCCAGGATGAGCTCCAGGAGAATGTTGTGCACAGCGGGTGCATAGGTAACCGAGGGGCCTGCCCCACACTTGACATCCCCGATTTTGCGCTTGTTGAGCAGGGGGGTGTTGGAGTCATGGGTCACATCGGTCACGATGGCCACATTGGGGCGGATCGTTTGGGCGATCATTTCCGCTCCCCGCAAGCCCACCTCTTCCTGGACGGCGTTGACGACATAGAGGGAATAGGGCAATTCCACTTTTTGTTCCCGGATGAGCCGGGCTACTTCTGCGATACAGAAGCCCCCCATTCGGTTGTCGAGCGCCCTTCCTACATAGAAGCGGTCGTTCAGCAAAAACGATTCATCCTCATACGTAACGACGCAGCCCACGTGGATGCCCATGGCCAGCACTTCGTCTTTAGTAGCAGCACCTACGTCAATGAACAGGTTCTCTACTTTGGGGGTCAGGTTGGCGTCGTCGCCGTGGCGGGTATGGATAGCCGGCCATCCAAACACCCCTTTTACCATTCCCTTTTTGGTGTGGATGTTCACCCGTTTGGAGGGTGCGATCAGGTGGTCAGACCCTCCGTTACGGACGACCTGCAGGAAGCCGTCGTCCCCGATGAAGTGGACGAACCAGGAAATCTCATCGGCATGGCCTTCGATGACGACCCGGAAATCCTTACCGGGGTTGATGACCCCGTAAGCGGTGCCATAGTTGTCTATACCCCACTCATCCACGTAAGGACGAAGGTATTCCAGCCATAGTTTCTGCCCGGCTGCTTCAAAACCTGTGGGAGAAGGGTTGTTCAGATATTTAAAAAGGAAAGATTCTGCTTCTTGGGTAATTACCGACATAAAATAGACTACAAATTTAGGTACGCGATAGCTCTTTGCCGCAAATATACACAAAGTATGCTCGGATATATCCCTTTTTGGGATGTGAATCCGTTCATTTTATCAAAATAAAGAAGCCCTCAATGCGACTTGCGTTCCTGGTATGCTGCGCTCCAGGCTTTGGGGTCCAGCCGCCAGTTGCTGAGGAGTGCTCTGTTTTCTGAGTCTATGTACCCTGTCTGCAGGGCTTCTTCGAGCAGTACGTCGTAGTAGCTGAGCGTGTACAGCGGACAAGCTGCCTCTGCGAAGGCATTGGCTGCTTCGGGGAAGTTGTACGAAAAGATAGCCAAAACCCCCTGCACTTGTGCCCCTGCTTCGCGGAGGGACTGCACCGCCCGCAGGCTGCTGCCACCTGTGGAAATGAGGTCTTCCACCAGCAGCACCGAGGCACCCGGCCGCAATTCCCCTTCGATCAGGTTCTGGCGGCCATGGCCTTTCGGTTTTTCGCGCACATACACAAACGGCAGCCCCAGGCGGTCGGCCAACAAAATGCCGTGCGGTATCCCCGCCGTAGCCACCCCGGCCACCACCTCGAAAGGGGGCAATGCCTTCGCCATCTCCGCCATCTTGCCCACGATCACCGCGCGCGCTTCCGGATGGGAGAGCACCATGCGGTTGTCGCAATAGATCGGCGACGACAGCCCGGAAGCCCAGGTGAAAGGCTTTTGCGGACTCAACATTATTGCTTTAATTTGCAGCAGTTGCTGGGCAACCTCAGATGCTATGGACATACGGTTTCAAGTTTAAAAGTGCGTTCCAAGTCATGCCACAAATGTATAAAATATACGTCAACGATACTCCGCTCCACTTCAAAGAGCTGGCACCGAACCTTCCCCTACCCGCCGATGACGACCCGCAGCACCTCTGCGGACGGTACACGGGTTCCCCCAAAAGCCTCCTGAACTACGCCGACATGCTGGAAAAAGGGAGCCGCCTCTCCTCCGTAACCCTGTTTACCGACAACCTGGAAGCGATACAGCGCGATTTCCTCAGCCAATTCGACCTGATCGAAGCGGCCGGGGGCATCGTCCGCTCCCCCGAAGGAAAATGCTTGCTCATCTACCGACTCGGGCACTGGGACCTCCCCAAAGGAAAAATCGAGCCCGGGGAAGCCCCCGACTTGGCCGCTGTACGCGAGGTAGCGGAAGAAACCGGGGTGTCTACGTCCTCCCTTTCTTTTTTCGACACCACCTACCACACCTACCGAAGCGGGAAAGGCAAGCGCATCGTGAAGCGCACCTATTGGTACCGCATGGAAGCCAACGAGCAACCCCTCATCGCCCAAAGCGAAGAGGGTATCGAATCGGCTATCTGGGCCTTCCCCGACGCGGTGCTGCACGACGCCAGCTATACGTTCTACCGCAGCATCCGCGATTTGCTGGAAAGTTGTATGCCATAGGGTTATGGAGATAGAGACCTTGCGCCCCTACCCTATTTTACTTGGTAATCTCCTGGATGGCGCGCTCCACAATACTATCCACTCCTTTTCGGAGGGCTTCTGTATCCAAAGCGGCCGGGATATCCGGTGGGACCCCGTTTTCGTAGTTGGCGCCATCTGGTGCCAGGGTCCGGGACACGGAGAGGCGGTAGGTCCAGCCGTTGGGTAGCTGGCCACCATTGGGTATGCCCAGGCCGCCGCCCGTGTAGTCCCCCATCAGAATGACCTCGGGCAACGCTTTGGTGGCGAGGGCAAAAAACGAAGTGGCGCTGTAAGAGCCCCGGTCCACCAGTACGATGACTTTGCGGGTGTAGCGCAGCAGGTCGCGGTCGTCGGGCGGCGTGGCGTAAGCAGGCGTAGCGGGTCCAAAATCCTCTTTGCCCGGACCGTTTTTGAGGTAGGAATGGTACAGCAGCGTCTTTTTCGTAACCAGGCGGTTCAGTATGGTAAAGACGTTTTCTACACTGCCGCCCCCATTTTGGCGCAAATCCAGGATGAGGCCCTGCGCACGCGCATAGCGGCTCAGCATGAAGTTCAGCTCAAAATCGTTGACCCGGTTGGAAAAAGAAGCGTAGCGGATATAGCCCACTTTTCCATCCGCAAGCTCGGTATGGAGGAATGGGCCGGTGGTGTAGTAATTCCCGAGGTAGTTTTCCAGGATGACGCGTTCATCTATCTGCCGGGGACCGAGGAGCGACACCTCAAAGCGGGAAACGTTAAAAGGGGAAATCAGGTTTACATGGCCGTCTTTCAACTCGAGGAGCATATCGAACAACACCCGGAAGAGGGAGTCCTGAGAGATGCGGTCGTGGACTTTCGGGCTGTACGTGCGGTACACGGCCTCCCAATCTACCTGCTTGTAGTCAAAAAAGGCGTACTTGTCCCGACATTCCTTCCACAGGTATTCAAAACTGGCCCGCGGGGTAGCGGGTGGGTCGTCGTTCAGCAGCAGTAGGTCACAGGAACTGCTCAGCAGCAGGAACACGCACCAGGCCAACGTGTATTTTTTCATAGCGCATTTAGTTTAGTCGGGCGAAAAGGCCGATTTGGGTAAAGTACTGGGCAGTTTGCAAGCGGTTTATACCGGGTTTTCCCTGTTGCAGGTCGAGGGCATAGCTGAGCCGCCAGGCGTTGCCGTTGCGGAGAAAGTACCAACCTTCTACGCTGCCGTAGGCGCGAAACCCTCCCCAGCTCAGCACATTGGCAGCGCCGACTTGTCGGTCGCCCCCGGTGAAATCCTCGAGGTAGGCAAACCCGGGCCGCCAGGAACCGTGCAGCAGGGGCAGAAGGGCCTGGGTGCCGAGCCGTAGGTGGCGCTCCCCTCCTTTTCTTTTGAAAAAAAGCGTCTTCCCCCCGGAGCGGTTCAGGTGAATGTCCCACTGAAAGCGCGCGCCTGCTAACAACGAATGCAGGCTCTCCCACACGTTCGCATTGTTACGGAACGCGGTAGTGGTGCGGTAGTTCGTAAACCCGCGATAGGACAGGGCCGCATCCAGATGGAGCGATCCGCTGGGGTTGGCCCACAGATCGCGCAATGCCCCGAAACTATGCTGCACGTTGTTTACGACACTCGCCACCCGGAAACTTCGGGCAGCTTCATAGCTGCCGTACCCAAACCCAAGCTCCAGGTCGTAGTCCCATTTTTCCCTATCGAAAAAAAAATTGGCCTGGCCGTGCAGCAAAGGGCCCCGATAGGTCAGGGGCGAGACACCGGCATCCCGCAGGTATCCGTAGTGGAGACCAGTGCCGATGCCCATGTAGCTTTTAGCGCCGGGGGCTGATTGCGCCTGCACGTTGTGGAACAACAAGACCAGGGGAATAAAAAGACACCATTGGGGAAAAATCCGGAACATACGCACGGTTTTGCAGGAAAAATATGAAAAAATTACATTAGACTTGTTGCGAGGGGTCAGCGAGGTGGGAAAAAAGGGCCTTTTTGACCCCTTGATGATCCCCTCGCAACAAGTCTATTTTGTAACCCCTTGCCGTCGGGTTCTGTTCAGGGCGGCAAGCCTATGACAGGGTGTACGATAACATTTTTTTAATGCCCGCCCCGGAAGCCCACCTTGCAGAATACCTATAAAAAGCCGTAGCTTCGTAACCATAACCTTAAGAGTATGCGCAAAGGAAACTATTTTCGGAACACCGGTCTGTACATTGCCTTATGGCTTCTGCTGTACGCCTGCTACACGCCTGCCAAACTGTTGGAACGCGGCGATTACGATGCGGCTATCCAACTGTCCGTGAACCAGTTGGCGGGAAAAAAGGAGAAAAAAGAAGTGTATGTGGCCGCATTAGAGGAATCGTTCGCCAAGGCCACCCAGCGGGACATGGAACGCGCCGAACGGCTGAAGTCCAGTGGCCGGCCGGAAGACTGGCAGCAGGTCTATCAGATTTATCGCGGCATAGACGCCCGCCAGGCACTCATCGAACCACTGCTGCCTCTGGTGGACCGCTCCGGGAAAAAAGCAAATTTCCGCTTTGTGCGCACCGATGAACTGGCCAAAGAAGCCCGGGAAGAATCCGCAGCCTTTTTATACCGCGATGCGCTCCGCCTCATGGACCTGGCCCGCCGGAACCGCGACCGGAACGCAGCCCGGGAAGCCCTGCAGCAACTCGAAAAAATCGAACAGTACTACCGCAGCTACCGGGACCGCGATGCCCTCATGGCAGAAGCGCGCGTACTGGCTACTACCTTCGTACTCGTCAACATGGAAAACCGCGCCCCCGTGATTTTACCTGCCGGCCTGGAGCAGGAAATCCTCCAGTTGGGGTTCGGCAACCAGCAGGGGCAGTGGCGCGTCTTCCACAGCTCGCCCCAGGAGGGCGTCCGGTACGACTTCCAGGTCACCTACGAGCTGCTGAGCGTAGAGGTCAGCCCGGGAATGGTCAAAGAACGGCAGTACGAAGACACCCGCGAAGTGGACGACGGCTTCTCCTACGTGCTCGACGAGCGCGGGAACGTCAAGAAGGACACGGCGGGCAACGATATAAAAATACCAAAGACTAAAACCATCAAAGCGCTGGTGCTGGAAAACTACCAATTCAAATCGGCTCGTTTAGGCGGCAGACTGGTCTTCTTCGACAACCGGACCAACAGCCTGGTGGAGGTACAAGACCTGGGGGCCGAAGCCATATTTGAAAACTATGCTTCTACCTTCAAAGGCGATGAGAAGGCCTTGAGCGAGGACACCAGGCGCCGCATCGGGAACCGCCCCCTCCCCTTCCCTTCCGATGAGTATATGGTGCTGGAAGCGGCGCGCCGCCTGAAACCGGTATTGCGCGACAAGCTGGAGCGCACCCGCTTGTTGCAATGAGGCTCCGCTGGGCCCTCGCCTACTGCTTGCTCTGCCCCTTGTGCGCGGCAGCACAAGACCATGCCTGGTGGGCCGATAACGTCCAGTGGGACGGCATCTCCCACTGGAAATCCTACCTGGTTTTTTCACCAGCCTACCTGGGTCCCAACGCTTTGCCCATCCCGGATATGAGCACAGGGCTTGCTCCCGCTGCCCATTCGCTTTCTGTAGAGGGCCACGCGCACCTGCGCCGGGGCGATCAAACCCTGAACGCTTATCTCCGGGGTTGTTATGCGGCGGTGCCGGGTAAGGTAGCGTTTTCCCTGGAGTTCCTACCGGTCGAATGGTTTACCGTCAGCCATGCGTTGAAAACGGAGCGCCGGGTTTTCCATAGAAGCTATGATGAGCGCTTTGCCACGGGCGATGTGTATGCGCATACTTGGCTCCAGTTGCTGCGGCAGGAAAAGGGCTTTGCCGACATGGCCCTTCGCGTGGGCTACCGCTTCCCCACGTCCAACGGGGTCGGCGCGGCGCGGTTTACCGATTCCCCGGGCTATCACTTCGACCTTTCGCTGGGGCATTCCCGGGCTGCCTGGCGCGTTTTTGGCATGCTGGGCTTTTTGGTCTGGCAGACGAACCAATACACCCATGTTCAGAACGACGCCTTACTGTGCGGATTGGGCAGCAGTTGGACACACGATAGGTGGAGCGTGGAGGGCAGCCTGCGCGCCTACTTTGGGTATTTGCAAAATGGCGACGACCCCATGGCGGCCCGCGTAGTGCTGACGCGCACCGGCCGACCTACCGGCTGGCGCATCGGACTGGAACAGGGCCTCCTGGATTTCAGGTACAGCAGTGCATTTTTAGGGTGGTGCTGGTCCTGGAAGGCAGATTAGGGGGTGTTTTCTTCCCAGACCATGGCCAGATGCACCAGGGTTTCCGCTGCTTTCTCCATGTCTTGCACCGAGACCCATTCCTGGCGGGAGTGGAATGCGTGTTCCCCCGCAAAAATATTGGGGCAAGGGAGCCCCATGAACGACAGGCGGGAGCCGTCGGTACCCCCCCGGATGATGGTGCGCAAAGGCGTGACCCCCGCGCGCCGGATGGCCTCCACGGCATACTCCACTACCTGCGGGTGCTGGTCCAGCACTTGCTTCATATTCCGGTACTGGGGGTTAACTTCAAAACGGGCAATAGAATGAGGGTATCCCTCCAGTACCTCGTCGAGCAAATCCGCCAGGAAAGCCTCGTGCTGCAGTAGCCCTTCTTCGCTGAAATCGCGGATGATGAACGACACCACCGCCGTCTCCAGCCTGCCGTTCAACACCGTAGGGTGCACAAACCCTTCCCGGCCGGAAGTGCTTTCGGGGCAGAGGGTGTCTTTTGGAAGCCGGGAGATGAATTCGGAGGCGATCTTCAGGGCATTTTCCATTTTCCCTTTGGCAAAGCCCGGGTGGGTGCTTACCCCGTAAATGGTGATGTGGACGGCATCGGCGCAGAAGGTCTCGTCTTCTATGGTGCCTTTTTTCTCCCCGTCCACCGTGTAACCGTAATCGGCTCCTAGTTTTTCCATGTCCACCTTGTCCACTCCCCGGCCAATTTCTTCGTCGGGGGTGAACAGGATCCGAATGGCGCCGTGCGGGATATCCGGGCGGCCCATAAGGAAAGCCGCGGCCTCCATGATAGCCGCTACGCCTGCTTTGTTATCGGCCCCGAGCAGGGTGGTACCACTGGCGGTGACGATATCGTTCCCGATTTGTTCCAAAAGGTCGGGATGCTCCTCCGGGCGGATCACGACGTCCGGATCGTCGGGGAGGACCAGCGCGGTACCGTCGTAGTTTCGGTGCACGATCGGGCGCACCTCCTGGCCGGGGCAATCGGGCGAGGTATCCACGTGCGAACAATAACAGAGGACGGGCACCTCTTTGGGCGAACGGGAGGGAATCGTGGCATAGACGTAGCCGTGTTCGTCCAGGTGGGCATCGTGGACGCCCATGGCAAGGAGTTCCTCCACCAGTAATCGGCTCAGGTCTTTCTGCTTTTCCGTGGAGGGCTGGGAGAGGGACGCCGGGTCGGATTGCGTGTCTATTTGCACGTAGCGCAGGAAGCGGTCCAGCACGGTGTGCGGCATGTCTAGTCTCATATTTGGTTTGTTTTGTCCTTTTCGGGAGAAAGGGGAAAAGTATTTGTAGGATGCAGGTACAAAAATAGACTTGTTGCGAGGGGTCAGCGAGGTGGGAAAAAAGAGCCATTTTTTATCCACACGAAGGCTTTTT
>JBEGMH010000256.1:0-7096 GCA_041183125.1 Bacteroidota bacterium | reverse complement strand
GGTACCGCACCGGGCACAACTTCAGATACCTATGCAAACGACCCACTTCGATGTATTGGTCATCGGCGGGGGCGCCCTGGGCGCCTTCCATGCCTACCACGCCCTGAAACGCGGCCTGAGCGTAGCCCTCTTTGAAAAAGACCCTGCCCCAAACTCGGCCACCGTTCGCAATTTTGGGCAGATCGTCCCCTCCGGAATGAACCCGACCTGGCAGGCACACGGGCGCAAAAGCCTGGAAGTGTATTCGTCCATACAAGCAAAATGGGACCTGGGTATCCAACAAAACGGTAGTATCTACATCGCTTCCGACGAGGAAGAGGTGCAACTGCTGGAGGAACTCCACCAAATCAACCGCGACAACGACTATCCTTCCGAGCTGTGGACACAGGCGCAGTGCCTAGCCCGCTACCCCAACGTACGCCCCGAATATGGCAAAGCAGGCCTGTTCTTCCCCACTGAACTCTCCGCGAACCCGCGCCGGATGATCCACCGATTATTGGCTTTCCTGCAACAAGACCCGCGCTTTTCCTATTTCCCCCGCACGCTCATCCGCGAAATAGACAGCGCGGGCAGTACCTGCATCGCCCGCGACCTCAGCGGGAACACCTATCGCGGCGAAAAAGCACTGCTTTGCTCCGGCACCGAGTTCGCTTGGCTCTACCCGGAACGCTTCCAGCAAAGCGATCTGGAATGGGTCAAGCTGCAGATGCTGCGCCTCAAACCCCAACAAAATATCCACATCCCCGGGAATATCCTCACCGGCCATACCATCCGGCGCTACGAAAGTTTCCAGGATTGCCCTTCTTTCGCAGATATCAAAGCGCGCGAAGACAAGGATAGTTTCTGGAAAAAATGGAGCATCCACATCCTCTTCAAACAGGAGGCCGACGGCAGCATCATCCTCGGCGACTCCCATGAGTATGGCCTGCTCAGCACACACGAACTACCCGATTACTTCCTGCGGGAAGAGGTCTCCCGCTTTTTCATTGAAGAAGGCCAAAAAATTATGTCCCTCGAGCACTGGGAGGTCGAAGAACAATGGCTCGGCCTCTACGCCCAATGCCGCACCCAGGACATCTTCCTGGACACCGTGGACGGCAAAGTCCACATCGCTACCGGGATTGGCGGGAAGGGGATGACCGGCAGCGCCGGCTTCGCATTCGATAACCTTCAAAAAATCTATGGCAATGCTTAAAATGGTCGTTTTTGACATGGCCGGTACCACGGTCAACGAAGATAATGTCGTCTATAAAACCCTGCACCGCACCATTGTCCACGCCGGTCTCGATATCTCGCTGGGCGAGGTGCTCCGCCTGGGCGCCGGAAAAGAGAAGAAACAGGCCATCATGGATATCCTTCGGGAATACGGCACCGATTTTGACGATGTGGAGGATATCTACCATTATTTCATCAACCATCTCGACCGGGCATACCAGGAGCTACGGCCAACTGCCATGCCCGGGGCGGAAACTACCTTTGCCCTGCTGCGCGACAAAGGGATCAAGGTCGCACTGAATACTGGCTACGACCGCAAGACCGCACTCCTGCTGCTGCAAAAACTGAACTGGGAGGAGGAACGCGACTACGATCTACTGGTCACTGCCGACCAGGTACGCCAATCCCGCCCCCATCCGGACATGATCCTCAAGGCCATGGCGCATTTTGGTATAGAAAATGGCGCAGAAGTCGCTAAGATCGGCGACTCTACCGTTGATGTCGAGGAGGGAAAGCGCGCAGGGTGCAGCCTGAACATCGGCATCACTACCGGGGCACATACCCACGAGCAGTTGCAAGCGGCCCAGCCCACGCATATCATCGCACACCTGGATGCCCTGGCAGGCTTAATCGCATAAATACCGCTATCACGGGGCGAAGGGGATCATCCAGAAATAAAAAAATACCCTTTTCCCTTAATCAGCAACCGCACAGAATTGGTTCGTTTTTATTAATAAAAAAATACAAAATATTGGTAAACAATTGTTTAATTTTTCAAATAGAAGACAAAAACAAACACAGCCTCTTACCCTCCGGCTTGCGCCTTCCTTGACTTGGGCTTTCAAAAGATGTACCTTTGGCAGTGACAAAATGATTAACCCAACCCATATCTCCCAGGAAAATGTCTATACCAGACCAGTACGTCAGCCCCCTCACCGATTTCGGTTTCAAGCGCCTCTTCGGTACGGAATCCAACAAGGAACTGCTCATTGACCTCCTCAACCAGGTGCTCCCGCCCTGCCACCAGGTCAAGGAGCTTTCTTACGCGAATTCGGAGCGCTTAGGGGCCACCGCAATGCACCGCAAGGCCGTCTTCGACCTCTATTGCACCGCCCCCGACGGCGCGCGCTTCGTCGTCGAGATGCAGAAAGCCCCCCAGAACTTCTTCAAGGACCGCAGCGTCTATTACTCTACCTTTCCCATCCAGGAGCAGTCTATACAGGGCGATTGGGACTTCCGGCTCTCCGCCGTGTACACCCTCGGCATCCTGGACTTCATCTTCGACGAGGACAAGGACGATAACGAGGTACGCCACGTCGTTGTGCTCAAGAACCAAAACTGCGAGGTCTTCTACGACAAACTGACCTTCATCTACTTAGAACTGCCCAAGTTCCGAAAGACCGAGGCAGAGCTGGAGACCCGTTTCGACAAGTGGATGTACGCGCTGCGCCATCTGTCCCAGTTCAATGCGCCACCCGCCGTACTGCACGAGCCCATCTTCCAGAAACTCTTCGAAGCCGCCTCTACCGCCCGCTTCTCCCCCGACGAACTCTTCGACTACCGGCAGAGCCTCAAGTACTACCGCGACATGAGGAACGTGATCAACACTTCCCTGGGCGAAGGCATGGCAAAAGGCATGGCAAAAGGCATGGCAAAGGGCATGGCTCAAGGCATGGCTCAAGGCATGGCTCAAGGCATGGCTCAAGGCGTCAAAGAAGAAAAACAGGCGACCGTGCGCAACGCCATCCAACTCGGATTAGACGATACCGCCATTGCGAAGCTCACAGGCCTGCCGGAAGCGGAGGTCGCCCGTTTGCGCAAGGACGCGAACTCGGCTTGAATAAGTAGGCAGAGTCAAGAGAAACAGCAAGTACCCCGCCGTTCACGACGCCAGATTCCCCCTGCTTTTCTGCCGGCGCACCAATTTGAAGGCGATGTCTTTGTCACCTCCTTGCACATGGGCCAGGTTGAACCAGGCCAATGCCAGTTTCTCCAATAGTTCGACTTTGTCCGAACCCCCGAAATCAATACAGGAGGAGAAGCCCGCATCTTGTGCCAAGCGGCGGGCTACTGCTTTCGCTTTCGTGCTGTCGCCCGCCATAAACATGTCTATTCCCTCGCCGTCGTACACGGGGTTCTTGAGGTTTTCGTAGCCGGTGGTGTTGAAACACTTGACGATATGTGCTTTGGTGTTGGCTTGGAGGCAATGATAGGCGGTTGGGTAAGGCGCGGGGGCATGCCGCAGCGCGTTTGTTGCGTCAATGACAATCTTTTCGGACACATCCCCCATCTGGGCGATGAGTTCGAAGATTGCCGTGGACGGCGTCGCGACCAGCACCACCCCCGCTTTCGCTACTGCCTGCCGGATGGGGTAGAGGGATATTCTTTGAGATGTCAATAATTTACTCCCCTTAAAATCATGCATGTCGAGTACCCCTAAGTAAATGTTGTGCCCTTTTGAAGCCCAACAAGTAGCAAGGGCGCTTCCTACCTTCCCGGTGCCGATGACAGCGATCTCCAGGTGGCCGCCGACCTCTGTACCCGCAGACGAATCGTTTACGGAGTAGGCCAGGGGCGGATGCGTGTATTCCGACGTCCACAAGGGCATGTCGTTCCAGTCCTGGAGGCCCACTTGGTAGCTGCTTCTTTTGACCCCAAGGAAATACAAAGATTTCAGAAAGAGCAGGGATAGATAGCGGCGCATGACGGGGAAGAATTTTTTTGGATGTTAGGACCTTATTTTATCCAGTACGACAAGCTGAACCCAAACCCGGAGCCAATGGTCAGGGATTCCGCATCGTAGGTGTTACCATTGAATTCCAGCACCCTGCGGTTCACAGCGTTCAACAGGTTGCGCGCATTAAAGCTCGCCTGATAGTGTTCGCCAAAGCGCTTGCTCACTTTGAAGTTCAAGAGCGGGAATGGCTTCTCGTACACGTCCGGTGTCGCAAAGAGGGAAATGCTGTAGAGCCGTTCCCCGGTGACGTTGTACGCCAGGGACGCCTCCCATCCGTTCTCCGGTTCGATATACGACAAAATCAGGTTGACGATGTAAGGCGCCTGCCCCTGGAAGGGGCGGGACGTAAGGTCGTAGGCGGGGCTTATCGCCCGGGAAGCGGCGAGTTCCTCTTCGGGGATATCGTATGAAGAGTAAATCAGGGCAAAGTTGGAACTGAAATAAAAGGAACGGAATGCCGGCCCGAAGATGTCGAGTTGTTTGCGCAGCTCCAATTCAGCTCCGTACACAACCGCCTCCGGGATATTGATGAAGCGAAGTTCTGGCGTGGTAGCACGGGGATTGAACTGGCGAAGGATGGGGTCCGAGAAGTTTTTGTAAAAACCGCTCAGGGCGATGAGCTCACCGGTACGGGGGTATAACTCGTAGCGCAGGTCGAAATTTTGGATCAGCGTGCGCTTGAGTTGGGTGTTGCCTACGTTGAAAAAGCCGTTTTTGGTGTCGAACTGCTCAAAGGGGGCCAACTCCCGCAGGTTCGGGCGTGCCAGGGTCTTGGTCGCAGCCAGGCGCAGGTTGGATTTGTCGTTCAGCGCATAGATGGCATTGAACGAATAGAGCAGATCGCCGAGGTCTATGTTTCCCGTGGTGCCGTCACCAGCTTCTACTTTGAGCTGGGTGGTCTCATAGCGGAGGCCGCCAACCACTTTCAGGTTGGGGGTCAAGTTGACGATACCCATCAAATAGGCAGCTGCTACCTGTTCAGAGCCCGTGTAGAAGTTTTTCAGGTTACTCCCGTTGATGTAGTAGTAGCCCGTCACATAGTTGGAGACCTGGCCGGCATTGTTGGAGAGCGTATCAATAAGCCCGAAGTTGCGATAGTCGAAAAAGCCGTTGAAGTTGCCCTGAAAGTTATTGAAGCGCAGTTCGGAAGGGATAGCGGTGTTGAACATTTGGTACGAGTACTCATCGAAGGTGCGGTCGGTGCGGTTGAACTGCCCGCCCAGTTTTATCCGGTTGCCGGTGCCCTGTTTGCCGCTAATCAGGAAGGGGATGGTGATATCCAGTTTACCCTGGTATGCCTCGTCGCGCAAATCGCGGAAGAAGTGGAAGGGAAAGGGGAATTCCGCGTTGTTGATGTTGTAAAAGGCATCTTCGCCTGGCTGTTCGAGGAGGCTATAGGCAAAATAGCGCAAATCCGGCTCCACCTGGAGCGAGTTGGTTTTGCCGGCCAGCCATTCGACCTCCGTTTTATGGTTCCCTCCAAAGAGGTGGCGCCCGGTCAACTGATACGAGGTGAACTGGCGCTGGGTGTACTCCAGGGTGCGTACATTAAAGGTGGCCGCCGGGTCGGAAAGGTTGGCCGGATAACGGCCTGCCTGGACACGCGAGGCACTTTCGGCGTCGTTGTTGAAAATGACATTTGCCCCAACGACGTGGTTCTCCGATAATTTGTAATTGACATTAAACAAAGCCCCTAACTGAGGGTTCCGGGTGCTCTTCGTCTCCCGTAGGTTGATGACTTCTTCCAAGAATTCCGGGTTGTTGTACCGGAAAGCCCCCACCGAGCCATCGCCGTAGTGCTGGAAATTCTGGGAATAGTTCACCCCCAGCGTGAACCCCAAATCATTCCCAAAAAGCTTGACCCGGTTGCCGATTGAAAAACTGAGGCTGGAATTGAGGGGGGTATTCCGCTGCTCCGGCACAAACTCATTGCTCAGCTCCTGGGAAGTGCGGTGAAAAACTTCCCGAACCGCATTATTCGCAGGGTTAGGGTTCCGCGCAGCCAGATAGGAGCTGGATCCTAGCAGGTTGCTGAGCTCATTGAAGGACATCTCTTTTAAAAAAGCCGGCTGATCGCGTTTGGACGCATTCAAGCCCAACCCGTCGCCCGGGAGGGGTTTCATGGTATTGAAGTCGTCTATCCGGGAAGCCTGGGTGTTGTATTCCGATCCGGCCTGGAAAAACAGGGTAAACTTTTCCGGAAACGACTTCGTATTCACGTTGACCAGTCCTCCGCTGAAGTTGCCCGGCAGCTCAGGGGTGAACGTTTTTACGGTCACGATATTCTCGATCATCTGCGAAGGAATCAGGTCCAGGCTGGCGCTGTTCCGATACGGATCGGTACTCGGCAGCGTCACCCCGTTGAGCTGTGAGATGGAGTAGCGGTCGCCCAAGCCCCGCATCACCACAAAACGGCCTCCCTCTACCAGGGCACCTGTCATCTGCCGCATGGCATCCGCCGCATTGGAGCTCCCGGTCCTGCTGATTTGTTGGGAAGATACCCCATCCTGTATAGAAAATGCCTTGCGCTGAAGCGATATCAGCGAAGCGTCCGTGTTTTTCATGGTCGTTGCCGTGACCACTACCACATCGAGTTCCAGGGTCTCCGTCTCTAAGGCCGCATCCAGGGTATTTGCCGCCCCTGCCTTCAGTTCAAGCGACTCGATTGCGATCTTGGCGTACCCGGCATAGCTGAATTCGACGCGGTAAATACCCGGGTTGGCCTCCAGGAGGTAGTTGCCGTCAATGTCACTGACGTTTCCGGTGACTTGGCTCCCGTCCTGGTACAGGGCCACCGTGGCCCCGATCAGGGTTTCCCCTGTTTCTTTATCAATGATTTTTCCTGCCAGGACGGCTTTTTGTGCCCATAAAAAGGCAGGGAACAAAAAGAGACCGAATAAAAGGAGATTGATTTTGTACGTTAAGGCTCTCATAAATGAATATTGGGATATTTGAATCCTTTCGTTGAGATATATCAGTGGGCGAGGATTCAGCATCCTCGCCCCGATAAGAATCAGTAAGTTGGCGTTATTCGACGATCAGCTTCTTCGCTGCAAATTTTCCGGATTGGGTAGTAAACTTGACGAGATACAGGCCACGGCCCAAGCCCGACATCTCGGTGCGGTTCATGCCAGAGTAGTCTAT
>JBEGMH010000255.1:0-10684 GCA_041183125.1 Bacteroidota bacterium | reverse complement strand
TTTGAGATATGAGCGAGTAGATTCAGCTTGCTTTCAGCACAGAAGCTAAGAAAGCCTCGAAATCTTTGAGGTTGTTTTCTACAATCGCCCGAACGACGGACAGGTTCACCCGTGTATAGCTGTGAATAGCTATATTTCTGAAGCCGACCATGTTTTTCATCTGTTGACAGAGTTCGTCAGAGAGTATACCATGCGCGTTCAGTAGTTCGAAACTTTCCCGAGCGGTTTGAGGGATACCTAACCTTTGTGTTTTGACGATATGGTTCGAAATGTCAATAGCCGTTTCGCAGGCACGGGTTAGGTTTAGGATGATGGAATCTTGTCGGCGCAATTCTATTTCGAATGCTGCCTCGAACCCGATATATTCTTCCGTGATTCTGGATATACAATGTTCCAGGTCGGCTACCTTATTCAAAACGATATCGTCACGCATATACCTTGCCTCTTTGCCGGATGGCCTGGATAATCTCTTGTTGTCCTTCGTTCAAATGCTGGTAGGAAGAATACACAAACAGGTCAAATGTATCGCAAAAGCTATCGTCTGAGGAATAAATACGCCGGCCCTTCGATATGATTTGGAATTGTAAAACCGTAGATGCAGCCCGAAGATCGACTAAATCCACCTCTGCGTCAAGGGAGGTAGCCAATGCGAGGCGCAGGGAATGGACTGCAAGGTCGCTCAGCCTGGTTCCCGTATTCAGAAAAGCAAAATCAAAGTCACTGTCCGGCCGTGCCGAACCGTCCGCCCGGCTACCGAACAAATAGACCCCCTTGAGGTCGGGCACGATGTTGACTAAAGCCTCAATTACTATTTTGATAGGTGTCTCCATGGCTCAAAAATACTAAAAAAGCCCATTGCCCGCCATGATTTTTCCTCGTTCGCTATTCCATCTCAAGTTCTTGCCAGTGATAGCCCTGGTCGGTCTGTGCTTCATCCTGGAAGCCTTTGTACACAACTGTCTTTCCCTTGCGCTGGACTACGTAAAAGTAGTCGCCACTCCCCGCATACCAGCCGCCGCAGGCATCCAGGGCTTCGGAGGGGATGCCCATTTCGGCATATCGCTCCCGTTCTATTTTCGCCAGGCTGACCCGAACGGTATCCAAAGCGATCGCTCCGCCGTTTTCAGCCAACATCAGTACGGAAAGGGGTATGCCGAACTCGTCTTCCCCAAAATTCTGGTAGCCCAGGCCGATATCAGCCACGCTCTCAGGGCCTTGAGCAGGGTTGGTGCGGGGGCTGTTTTGGCAACCTAGCCCCCCAACCAAGAGGGCCACGCACAAAAGGAGGGTTGTTCTCATCGTTCAAAATATTTTCTTTTTCTAAAAAGGAATGTCAGGGGTTCTGTAAAAAGCCCTTTTTCGCCTGATGCCACCAAAGAATATTTTGAACGAGCGCTTGTTTTTTTGATTTTGCACGGCAAAATCAAAAAAATAAGCGCTCGTTCATTATTTTATTCTTCAGGCTGGGGCGGTGAAACACTTTTCACACACCCCCTGCGAAAAAACACACCTTACAAACTCTTCAACAAGGGCATCCGCTGTTCGACGGCGGCTTTGTTGAGGCGGTCCACGCCTTCCTTGAGCAGGGGCTGCAGTTGGTCCAGATAGCCTTGCAACTCTTTGGACAAGGTGTCGTATACCGCTTTAGCCTGGTCGGTGGGCGGGAAATCACCCAACTGCTGGTCGGCCATGAGAAACGCGAGCCGGTTATTGACTTTGATGCCATAGTTGATGGGATCCTGCTGGCTCTGGTTTTTGACCTGGTGGATTTGGCCTTCCACTTTGGAGAGTTCCTTTTCGAGTTCGTTGGCCTGGCGGATGAGTTCCTGGTATTGCGGGTTCCCGCCGGCTTTTTCTTTTAGGTAGCCTATGTCCTTTTTCACAGCCCGTATATCTGAGATAGCTTGATGGGCTTCGCTGACGCGGTCGCGCACCTGGATGAGGAAGTCGAGCTGCTCCTGGTAGGCGGCTGCCTGGTTGGGGAGTCGCGGGTCTTTGAGGATTTCAAAGGTTTGCTCAACACTTTTCCCGTTGGCGCTGAGGCGGGCTTTGTACATGCCCGGTACGGCCTTGGGGCCGCGGTTGGGGGAGGAGTACAGCACCATTCCGGGGAAGTCCTTGAAGCCGGGGTAGCGCATGTCCCATACGAAGCGGTTGCCGCCGGTTTTGATGGGCAGCGCGCTGCGGCGGTCCTTCGAGGTGTTGCTGTAGGAGCGGATGAGGTCCCCGTCGGGTTCCAGCAGGTCGAGTTTTACCTGCGTGCTATCGGTTACGGATTTGAGATAAAAGTGGAAGATGACGCCATTGGGGTGGTTTTCCCCTTGGGTGCGCAAGGCGGCTTTGTTCCCACCTTCTTCCTGGGCCATGCGGTAGGACGCTTTGGGCTGGAACAGGTGGAAGTCTTTGGAGGCTATGTCCGCATTCAACTGGTGCAGGGGGCTCAGGTCGTCTATCATCCAGAAACTGCGGCCATGGGTAGCAGCGATGAGGGCATTGTCGCGGATGTGCAGGTCGGCGATGGAGGTGACGGGCAGGTTCAGTTGGAAAGGATGCCAGCTGGTACCGTCGTCGAAGGATACGTACATGCCCCATTCGGTGCCGGCGTAGAGCAGCCCCTGCCGTTTCGGGTCGGCGCGTACCACACGGGTATAGAACTGCGGGTCAATACCCGAGGTGATGAGGGTCCACGTTTTGCCGTAATCAGTCGTTTTGTATAAATAAGGCGTATAGTCGCCGAACTTATAGCTCGTAGCGGCTACGTATGCACCGCCTTTGACGAAGGGGTTCACCTCGATGCTGTTCATCATGTTGTACTTTGGGGAGCCGGGAGGGGTCACGTTGGTCCAGGTTTTGCCCCCGTCGCGGGTCAGGTGCAGGAGGCCGTCATCGCTACCTGCCCAGATGACACCGGGTTCCTGAGCGGATTCGGTCACGGCGAAGATGTTGGCGTAGTATTCCACCCCGGTATTGTCCTGTGTGATAGGGCCGCCGGAGGACTTGAGCGTTTCGGGCTCGCCCCGGGTGAGGTCAGGGCTGATGACCTCCCAGGACTGCCCTTCGTTATAGCTGACGTGCAGGTAGTTGGAGCCGGCATACAGCTTATTGCCGTCGTGCGGGCTAAAGAAGATGGGGTAGTTCCAGTTGAAGCGGTATTTCATGACTTCTACCCCGGAGCCGGCCGGGTTGTCGGGCCAGACGTTGGTACTGCGCTCCTGGCCGGTTTTGTGGTCCAGGCGGCTCATGTAGCCTTTGTAAGTCCCTGCATAGACGACGTCCGGGTCGTCGGGGTCTGGGGCGAGGTGGGCGCTTTCGCCCCCGGCGGAAACATCCCAGTCTTTTTCGGTGATATAGCCTCCTGCGCTGCGGTGGAGGATGCGCACGGTGCTGTTGTCCTGTTGGGCACCGAGGATGCGGTAGGGGAAATGGTTGTCGGTGGTGACTCGGTAGAACTGGGCGGTGGGTTGGTTGTGATAGGTGGTCCAGTTTTCGCCTGCGTCGTAGCTGACCTGGGCACCGCCATCATCGGCAACGGCCATGCGCTGGTTGTTGTCGGGGTCTATCCAGAGGTCGTGGTGGTCGCCGTGGGGCGTTTCGATACCCGTCCAGTTTTTGCCGCCGTCGTCGGAGCGCCAGAAGTCCACATTGGCGACGTAGACTTTATTTTCGTCTTTGGTGTCGGCGTAGATGCGGGAGTAGTACCAGGCGCGCTGCCTCAACTCGCGGAAGTCGCTGGTGCGCGTCCAGGTTTCCCCGCCGTCGTCGGATCGGAATACGCCGCCGTCGAGGTGTTCCACACAGGCCCAAAGGCGGTTGGAATTGACGGGGGATACGGCGATGCCGATGATGCCGATGGTGCCTTTGGGCATGCCGGGCCGGTGGGTGAGTTTGGTCCAGGTGTCGCCGCCATCGGTGCTTTTCCAGAGGTGGGATCCCGGGCCGCCGCTGTCCATCCGGTAGCCGTTGCGGCTGATTTCCCAGGTGCTGGCGTAGAGGATGCGGGGGTTGTTGGGGTCGAGGATTAAGTCCACGGCACCAGCTTTTTCGCTTTCGAAAAGGATGCGCTCCCAGGTGTTGCCCCCGTCTTTGGAGCGATAGACCCCTCTTTCGGGGCTGGGTTTCCATAAGTTGCCCATAGCGGCTACATAGACCAAGTCGGGGTTGTGTGGGTGTACCCGTATGCGTCCGATGTGCTCGGATGCTTTCAGCCCGATAGATTTCCAGGTCTTACCGGCATCGGTGGAGCGCCAGAGCCCCCAGCCGGAGGATACGTTTCCGCGCACCGTCTGCTCGCCTTCGCCCACGTAGAGGACGTTGGGGTCGCTTTCCGCTACGGCCACCGCACCGATGGAGCCTCCGAAGAATCCGTCGGAGATGCAGTGCCAGGTTTGGCCTCCATCCTGGGTGCGCCAGACGCCCCCGCCTGCCGTGCCTTGGTAGTAGAGGTTGGGTTGGTGGCGTACTCCCGTTACAGTACAGGAGCGTCCGCCGCGGAAGGGCCCTACGAGCCGCCATTTCATACCTTCATAAAGGCGTTGGTCAAAATGGGTGCTTGCCGGGCGCTCCACAGCAGGTGTGGCCGCCGGCTTCCCTTTTTTTTGCCCGCTCGCTTGAAATCCAATGAGCAAGCAGGCCAAGAAAAGAACAGGTCTTACATTCATAATCCGGAATGTTTTTAGGTGGATAAAAACCCAGGGGGATGGGCACTGTCCGATGGGGCTGCGTTAAAAATACTGGAAAAGATAAAACATTAGATAAGTCGAGCCGTCTTTAAAGAAATATTTTTGTAAAAAACGCCCGATTGCAGTTTTTTTGAGACCTTGCTGCGCAATAGGTCGGTAAATGAAATGGCTTCCTCCCCTGTTAGCCTCCGAAATTAACTTTTTGGGAAGCAGGGGGATTTGTGCATATCTTTTTTTAGTAAACTTGTTGCGAGGGGGATCATCGAGGGGTCAAAAAGGCCCTTTTTTTCCCACACTGTGCCTTTTTTCGGTCATATAGCCCAGCTATACTCCCTCAAAAAGCCTTCGTGTGGATAAAAAACGACTCTTTTTTCCCACCTCGCTGACCCCTCGCAACAAGTCTATTTATTTTTCCCAAAATATGGAACAAAACGCACTTACTTTTTACGCAGATACCGCCCAGGAAAGCGCCTGGCTTTGGGGCGGGCTATTGTGTGCCATTACCGCCGCTGCGGCCTTATACGGCATGTCGCACCAAAAAAAAACGGGGCGGCGGGGCACCGAGCAGTCCCTCGCCCGGATGTTGTTGTTCTTCCTGGTTCTGATGGGGGCTGGGGCCGCTTTGTTCAGCGGTTTGGCCATCGGCCGCCTGCATGCGGTGGTCGTGGGGCAGAACGGTATTGAATATGGCAAACTGAATATTCCCTGGCGGGAGGTCCGGCAGGTGTATGTCGCGGATACCCAACAAAAAAATGCGCTCAACCAGACAGCAGGGCAAAGCAAAGTGCTGGTAGTTGAGCGCAGCGTGGGAACGGGCTTGCTCTTGTTCGAAGGCAATTACCCCGTGTTGGATATCCTGCGCGCTATCCGCCAGTGGACGGATGCGAAGGAGGACTAAAGATGCAGCACCATGAGCGGCAGGCTCGTGTTGAGCGCCATGTGTTTGGTGCTGCTCCGGTGGAAAAAGTTGTCCCAGAAACTGCGTTTGCGGGCTACCATCACCACCAGGTCAATGCCGTTTTTTACCGCATACTCGTTCAGGGCTTCGCTGATATCTTCCCCTTCTATGTCTTCAAATTCAAATCCAAAGCCCGGGTCTCCTTTGAGGAACAGTTCGTTGAAGATCTCGTCTTTGGGCTTTCGCTCGCTCTCGTCCTCCTCGTCGCGCACGTGTACAAAGTGCAGGGTGGCGTTGAACAATTTATTGAAGTCGGTCAGCGCCTGGATCATGTGGCGGTCAGCGGATTCGTAGTTGCTGGCGTACAGGATATGCCCCACCGGCTTGTAGGCCAGGCCCTTCGGAATGAGGAGTACCGGGCATTCCGCTTTGCGCGCCACGTGGCTGGATACGCTCCCGAACAGCTCGTCCAGCACGTCGGAAGAGCCGGTCGTACCCATTATAATCATGTCGTAATCCGGCGACATGCGCACGATCTCGTCTGCCGGGAAGCCTACGACGAGGCGCGCCGTAACGGATACAGCAGCTTCGTCAGGGGAGATGGCCGTTTTTGCACTTTGCTCCACGAATTCAGCTAACATTTTTTCCCGGGCTTCGATGAACTCCGGGATGGGGGGCACGATGTTCGGGTATTCCGCAGCGGTGGCCGGCAGGTAGAGGTGCACGACTTCGATGTGGGCACCTTCCATGCGGGACGCCAGGGTACGCGCATATACCAACGCGCTTTGCGCGGTATCGGAAAAGTCGGTAGGGACAAGGAGCTTTTTCATAACCCAATTTTTTGTTTATGTAAAGGTATAGTATGCTGTGTGGCCCCATGCTGACGAATGTCAGCGCCGGGTGTGTATTTTGGGGCATTCCCATGCGAAAAACAGGTATTCGGAAGGGGTGCTCCGGTATAAAAAGGCGAAATCCGTTGCGACCGCTCAAAAAATCCTCTGATTCTGCTGTAAAAGTAGCTTTATTTGCATAAAAATACCATTTATGTTGCGCCGCATCAACCCGACAAAAACACAAGCCTGGGGCGAGTTGCAGTCCCACTTCGGCGAAATGTCCGGCCTGCACATGAAAACGCTGTTTTCACAGGAACCGGATCGCTTCCAGACGTTCTCCTTATCGGTGGAAGACGTATGGATTGATTTTTCAAAAAATATTATTTCGGAAAAGACCATAGACTTGCTCGTTGCCCTCGCAGAAGAGTGCCAGTTGAAGGAGGCCATCGAAGCGATGTTTCAGGGCGAACCCATCAACGAAACGGAAAACAGGGCGGTGCTGCATACCGCGCTCCGAAACCTGTCCGGACACCGGGTGTCGGTCGGCGGGGCTGATGTGATGCCCGCCGTACAACGGGTCCTTTCCCAAATGGAGCGCTTTAGCGAATCAGTGGTTTCCGGGGAGTGGAAAGGCTACACCGGAAAACGCATCACGGATATTGTCAATATCGGTATCGGCGGTTCCGACCTGGGGCCCGTGATGGTCACCGAAGCACTGCGGCCTTATTGGGCACCGGGCATCTCGGTGTATTTTGTGTCGAATGTGGACGGTACGCACATCGCGGAGACGCTGCGCCGCGTCCACCCGGAAACGACGCTGTTCCTGATCGCCTCTAAGACCTTCACGACCCAGGAAACGATGACCAACGCCTTTACAGCGCGGCAGTGGTTCCTGGACCGCGCAGCCGACCCCGCGCATATCGCCCTGCACTTCGCGGCGCTGTCCACCAACGCACCGGCAGTGCGCGCCTTTGGTATCGCGGAAGAAAATATGTTTGAGTTCTGGGACTGGGTCGGAGGCCGCTACTCATTGACCTCGGCGATCGGGTTGTCCATCGCCTGTACGCTGGGATTTCCTCAGTTTAAAGCGCTGTTGGAGGGATTCGAGGCCATGGACCTCCATTTCCGCCATGCGGAGTTTCGGCGCAATGCACCGGTGCTCCTGGCGCTGATCGGGATCTGGTACAACAATTTCTTCGGGGCCGAAACGGAGGCCATCCTTCCGTACGACCAGTACTTGCACCGCTTTGCGGCGTACTTCCAGCAAGGGAACATGGAGAGCAACGGAAAATCGGTGGATCGCGCCGGCAACCCCGTTGCTTA
The DNA here is from genome assembly GCA_041183125.1 of Bacteroidota bacterium. Taxonomy (GTDB): domain Bacteria; phylum Bacteroidota; class Bacteroidia; order Chitinophagales; family Saprospiraceae; genus JADJPL01. Next base: position 2,951 of record JBEGMH010000255.1, on the reverse strand, counting down.
CCAGACAGGGCCCATCGTCTGGGGCGAACCGGGTACGAACGGCCAACATGCTTTCTACCAACTCATCCATCAGGGAACCAAGCTCATCCCCTGCGATTTCATCGCCCCGGCTATCAGCCATAATCCGATCGGCGACCACCACACCAAACTCTTGTCCAACTTTTTTGCGCAAACCGAGGCGCTGCTCATGGGAAAAACGGCGGAAACGGTGCGCGCAGAGCTGGAAAAGGAGGGCAAAACGGAAGCCCAAATCCAGGCGTTGCTGCCGTTTAAGGTGTTCAGTGGCAATAAGCCGAGCAACTCCATTCTGGTCCGGCAAATCACGCCGCGCACGCTGGGCATGCTGATCGCACTGTACGAGCACAAGATTTTTGTGCAGGGCGTCATCTGGAATATCTTCAGCTTCGATCAGTGGGGGGTGGAATTGGGCAAACAGCTCGCCAACAAAATCCTGCCCGAGCTGATGGGCGACGAAGCCGTCCACACCCACGATGCCTCGACGAATGGTTTGATCAACGCATACAAACAAATGCGGCAAGCGTAAAGACTCATCGTATGGTAGCTATTATTATGGGCTCGGATTCCGACCTGCCGGTCATGCGGCCGGCAGCGGACATCCTCGCGCACTTCGGGATTGCCTGCTCGCTGGACATCGTTTCGGCCCACCGCACCCCGGAACGCATGTTCAACTTTGCCCGAGGGGCGCACGAGCGGGGCATACAGGTCATCATCGCCGGGGCCGGGGGAGCGGCCCACCTGCCGGGCATGGTCGCTTCGTTGAGCCCGCTCCCGGTGATCGGGGTCCCCGTCAAGTCTTCCAACTCCATAGATGGCTGGGACTCCCTGCTCTCCATCGTGCAGATGCCCAACGGGGTGCCCGTGGCCACCGTGGCGGTGAACGCAGCGAAAAACGCAGGTATCCTTGCTGCTCAAATCTTAGGGGCTTCTGATCCCGCCATCCGGGAACGGGTGCTGGAATACAAGCGCGCATTGGAGCGGGAAGTACTCGATAAGGCAGCCAGGATCTGAGGCGGGGCTACTTTTTTCCCAGCCTTATGTTTAGTCCGGTGCTGGCCCAGCGCCCGGGCATGGGCACAAGGCTGGTTTCGGTATAGTCGGCGTTGGTCAGGTTGGTCGCCTCGAGAAAAGCAGACCATTTTCCTGTTTTCCAGCTTATGCGGGCGTCTAGAACGGAGTAGTCCTCCAGGTTGACGCGGTCGAGGTAGCGGCCCCGGAGGCTGGCCGTCCAGCGTTTCCCCATCCGAAAATCGGCAAACAGAATGAGCTGGTGCCGGAGCTGGTCCAGGGCGTAGCGCGAGCGGTAAACCGGGTCGGCCGATTGGCTGGCATGGATAAAAGTATAGCTCGTGCCCAGCCTGGGGAGAAAGGACGCAACGCGCAGCTCTCCCTGTATTTCGGCTCCGCGGAACGATACCTGCCCCAGGTTGCGCGTGCGCCAGGGCTCGCTGTCGGCGGTTTTGGTCCAGTCAATGAGGTTTTCGCTCCGCCGGTCAAATAGGGCGAACGTGGCGGAGGCGTGGTCTTGCTGCCACTTTGCGCCGATTTCCCAGGACAGGGCAGATTCCGGCTTTAGGTCCGGGTTGCCCTGGTTGCCTGGATCCTGGTAATAGAGGTCGGTAAAAGTGGGTACGCGAAAGGTATAGCCGGCATTGGCATACACGCGCAGGGAAGGGCTTACCTGCCATCCGGCTTCCACGCCGGGCAGCCATTGGGTGCCGAAGTCGCTGTAGGTATTCCAGAGTATGCCGGGGGTGAAGTCCACTTTGCCACGGCCAAATTGGAAGCGCTGCTCGGCAAAAATAGCAAGGGTGTTGCGGGCGCGGGTGCCCAACCGGTTGCTGTACAAGAGCTGCCGCCCGGCATCCAACCCGAAGCCGCTTATGCCCCAGCGGGACGTGTACTGGGCGTGGAGCTCCGCCCCTGCGATATGGCTGCGGTGGAGGTTGCGGTACGCCGCCGGGTTGGCCCGGGTGAAAATATACTCGTCCTGGTTGAACCGCCAGTAGGCCCGGGGTTTCCAGACCCAGTTCCCAAACCGCCGACTGGCGTCGAGGCTGAGCAGGCTGGTGTGGATTTTTTCGTACTGCTCCGTAAAGCGGGGGCTGCCGTAAAAGCCGTTGGCGCCAAAATCGCGCCCGCTCCAACCTGCGAACAGCCGGGTTTCTCCGCGGCTTCCTTCTAATGCCGCCTGGTAAGAAGCGGTGTGCATGCGGTAATCGGTGTTGTAGCGGTATCCTTGTGCAAAATCGTGCGCATAGGACGCGTACTGCCGCAACCGGCCTATTGGAGCGGAAAGGCCACCGCTGACGCGTCCAAGTCCGAAATCCCCGGCTTGTACGCCTGCCCGCACAAAGCGTTGCTCGGGTGCCCGCGTGACGATATTGATGGCGCCTGCAAACGCATTCTGGCCGTAAATCCGGGCGGCGGGGCCTTTCAGAACCTCAATGCGCTCGATGGCGTCGAGGTCAACGGGTAGGTTCATGGAGTGGTGACCAGTCTGTAAGTCACTGATTTTTATTCCGTTGATCAAAATGAGGGTCTGGTCGAAAGACCCACCGCGGATGCCGACATCCACCTGTACGCCGTTGGTGCCGCGTTGGCGTACGTCGAGGCCGGCTACGTATTGGATGAGTTCCGCTACGCTGTTGGCTGGCGAAGCTTCTATTTCCGCCCGCCGGATGATGTGTAGGCTGCGCGACTGCTGCGAAAAAGGTATGTCCATGCGGTTGTCGGAAACGACTACCTCGGGAAGCTCGAGGGTGTCCTGGGCAAAGGACGGGCTGGCAGTACAAAAGAAGAAGATGGTTAGGAGGCTGGCGAGTCGTTGTATGTGCATCGGGCAAGGGGTATTTTTTAAATTATAAATTATAAAATATTGAAATAATATTTTTTTCAAAATAATATTTTTAATAAAAAGAACAGTTTTCTTC
>JBEGMH010000254.1:0-5634 GCA_041183125.1 Bacteroidota bacterium | reverse complement strand
GTTGAACACGATCTCGTCGTAATCGGGGGTTTTAAAGTAGGCAAAGGACAGCACCGATACCAATGGACACAACAAAAGAAATAGCAACCCTTCAAATTGTACCTGCCCAATCCGGCATTTGCTAAAAAAAACAACGGCCAACGCCGTGTTCACAGGGCCCATGAGATTGAATACAAAGAGTTGGTAATTATCTACTTGTCCGCTCACGTCAACGAACAACGACGGTATCAGGAACAGCAGCATCCACCAGCCAAGGCGCCCTCTGGCCCCCCCCTGCAGAATACCTAAAACCAAGAGCACGAACATCAGGTACTTGCTCAGCTCATACGGAATGATCGGCGAGGTGCGCGCCATCCGGGCGAGCAACTCAAAGGACACGAGATACGTGGCCAGTGCCGCTAAGTTCGCCTGCCGTTGCTGAAAGCTGCCCTGCAAAATGGTGGGCATAGCCAAAAAAAGCACAAAGTAGAACCAGGGTACCAGCAGAAAAGGGGTAAAGATAGACACCAACCCGAGGGCACTGTGCCATACAAGCCATCGGAAACGCAGGTCGGATCGGGTCAGCCATCGGATCATACCGCCAGTATTTCGCGTTGTATGCGCTCCTTGTACCGCTCAAACGTAAAGCGCTCCGCGAGCTGGTAGGCAGCCCACGCGAGCTCTGCCAAGTTGGGGGCCCTCAAGATGGCAGCGGTGTCCTCCGCCAGATAACCCGCCTGTATCCGGTCGGGGCTCAACAAAAAACCGTGTACGCCGTGTTGTACGGTCTGACCAATCGCGGATATATCGCTGACTACCGGGACACACCCATAATTGGCCCCCTCGGCAATTACCTTGGGAAACCCCTCCGAACGGGAGGGAAGAACCTGCAAATGGCAGGCTGCCATCACTTTTGCCACCTCCCTTCCCGGCAAATAGCCATGCAGGATCAACGGGTAGTCCAGTTGGTCGGCTATTTGCTCAAACTTCGTTCGCAGCGGCCCGTCGCCTACTATGTGCACCGCGCCCAACAGCCCTCTGCCAGACCATAGCGGAAGCGCCTCGAGCAGGTAGTTGGCCCCTTTGGGGATGCTCAGATGGCCGGTGAAGCATATATTGAGCGGCCCATCAAAGGATTTGCTTTCCAGCACTTTTCGCCCGGCACTCCGCTCTTCCTCCGACAAACATGGATTGTCAAAACTCAGGCAGTGGGCAGGCTGTTCGGGCCAACGGCCATTGATCGTGGCTTTACCCCACGTGGCTTTTTTTAGCCAGGCCCGTTGCAGTCCGTAAAAAAAAGGCGGACCTTCCTGACCCCAGTTCCCGGCGTATTTATGCCACCAGATCTTTTTTCGGAAAAAAAAAGACAACAAAGCGGCTATAAAAGCCGGACTGGAGGGCGCACGGGTGTGGATGGCTTCGTGGCGGACTACCTGGCGCAGGATTTGCCAGCCCATCCACGGAACCCTGGCCAGGACCCCCCCTTTTTTTAACAGGCTGTCCCCGCCGGAGCGCTGGAGCAAAAGGCATTGCACCGCTTCCGGTACCGGCAACATGACGGGGTCGTCGCATAGGTCGGGCCGGTCGAAACCTATCCATCGCACCGTTCCGAACAACTCCAGGAAGACGTCCAACTCGCGCACTACCGGGCCGAACGCATATACTTTGTCGTCTTTACAAACCATGGCCGTGTCGGTGACCATCAGGAAGGAAGGGCGCTCCGGTATATTTTTTTGCACGACTCGTAGTAATTCGTTTCCGAAAAATGGGCCTCATAAAACTGCCGCATGGATGCCCCGGACAGGGTGCGGTCCCTACCTAACAATTGCTGCATGGCGTTTACCCACCGGGGTATGTCGAAGGAATCCAGCACGTATTCGGGGTATGCCTCACCTACCATGCGGGCAACCTCGCCCGTTTGATAGCTTATAAAAGGAAGGCCCTGCGCCAGGTATTCGATCAATACAAGCGGGCCGGACTCCGATACAGGAGTGTGCAAAGCCAGATCGAAATGGGGGAGCAAGGGCTGTACATCGGTACAATCGTGGACAAATTGAACGTCTGCCGCCAGCCCATAGGTGCCGACCATCTGCTTCAGTTCGTGCAGGTATGCCGGGTCTGCCGGTTGTCCTATGATGGTGAGTTTGGCGGCCTGGTGCTGTCGGAAGGCCGCAAAGACCCGCAGGGCAAATTCCAGGTGCTTGGGCCTGCGGATATTACTGGTCACCAGGATGGATACTTCTCCCCGCACCGATGGGCCCCTTGGCTGAAAAGGCATTTCCGGTACGATGTTGCGCAGCAGGTGTACCTGTGCAGCCGGCACCCCAACCCGGTGGACGGCCCAGTCGCAGATGCGCTGCGCAACCCCGATCAGGGTCACCCGGGGATATATCCAGCGCTGGTCCCAGCGGACGGACGTATCTATTTCAATGTTCCCATAATGTTCGTGAAAAAAAATGGGCTTTTTCAGGTGGAACACCTGAGCCGCAAGGAAAACATAACGCAGGTTATGGGCACTGTGCACATGGAGCACATCGCACTGCCGCACTATACGTACAAAGCGGAACATGGTCAGCGGGTTGAATTTCCAGCCCCGCCGGAGCGGCACAAGCGGTATCCCACTGTCCAACTGCGCCGCGAGTGTCCCGGGTTCCAGCAAGGTCAATACCGAAACCGCGTCGCCCTGGCGGTATTGGAGGTTTGCCAGGGTGACCAGTATTTTTTCGGCACCGCCCACTGCCAGGGTGTCAATGACTTGGAGGATTTTCAAAATATCCGGGTGCTGGACTACTTATCAGACGGGTGGTAAGGGTCAAAAAGGTCTTTTTACGCTTCGCTTACCCCTTGCAAGAAGCCTATTCCTGAAGGTAACTTATTTTGGGGCCTTCCCGCAGCATTCGGCTGGAAACAGACCAACTCCTCGCTACTTGCCAAGCGACAAGGGGCAGCAACGGGACCATCAGTAGGGCGCCCATCCACAACCAGTGGGGTTTGCCTTTATACCGATACGGCAGCAGCGAAGGCGGTACGCTGATCAGCAAGCTGTACACCGCTGCCCTGTTGCCAAAATACTTCCGCACCAAATACAGTACGCTCGGCACCGGCCTCGGGGCGAGCCAGCTTTTCGGGCGAAAGCCGTCCCAGGAGCCCATTTGGCGCAAGCCTCCTTCGCCTACTTTTAAGTGTAGGCGACTAGCAAGCGGATTGGAAATATTTTTGAAGCCCGCCAGGTAGGCTCGCAGGCCAAATTCCCCATCCCCCTGCCGCTGCCGCTCAAACTGTCTGTCAAATAAGCCGATTTGCCGAAACACCTCGCGTTTGACCATCACATTGCCCGTGTCCAACTGGTCGCCCCAGCGGAAAAACGAGTAATGTACGGGGACTTTGGCCCCCACAGCGGAAATAGAAACGCCGGAGGAAATGTCTGCCCCGAAGTAATCCAGGCATTTGATATGCTGCGATATCCAGTCCGGTTCCGTGCGGGAGTCGTCGTCGTACAACAGCAAGTATTCTGCATCGGAGGTTGTTACGGCCGTGTTTCTCGCCAGCCACAGTGCTTTTTCTTCCTGCCGGATGAGTATAATGTCCAATTGGAATGGTTCATAAAATGCTGGCTGGAAAGGCTCCGACTGGTCCACCACGATCACCTCGAAGTTGGGGTAATCTTGCTTTTCGAGGTCGTGCAGGGCATCCTTGAGCCAAGCGTACCGGTTGAGGGTAGGGATGATGACCGAGACTTTGGGTACCTGCCGCAGCAGGGGCGACTCGAAGGACCTGATCGCCTGCCCGTGCGGATAGGTTTTTTTGTAAACATCGGTTCGCCGTACCTTACGTTGGCTCATAAACCCACCGATCTCCAGGAAAGGGTTGTGCAGGGTAAGTAAGCGCAGGATAAGCACATACCAACTCCACAGTGGGTGGAAGTACTTCCGGATAAAGCGGTATTGGTCGGCCAGGCTGGGTTGCTGGCCGGCCTCGGGCAGGGCTTTTTTCGTATCGCTCTCGATCAAACCTTTGTGCCAGGCCTGGTAGGCGGCATCCCATAAGCGGCTGTGCTCGCCCTCGTACCCGGGATCCAGGTCAATGAGGCTTTGAGCAGCCTCCGGCAGTTTTCGATAATCTGCGAAGTAGGCAACCGCACCGGCGTGGGCGGCCAGGTGGAAATACCAGGCCGGGGAGATGTAGCGAAGGAAGAAAAAGGGCATCCCTTATCGCAACTTGGCCAATTGTTGGGCATACTCTTCCCGGTACACGTTGCGCTGTCTATCGAGGGAAAAATCATTTAGGATCTTTTGCCGGGCCCTCTGGCCCAGTGCTTTCCCCAGCTCCGGATCCGACGCCAACAAAAGGAGTTTATCTGCAAGGGCCGCAGGGTCGAGTACCGGAACCAAAAAACCATCGTGCCCGTCACAGATTAATTCGTTCATTCCCCCTGCGTCTGTACAAACAACGGGTAGTTGCATGGACATAGCTTCCATTACGGCATTGCTGATGCCTTCGCTCATGCTGACGTGTGCGTACACGTCAGCCCCTGACAGTAGGCTGACCAATTCCCTATGGGTTTTGTTTCCATGGAACGTCACGTGGCCAGCTATATCCAATAGGTGGGCCATGAATACCAACTTTTGCTTCTCGTCACCGTCCCCTACGATATCCAAGTGGATCTTTACCCCTTTTTCGATCAATATTTGTACAGACCGCAACAGGATCTCGTGGTTTTTTATCCAGTGAAGCCTGCCCACGGTAGCGATGCGCAGGCCTTTCTTTAACGGAGCGCCTGCGGGTTGGGCCCACTGCCCGCCGGTGGTGAAAAAAGTAGGGTCGACAGCGGGTCGGTTGATAAAAACTTTATCAGCGTCCAATCCGTACCCCTTGCAAGTATCGAGGATGTCCTCCGATACACAGTGTACCCGATCGGCCAGGTCAAACAGGGTGCGGAGCAGCGCTTTCCGCTTGGGGTCAAGTAGAGGGCGGATTTGTTCTGCATGCCCACGACAGCTCACATATATCCAAGATTTCCTTTTCAGGAACGGGAGGATAGGCAGATAGGCTACCCCCAGGCCGGAGAATGCAAAATGTACGATATCGAAACTTTTTCCGGCGAACGGAGCGTACCACACACAAAGCTGTGCGCTGGCTTTTATGCCCTTGAACGCATGGGCCTTTGATAAGGCGATAAACGCCAGGGGGTTTTTTGCCAACGCCAGGAAAACGCCCCAAAAACGCACCCAGGGCTTGTAAGCGTTTGGGGAGTAAGCTATGCGAACGCGCTCGGGCAGGGCAGAAGCCGCCTTGTCCCCTTCAAAATTTTGTGCGATGACGGTTACTTGATACCCACTTTCTACTAAAAGCCTCGTTTTGTTCAAAATAAAGGACTCTGAAATTTTTGGAAAGCTATTGACCACGATGGCTATGGATGGCATAGTTTGTAGTTTTGATAGTCCGCCTTTAGAGGTTCTAACCGCTTGTCCTGCCATTCAAACAACGTGAACATAGCCCACACTATCCAGGTATTGGTTTGGTTCTTGCCAGCGTCCAGAAGATGTTGGATTTCCTTTTTGTCGAAGTAGCTGTTCAGGGCATTTGGAACGACCTGTAAACGCTCGGCGATACGCCCGGATAGCAAGCCGTTTGCCCAGTCGCCCATGGGTACGG
>JBEGMH010000253.1:0-8066 GCA_041183125.1 Bacteroidota bacterium | reverse complement strand
TTGCTGCTCCAACTGTTCAAATACATCTAAGGTATTCTTTTTCATATAATTAAGGCGTTACGTTTTTCAATCCGCCACCGTTGGACGGGTCCAGTACACGCTTGGCTGCATTTTTGAGTTTGCCTTCCGTTTTGGCGGCCAATTCGAACGCTTTGTTCATGTTGACGATGCCCCCTGTCACCGATAGCTCACTGAAGCGGGTGGTGGCATCCCCTCCCGGTATCATGACGTCCTGCTCTTTTTTATCCGCTGAGGCCATGATGATCTCTACGACTTGTGTGGCGCTCAAATCGGGGAAGTAGGAGCGCAGCATGGCCGCTACCCCGGCGACCATCGGTGCCGCCATACTGGTGCCCTGCTGGTTGCCGTATTTGCTACCGGGCAGTGTGGAGTAAATCGCCATACCGGGCGCGAACACATCTACGATCTTTTTGCTGTAGTTGGAGAAATTAGCGGGCAGGTCTTCCCCGTTTTCGAAGTTGAGCGCGCCCACTTCGATCCAGTTTTTGGCATAGCGGGGTTGGAACAGGCCTGCTTTTTGGAATTTGTCGTTGGGGAAATTGTTGGTAAAATCGTTCTCTTTGCCGTCGTTGCCGGCGGCATGGACCAGCAGGACGTCTTTTTTAAGCGCATACTTCACGGCTTTATCCACGACCTCTTTTTGGGGTGAATAGCCTTTGCCAAAGCTCATGTTGACCACCTTAGCCCCGTTGTCCACGGCATAGCGGATGGCATTGGCGACATCCTTATCGCGCTCGTCGCCATCGGGTACCGTACGCACCGACATAATGCGCACGTTTTCGGCTACGCCGTCCATACCGACATTGTTCCCCCGTACTGCAGCGATGATACCCGCCACGTGGGTACCGTGGGAAGCGTCCGGCCCGCGCACGTCGGCGTTTCCATATCCTTTCTCCTCTGTATTGGCATAGTTGTCGCCCACTAACGCCCTGGGGTTGTAGTCGGGGTTGTAGTTATAGTTCAGACGACCGTCGAAATAGTCATATTCTTCCATGAACTGGCTTTCGAAGTCTTTAAAGGCCATGCCGCCTTCCAGTTGGGCGACCAGGACCTGGGCCACCTGTCGCAGCCGCATATCGGTAGTCTTTATATTTTTGAGATCGTCTATGGAGATTTCCTCTTTTGCGATCAGCTTTTTCAGGTCGGCGATGGCTGTTTTGACAATTTCGTAGAAAGCGAACTGGTCTACGAGGCCGGCACGGCCTTCCTCCACTTCGGCTTTCAGTTGTTCGTAGAAGGCTTTTTCCTTGCGCTGTTTTGCGCTCAGGCCTGCCTCTGATTTGCCTTCGTAGATCGGTTTGTACTGGGCATACAGGCGCGTCACCTCGAGGTTGTCGTGGTGTACGTTTTCCCCTTTCCGGTTGCCCAGGAAATTCCAGCCGTGGATATCGTCTATGTATCCGTTTCCGTCGTCGTCTTTTCCATTGCCTGGGGTTTCACCCGGGTTTTTCCACATTACGGGTTTGAGGTCTTCGTGTTCGTAATCTACGCCGGAATCTATTACGGCCACGGTAACGACCTGGCCTTTTTTGCCTTCCGGGAGGCGGCGGTACAGGAGATCAGCGGAAAGCCCGGGGAAGCCCGAGCCGGAATCCATGAGGAACCAGTTTTGGGGTGGTGCTTTTTGTGCGAACGAAGGGATGGCCACAGCTAAAAAGAGCAGGGCCAAGAAGGGGAAATGGGTGACTTTGCTTAACTTGATCATGTGTGGTGTGTTTTGAGCTTTAAAAATAATAGTTTTGTGGAAAGCAACCAGTTTATCTGCTATGTGGAAAGTACGTCATACGCTTGGCCTGGTGTTCCGGTACCTCCGGTATTATCTCCGTGCAAAAACCAGGTACGATGTGGATGCGCCGTTTATTGCAGGCTTCGTGGAAGAAATCCTCGAAGACCGGCGGCATTTCCGGGCGTTTGAGCAAATTGAAAACCTTCGGAAAGCGCTGATGGCCAATTCCAGTCCTCTTGAGGTCGTGGATTACGGGGCAGGCCCACGCGCTATCCCGAGCCGTGCCAGGACGGTTGGGCGCATTGTGCGGAGCAGCGCCCTCTCTGCGCGGTCTGGCAGGTACCTTTTTAAGGCGGGGTTGCGCTACCTGCCGTCCACCATATTGGAAATGGGTACATCGCTGGGTGTTTCCGGCCTTTACCTGCGCATGGCGAGGAAAGTGCCCCGCATGTTCTCCCTGGAAGGCTGCCCGGAAACGGCGGCACTGGCCCGGAAGAATTTTGAGCGGGCCGGCGGCGCAGCGGACATTTCGCTCCGAACCGGGCCTTTTGCCCAAACCCTTCCCGGAGTGCTGGCCGAGATAGACCGCTTGGACATGCTGTACCTCGATGGCGACCACCGCAGTGGGCCGACCTGGGACTATTTCGTGCAGTGCGTGGAGAAAGCCCATTCCAAAAGTGTTTTTGTATTGGCGGATATCCACTGGTCGAAAGATATGGAGCGCGCGTGGAACAGAATCTGCCAACACCACAAGATAATGCTTTCCATAGACCTCTTTGAGATCGGCTTTCTGTTTTTCGACGAAGACCTTATGGAAAAACAGCACTGGACCCTGATTCCCTGGCGCTACAAGCCTTGGCGCTTAGGCATTTTCCGATGAAGCATGGCCAGTTCGCCTGAAACCGATCGTTTTTTTCTCGAATGTAAAAGAGCTCTTGTCGAGCTTAAACAGCGCTACATCCTCGAAGGTAAGTAAATTGGCGGGTACGGAGGGGCGGTCTTCGGGCGTCAAAGCAGCCAGGCGGAGATTTTGATTTTTTATCGCATCCGTGATGATACCCCGCACGGTACGGGCGTTCCCAAAGTATTTATCGCGATATTCATAGATATACGCCAAGTACTTGCGCAGGTGTTGTTCTGCTTCCGGGGTGGGGATCAGTCCATGTTCTTCGAGCATCATCGCTGCGATTTGTACGAGTTCTTCAGGGGCATAATCGTCGAAGCGGAGCATCTTATCGAACCGGGAAGCAAGACCAGGGTTTGCTTTGAGGAAATTCTCCATATTGTCCGGGTAACCGGCTACAAAGACGAAGAATTTGCCCCGGTTATCTTCCATGCGCTTCAGCAAGGTCTGTATGGCCTCGTCGCCAAAATCCCCTTGGGGGCCGCCTGTGCGGGAGGTGAGCGCGTACGCTTCGTCAATGAACAGTACACCACCCATAGCCTCTTCGATACGTTCATTGGTTTTGATAGCCGTTTGCCCGACAAAACCCGCTACCAGGCCCTGTCGGTCGGTTTCGACCATGTGGCCCCTTTCCAGTATCCCCAGGGCTTTATAGATTCGGGCCAGGATGCGCGCGACGGTAGATTTGCCTGTTCCGGGGTTGCCCACCAGGACGGTATGCAGGTAGAAGCTATTGAGCACATCTTTGCCGCTTTGGCGGTAAAAGCGTACCAGGCGCACCATCTCATTGATTTGAGCCTTGATTTTTTCCATGCCGATCAGTCGGTTCAGTTCGTTCATGGACTCGTGGAGCAGGTCTTCATCAATGGGGATTTCCGGAAGGGAAGGCTTATTTTGGGAGGTGATTTTATGTACGTCGGCCTCTTCGACCAAGTCCAGCAACTCTTTGGGAGCGGTGCGCGGGTCTTCCATGCCCATGACGCGCAGCCCCAGGTTGATTTTGGTCTTTTCTACCAGGTCAAAGATGAAGCGGGCGTTGCCGAAGGTTCGGTCGCGCTTTCGGTAGGCGTCGAGGATGAGCTCGTCTAACCGGGACTTTGCGGGGGGCGAAAAGCGCAGCCCCATGGTCTTACAAGCATAATCAGCGATAGCAGACAGTTCCTGCGGCAGGTAATCCTGGAACTCAAAGTACAGCTTGAACCGCGATTTGAGGCCTGGGTTGGAATCCAGGAACTGCCGCATTTCCTTGGGGTAGCCAGCTACTACCACGGCCAGGTCGCCGGGGCCATTGGACATTTCCTTGACGAGGATCTCGATGACTTCGCGCCCAAAATCCTTGGTATCGTCTGAAGAGCGGGCTAAGGAATAGGCTTCATCTATAAAGAGGACGCCTCCCCGGGCCTGCTCAATGGCTTCCCGCACCTTGGGGGCTGTCTGGCCTATATATTCCCCGACCAAGTCTACGCGGTCTACCTCGTGGACATGGCCTTTGCTGAGGAGGCCCATTTTCTTGTACAGTTGCCCCATCATACCCGCCACGGTGGTCTTCCCCGTACCCGGGTTTCCGATAAAGACCGAGTGGACGTTGATTTGATCCTGTTCGTCGAAGCCCCGTTCTTTGCGCAACTGGAGGAATTTGATATAGTTGGCGTGGTCGCGCACCTGTTGTTTGATTTCATTGAGCCCGATCAGTGCGTCCAGCTTCGCCATGACATCTGTGAACGACAAGTGGTTCTCGTCTGCAGGTTCCAAAAGGATATGCGCGCCCCGGTCGGGCAGCCACACCGGAGTGGTTCCTTCATCAAAGCTATCCCCCACTTCAAACGGCACAACGGCCATTAGGTGGTCCATGAACACGATCTCTGCCGTGTAGCGGTCTTTGCGCCAGGAACCTTTGACGTTAGAGCCCCAACCTGCTGTTATGTTTATAATGTCTTCGCGCCGCTCCACGCGCTGTAAGCGGACCACCTGGCCCTTGAGCTCGCGGGCGTCGTTGAAAAATTTTGCGAAGAGCTCGCATTGCCAGTACTTAGCCGGGTGTACGTTGCGCAGGGAGATTTCGGCATAGATGTAGCGCGTTTCTTCGCTGTGAAAAGACTTGTAGTACTGCCTACCCTCCTCCGGAAGGTCATCGTACGGCCCTTCGTAAAGGCGTACCGACTGGACCTCGAGGTAGGGGTTTTCGAGGAGAGGCATCGTGTCTTTGCCGGATTCCTCGACATAAAAGTACTTTACGCCTACTTTCTCCTCTCCGATCCAGGCTTCCCAGTAATAGGAGCCTTTTTTCCAAAAAGCGCCTTCCGCTTTGTTTCCCCAGCCTTCCCGGATATAGACGATGGGGTCGTATTTGCTGACTTTCTTTTGGAGGGTGAGATCGCATACTTCTCGGCGGCCCTTTTTCAAGGCATAGCACTTTAACTGTACCTCTACATCCCAGTCGTCTTCGTCGAAAAGTTTGTTGAAAAAAGAAAGTTCCGCATAAATATAAGTCGTCTCAAACCGATCGAACACCTGCCGGTACTTTTTCTTGTTGTCGGCAAGCCACTCGGTGGAGGCATATACTTTTAGGTCCTTGAATTTATACTTTTGGGGACCGGGGTTGTTGAAATCTTCCGCCATGTATGCGTGTGCTTGTTGAACTTTATGGATCGCCGGGCTTCTGTTTTGGGAAGTAGGCGCTTGGTTAACTTTGTTTTGGCTCGCGAGAACCCTCGACCAGTCGAATGGCCAGGTTTTCTTGTTTTAAGCATTAAATAGACTTGTTGCGAGGGGAATCATCGAGGGGTCAAAAAGGCCCTTTTTTTCCACATTAGGCCTTTTTTCGGTCATCTAACGCGGCTATACTCCCTCAAAAAGCCTTCGTGTGGATAAAAAATGGCTCTTTTTTCCCACCTCGCTGACCCCTCGCAACAAGTCTAATAGAAACCCAAGTCTAAAAGTAACAATTTTTTTAGAAAAAACCAACTAAAACTGCGATGAGTTGTTCTGTGAGTTCCGATGTATTGTATTATTGGGCCAAAAAACCAGCAATGGCTACTATAAAATTCACTTTTGAAGACAAATCCATACCCCAACCGATTGTTGTTGAAAAGGTTGCTTCGGGCCTTTCCATTCTCGAAGTCACGGAAGAACACGACATCCATCTCAACCACAACTGTGGGGGGGTGTGTGCCTGTAGTACCTGCCATGTATATATTCTGAAGGGGGAAGACGACCTGGAGGAGATATCGGACAAAGAGGAAGACTTCATAGACCGGGCCATCAACCCAAGGCTGCAATCCCGTCTGGGCTGCCAATGTGTGATCCTCGACGAGGAGGCCTATATCGAGGTGGAAATACCCGATCAGAGGCGGATCATAGGCCATGAGCATTAGGCTGTCTGACTACACCATTTTCCAATCTTTTCAAAAACAGACCAATGTCATTTGAAGACTTTGAAAACCTGCCCATAGGCTGGAGCGACCATGAAGATATTGCCATGAAGCTCTATGAACGCTTCGGCGACGCTTTTGGGGAAAGCCAAATCTACCGGATACGCTTCACCGACCTGTTGGAATGGATCCTCGAAATTCCTAATTTCCAAGGGAAAAGAGAGGACAGCACGGAAGGCCACCTGGAGCAAATCCAGGCGAAATGGGTGTACGAATGGCGGGACAACCAGTAGCCCATGGCCTATCTCGAACTGTTCAAGCAGGTAAAAGCCTTTGTATTTGATGTGGACGGTATCTTCACGAACAACGAGGTCATCGTCACAGAAGAAGGGACCCTGCTCCGAAAAATGCACATCCGGGACGGATATGCCATCAAAGCTGCGGTACGGGCGGGTTACCCTATCGCCATCATCACGGGGGGAAAGTCGGAAGGGGTGAAAAAGCGCTTTGCCGATCTCGGGGTGAAGGACATCTATTTAGGGAAAACCGACAAGATGGATGCCTTCGACGAGTTTGCGCACCTGTATGACCTGGACCCCAACGAGATCCTGTACATGGGAGATGATTTGCCGGACTATCCCGTGATGCGCCGGGTAGGATGCCCGGTTTGCCCCGCCGATGCGGCACAGGAGCTGTTTCCCATTGCGGTGTACGTCTCGCCCTACGCCGGCGGCCAGGGCTGTGTGCGCGATGTCGTTCAGCAGGTGATGGCGCTTCAGGGGAAATGGGCGCCCTGAACCCCGGCTGACCTTTAGCAACATCAGTGCATGCATTGGATCACTTTTTTACGCGTTCCCAATCTGGTGATCGTCGCCCTCACGCAGTGGGTTTTCGGGTACGTGCTTATCTATCCGGCCTTGCGAGCAGCCGCACTTGCCAAGACGATGGACCACCTGCAGTTTGCGTTGCTGAGTGCTGCGACCTTATGCCTCACGGCAGGAGGGTACCTGGTCAACGACCTGTCCAATATAGAAGGAGATCGCATCAACCGCCCCGGGCGGGCCCTCCCGTCGGGCAAAGTAGATGTAGCTACCGCCCAGTGGTGGTACGCCGTGACCAGCCTTGGCGGCTTTCTTTGTTCGGTCTTGCTTTCTTTTCAATTAGGAAGGGAAAAACTATTGTTTCTCTATCCTCTCGCCTGGGCTTTGCTGTACTGGTATTCCCGTCGAGGCCAACGCCTGCCCCTGGTAGGTAACCTGCTCGTGGCCCTGTTCTGCGCAGGGGTGTCCAGTATCCTTTGGGCGGCGGAATGGCCAGCCCTGCAAAACCTGGCAGAAAGAGTCCCTCTTGTATATCGGCATACCAAAGCCCTGTTCATCTGGTATGCTTTGTTTGCTTTTCTCAGCAACCTTTTTCGCGAACTCGTCAAAGATATCGAAGACCTGCAGGGCGACTTGTGGACGGGTATGCACACGTTGCCGGTCGTGCTTGGCCCCCTACGGGCCAAAATAATCGCTATCTTAGTCGCCCTACTTTTATTGGTCCTCCTCGCTTTCCAGGCATGGAGGCAAGATCAAGTCCTGCCGGTCATCCTCCTCTGTGTGGGCACGGGGCTACCTTTGGGTGGGGCCATCGTACTCCTCTACTTTTCCACCTCAAAGAGACAGGTCCGTTGGTCTGGATACCTGATTAAGACGGCTATGTTGGGCGGTCTTGCTTCTGTTTTTGCGATTTAGTTTGCCCTTAGCGCTTTTTTTGTATATTTCGCGCAATCAGAATAACTGATGAGGAAACGCAATTTTTACCATTGGAAAAACGGCAAAACCATGAAGCAACCTATGCGTATTACCCTTTTAGCTCTTCTTTGTATCGGCATGTCCCTTTTTTCTGGCTCACCGCTGGTAGCCCAGAAAAAAACGGCCAAAGCCCCTGCCGCGCCCGCCGCAGCTACCCCTAAGCCCGGCTTTGACGAGTCGCTCTACAACTCCATCAAATGGCGGCATATCGGCCCGTTCCGGGGTGGGCGCTCTGCAGCGGTCACCGG
>JBEGMH010000252.1:0-3272 GCA_041183125.1 Bacteroidota bacterium | reverse complement strand
GCTATACTCCCTCAAAAAGCCTTCGTGTGGATAAAAAATGGCTCTTTTTCCCACCTCGCTGACCCCTCGCAACAAGTCTAATAGACCGTGATTTGCTTTTTGAAATCGTCTCTTCATTGATGTACAACACAGACTACTCAGAAGTTTTAAAGTTAAAAATAATACAAGCCAAGTTGAATCATTTCGCGAATCAAAATATAGCGAAAGGAGAAGCTACTCCCCAAAATAATCGTGGTCTACTTTTTTGAGGGCATAGGTAGCGAAAGTGGACACGCCGAGGTCGTAGTCTATCATATAGTTGGCCAGTTCCTCCCCGTCTATCAGGATTACCTTTTTGGTGATCGTCTTCACGTATTCGACAGCAGTATCTGCAAAGCGGGACGTCGTGATAAAAATCCCTTTGTTGGCCCGTTGGCCATCCAGGGCGCCTACAAAAGATTGAATATCTGGCCTGCCTACGGGTTGTTGGTTCCAGCGCTTTGCCTGGATGTAAATAAAGTCCAGGCCCAGTTTGTCTTCTTTGATGATCCCGTCAATACCTTCGTCATTGGTGAGGCGGGTGGCTTTGCCCGCATCTTTCAGGGAGCCACCGTAGCCCATTTTGACTAACAGTTCCACTACCAGCCGTTCAAAAAACACCGGGGGGCTTGCTTTGATTTTCAGTAGCAGTTCCTGCGCAAGCGCAGACCTGATTTTCTGATAGGACGCATCCAGGATTTCTTCCGGGGTCGCCTGGCTTTCTGAAATCTCATCTACGGATACCTGGTTTTTTCCAGAATTCCCCTGTGGCTTTGCAAATTCCAGGTACTCCGGGAACTGTTTCAGGTATGCTGCATTGATTAGCGGTGGATTTTCATCCAGTACCTGTTTCCCTCTGGCAGTAATTTTGAAAAAAGAGCGGCGAGGGGATTCCAGTAAGCCAGATTTGAGCAAGTAAGCTTTCGCCCATCCTACCCGGTTGTCAAAAACCGCCTGTGCCCCGGAGGGCAGCAACTGTTGTCGCTCCTCCATACTCAACTGGAAATGCCTGGAAAGGGATTCAATGGCTTCCCGGAAGGCATGTTCCTGCCCATCCTCGCAATATTTCAGCAAGGGAAGCATAATCGTTTGGAAATCAGGAATGGGCATAAGGGTGCTTTGGTTTCGCGATAAAAAAGCAGCCACCAGGACAGACAAACCGTGCTTCCTGTGCACTGCCCTGCTAAAGTAAGCAAAGGATGTCAGATGTACAAATCGGGAGAGGGTCTATGCGTCACTACTCACGAAAAGTGTACCACTGTGTATTGTTGGAGTTTCTTATGAACCATTCAAGCCTCTATAAACCTAACAAGTGAAGGGGTGTAAGAGACACTGTTAACAGTCCTGCTCGTGGGTTAAGTGCTGAGTGATTGGGTAACATGGGTGCTTCTTTCATCCTGTCATTTAGTTCAGAAATATCCAAAGCAAGACTAAAGCAGCAATTGTAACTCCCATAAAAATCAGCATGAATGAGTGTGTTCCATCAGTATACCCTATCACTTTCCCACTTTTGACTTCCAGGGTTATCCCACTGTCTTCATTTACTTTATACTTCCCATAGCTTACAGGCATGTTCGTAGCCGTCATCACCACAGAGGAGTTTATGTATGCGAAATACTTGGCATCTTTTGGAGGAACCAACTGTATAGACAAGCCCTTGTCTGTGGTAAAAGTCCTGGGCTTAACCTCAACTGCCTGGGAACTGTCCGGATGTAACCTTTTGGCTTCAAAGCTTTCGAGGTAGGCGACCACGTCCATGTTGTCCATCCCATAAATCCTTAAAATCGTGTTCAGACAAAGACCCCCGCTCAAAAGTAAAGCCGGACCCCCCTGCCAACTGACTACGGGACGAAGACCAGGCGGAAGCCCACGCTGATGGAGCGGCAGGCGGGGATGTAGTTGCTGCGGTACGCCGAACGGCAGTACTCCGCGTTGATGTGCCATCCACCGCCGCGCAGGACGCGGTACACACCCGTACTCGGTCCCGTTGGGTCTGTCGCCGGATTTGCACCATATTCCTCATACCAGTCCCAACACCACTCCCACACATTCCCGCTCATGTCGTAGAGGCCATACCCGTTCTGGAACAGGCCTTTGACGGCCTTGGTCGTGTTGCCGCTGTTCGTATCATACCAGGCCACATTATCCACGGTACTGCTGCCGGAGTATACGTTCGTCGCGCTGCCCCCCCGCGCCGCATATTCCCATTCCGCTTCGGTCGGGAGCCGGTAGCCTTTGGCGGCGGGGTTCCAGTACACCGTCCCGCTGTTGGGCAGCGACCAGGTGCCCCCGCTTTTGCCGTACACCTGCGCATACCCCGCGTCCGAATAGTAGCAGGGCGTCCGCCCCTGCAGCTCCGACAAGCGGTTGCAGAACACCAGCGCATCGTACCAGCTCACCCGCTCCACCGGGCATTGGGGGCATACCGGGTTCGTAAAACTGCTCGGGTTGGCCCCCATCACCGACAGCCATTGCTCCTGCGTCACTTCCGTTTCCCCTATCTGGAAAGCGCTCAGCGTCACACTGTGCACCGGGCTCTCATTAGATTGACAGGGGCTGCCCGTGTTGCAGCCCATCGAGAAGGTCTCGGCCGGCAGGCTGACCATGGGGGTACTCTGGGTCGCCAGGGTCTCAGACGCCGTTAGCCCGCGCCAGGAAGGTGCCGACGGCGTGCCCAGGTTGACCTGGAGGTCCCCCAGGTCGGTATTGTACACGATCAGCCCCGTGGCAGGGAGGACGATGGCGTCCCGCTGGGCCGTGCTCATACGCGGCAATAGCAGGCCCTTACTCGTGCTCTGTAAGTCCAAGAGTGCCGAAGGGTTCGGTGTGGAACCACCGATCACCATCTGGGCATACAACCCACTTTGAAATAGAAAAATACAAAAGGACAGCATTACTACGGAAATGGGGAAAAAGGGATACCTCATGGCTTAGGAAGTTAAAGATGTATGTATTTAGCAAGACCAAATTTATGAGGGGATTTTGAGACTTGCTGTCCCCCTTGGCGTTTTCGTACCAATGGGCAGGAATTGGGCGGGTGAAACAGCAACCTCATCACAATTAATCAACTAAGCTAAAAAAAAGTCACCAAACCACCAAGCCTCTGCACCAAAAAACGCACTTCCCCATCCTGCCCTGCACCCAGTCTGCAAAGGGTTTCTCTGTGCCCGCTGATCCGCATGGGACGAACATCAATACCAACAAATGGTATCATTCGAATCCCATTGCCCCGATAGAACTACCACAAATCGTCG
>JBEGMH010000251.1:0-15123 GCA_041183125.1 Bacteroidota bacterium | reverse complement strand
CCCTGGCGCACGGCCCCTACCATGGTCGCAAAGTTATCGTCGAGTAGGAGGATATCGGCTGCTTCTTTGGATACATCGGTTCCGGTGATGCCCATCGCAACCCCCACGTCCGCTCGTTTGAGGGCGGGCGCATCGTTGACCCCATCGCCCGTCATGGCCACAAATTGCCCTTTTTGCTGAAGGGCGCGGACAATCCGGAGCTTTTGTTCGGGGGAAACGCGGGCATAGACGCGCAGATGCTCCACGGTTTGATTCAGTTCCTCCTCCGACATTTTTGCCAGTGCAGGACCTGATACGACAGCATCCTCCGATGCGTCGAGGATACCGAGCTGGCGGGCAATGGCCTTGGCGGTGAGGGCATGGTCTCCCGTGATCATGACGGGGACGATGCCGGCAGCGCGACACTCCTGTACGGCCTGCAGGGCCTCGGGCCGGGGAGGGTCCATCATACCGGCCAGGCCGAGCATGGCCAGGTCGTTCTCTAATTCGGAAGGGGAGTAGGATGAAGGCGGACTGTTCAGCATTTTCACAGCGAAACCAATCACGCGGAAGCCTCGGGAGGCCATGTCGTTGGCGGCCGCCTCCCAGCGGGCTTTTTCCACTTCGCTGAGCCGGGTCTTTTGGAGCAACAGGTCGGTCGCCCCTTTCGTCAGCACGAGGAGGCCCTCTGTAGTTCGGTGTACCGTGGTCATGCACTTCCGCTCTGCATCAAACGGGATTTCGCCGACACGGGGCATCTGCGACAGCAGTTCGCTGCGCACGAAGCCGAGTTGATGGGCTAATCGGAACAAAGCCAGTTCTGTAGAGTCGCCTATGGGCGGACCGGATTCCGCGAGGGCGACATCATTGCTCAGCGCCATGGCCTGCAGCAGTGCCGAGGCATCGCCCGCTGCGGTCGGCAGGGTACCGCTGCCAACGGAAACGGGCTGGGTACCCCAAAACAACTCCTGTACGCTCATCTGGTTTTGGGTGAGCGTACCCGTTTTGTCGGTGCAGATATACGTGACCGATCCCAAGGTTTCCACCGCCGGTAGGTTGCGGATGAGGGCGTTCCGCTTGACCATGCGCTTGGCACCTATCGCCAGGGCAATCGTAATGACTGCGGGCAGGGCTTCCGGAATGGCGGCGACCGCCAAGGAGACCGCCGTGAGGAACATCTCCAACAAGCCTTCCCCTCGAAAAAAACCCATGGCGAAAATAACAGCGCACACCAACAAGACGACGTAGGAAAGGCTTTTCCCAAAACCAGTTAGCCGCTTTTGCAGAGGGGTGGCGGAGTCGGGCTGCTGGAGCAGGGAGGCTATACGCCCTAATTCGGTCTGCATCCCCGTCGCGACGACCATCCCCTTTGCCCGTCCATACGTAGCAAAAGTTCCCTTGAACGCCATATTCGTGCACTCGCCCAGGGGTAAATCAGCATCTACCAGGACCCCAGTCATCTTTTCCACCGGCAGGGATTCCCCCGTCAGGGCGGCTTCTTCCGTCCGAAAGGAGAACGTCTCGACGAGCCGGATATCTGCCGGGACGAGGTTCCCCGCTTCCAGGAGGACGATATCGCCGGGCACGAGGGCCTCGGAGGGGACCGTGCGTACTGCACCGTCGCGCAGGACCGTCGCGATGGATGCCGACATTTTTTTCAAAGCGTCCATCGCAGCCTCTGCCCGTCGTTCCTGTACGAAGCCCAGCACGGCATTGAGCCCTACGATGAGCAAAATGACCAGGGTATCGGTCAGGTCGCCGACCAGACCGGACACGAGGGCTGCGACGAGCAGGACGAGCACCATGAAATCGGCAAACTGCTTCAAGAAAACCTGCAAGGCGGTCTTTCTGGGCGCCGCTTGCAGTTGGTTGGGCCCGTATTGGCGCAGGCGCCCGGAAGCCTGTATACTGCTCAAGCCGAGGCTGTCCGACTCGAAAGAGCGGTACGTATCGCCAATGGAAACCTGGTGTGGCTTTGTCCCGGTGCTCATGCGCGGCAGTATCGTTGATCAGCTACATCGTGCCTGCGCAGAATACAGGCACGCTGTCAAACAACCTGGCTTCCTTGTTCCGGATTCCAGATAATTCTAAGCATATTTGCGTAAATATAGGGACACATTGTATGCGATGTATATTCACCGCCGGATTGATTTTCTTCCTCTACACAGGAACCACCTATGGACAGGAGCGTCTGCAGGGCTTATTTGAAGGTACCCTGACCTTGGGTGGGCTGGAGAGTTCCCGGCGTTTGCGCTTGGAGATGGCTATTCGCATCCAGGACGGCCGGGTGAGCGGCCGCTCGTACGTGCACCTGGGACGCAACGAAATCCTGGAAATGGAGCTGCGCGGGTACTTCTACCAGGATTTTTCCATCTACCTGGAAGAAACCAAGGAGATAGCGCTGCCGGGCGAAAAACCCCTGTCGCCCTACCCCCGGAAATACCAGCTCAAATACAGCGGTAGTTTTGAGGAGGTATTTCTCAATGGATTTTGGCAACAAGCATCCGATGCCCCCCTCGAGGAAGGCCGCCAGTTGGGCCGGGTGCGCCTGCGCAAAACACGGGGCGGAAAAGCCTGATCAGGTCTCTACCGTGCCGGTTTCCAGGGCAAACCAATCGCCGGGTTCGGTACTGAGCTCATTGGTGTCGGGGTCGAAGGAAATGGCCAGGCACTGGCCTACGGAAAAAACGGCCTTCTTCACCCCATCCGCCAGGTGTACCTTGAACCAGCGTTGTCGGATGGTGTTGTCCATCCACAGGTCTCTTAAAATGCGCCATTTTTCGGTTTGCTCCAACTCTTCCGGGTATCGGACGCTGAATGCATCGGGGCAGCTCTGGATGATTTTATCGGTATAATTGCGAAAAAAATGGATATAACCCGGGCAGTCCGCACGTTCCATATCTGCCCACTCCACCTTCAGCCCGCCCTGGTCGCTGGGGAAAAAGCGGTGTAGTAGGTCGGAGCTGGAAAAGTGGCCGATAGCTGCTGACCCCTCGAGGCGGTGTACCTGTACCGGCATATCCGTTTCGCTGAGGTAAAAGAGGGGCGCCGCCGCGTCGCGTAGCGCCTGCAGGAGCTCTTCTGGTTCAGGAGATAGTTTTTGAAAAGGCATAAGACGGTATTTTATTCGTTATTTTTCTTTTCAGACGAATATAGTTCATTTTCGCTGACCACCCGGATCTTTTCACCGGATTTCAGTTTGCGCGCCACGGCGTTGTACGGGCCGGAAACGATTTGATCGCCTTCCTTGAGGCCAGAAAGGATTTCAATATGGTTGTTGTCCTGGATGCCGGTTTTTACATCGGCCATACTGACCGTATCGCCTTTCACGACGAACACTACTTCGCGCAGGTTGTCGAGGATGCGTTCCTCGGTCGCTTCTTCCCCGTTTTCCCCTTCGACAAAGCGGACAGCGCTTTTCCCTTCTTTTTCGCGGGTGGCGACGGCCTGGATGGGCACGCTCAGCACTTGCTTGCGGGCCTCTGTGTAGATTTCCACCGATGCGGACATGCCCGGGCGGAAGGGGTAGCGCTTGCCAGCCTGGACGAGGTCCTGGTACGAAGCAGGGTCAATGGAGACGCGCACCTCGAAGTTGGTGATCTGGTCGCTGGTGAGGGCCGCCGTAGCGGAATTGGACGCAGAGTTGGCAATCTGGCTGACGCGGGCCTTGAACTTGCGCCCCAGGTAGGCATCTACTTCCACATCTACCTCGTCGCCCAAGGAGACACGCGGGATATCGTTTTCGCTCACATCCACCCGCACCTCCATGTTGTTGAGGTTGGCCAAACGCATCATTTCGGTACCGGCCATCTGGATAGTACCCACCACGCGCTCGCCCTGTTCGATGTTGAGTTTGGAGATGATACCGCTCGTAGGGGCGTAGATCGTAGTGCGGCGCAAACTGGTGCGCAGCTCTTTGAGGGCAGCCTCGGTGCTTTCCACGGAAAACTGGGCCCCGCGGGCGCTTTCCTGAGCGGACTTGATGCTGGCGTCCGAAGAGCGCAAGTTGGCTTCCAGGGACTTGAGGCTCGAGTTGGAGGCCTGAAAATCCGCGATGGAGATGACGCCGTCTTTATATAACTTCTCGTTGCGCTTGTGTACCTCGCGGGTATTTTCCAACTGGGCTACGATCTGTTCGCGCTGGGCGCGCAGGTTTTCGATTTGTGCACGGCTGTTGGCCAACTGTGCTTTAGATGAGTTGACGCTGGCGACGCCCCGCTCAACCTGAGACTGGTACGCGTCGGGGTCTATCTTAGCCAAGATTTGCCCTGCTTTGACCGAATCGCCTTCCTTGACGTAGAGCTCCACGACTTCACCGGAGACGTCGGAACTGATTTTGACCTCTGTTTCCGGAAAGACCTTGCCGCTGGCAGGAACGGTCTCGCGGATATCCCTGCGCTCCACTTTTTCAGCCGTCACCGGCTCCCCTTTGGGCTTTCTTTTGTTTGAGATAAAAACGACCCCTACGAGTATGGCTACCACGCCAAGTAAAATGAAGATGAGGGTGTTATTGGATATTTTAGAAGCTTTCTTTGCCATGATACAGCAGGTTTTAGACTTTGATACAGATAAAAAGGATGGTAAAACGAATATGGGTTGCGCTTAATTCAACGTGAGCGGCTTGCCCTGGTAGAACTCGACGAGCTTCAAGTTGAAAATATACTGGTAGCGGGCCCGTACCAGGTCTATTTTAGCTTGTTCCATAGCGTTGCGGGCGGTTTGCAGCTCCAAGGAGTTTACCGCTCCCACGTCATAGCGCGTCTGTGCATTGCGGTACGAAGCGGTGGAGGCCTCGACGGCAGTAGTGGCCGCTTCGTAGCTGCGCTTCGCTGCCCGGGCGTCGGCAATCGCGCGGTCAATACTCGTTTTGAGCTGCTGCCGCAATTGCTCGTTGCCGATTTCCCGGTTTATCAGGTTGAGCTGGGCCCTTTCCACATTGATGCGGTTGCGGTGGTTGTTGTAGATCGGCACGCTCATCGAGACGCCGAGGTTTTGTCCGAAGTTCTGGTTGAGCTGGTTGAAATAAGGGTTTTCACTCAACAAGGGCACCTGCTGCGGCACTTCGAACACGACCTGCTGCCCGTTCAGGAGGACCGTCTGCTTGAAATTCTGGGTCGAGTAGCCGTCCACCTTTTTGCTGGCAGAAGAAAAATTCGTAGTCATCCCCCCAAAGAAGTTCAGGGTAGGCAGGTAGGCGGCCTTGGCAATCTCTACGCCCACGACTGCGCTCTCTACCCGTTTTTCCCCCGCCTGGATATTGGGTTGCCGGCTCAGGGCAGCGTTGAACACTTCGAGCGGTGCAAACCTATCGGGATTGGCATCTGCGGGAATGGCGATGTCGGGCTTCTGGACCTTGAACGCCAGCGATAAGTCGAGCTGTAGCAGTTGCTTGAGGGTCAGATAGTTGAGCTCTACCGCGTTCTCGGCCTGAATCAGCGCCTGCTCGTCGAGGGCAACCTGGGAGAGGGCGTTGAGGCGCTCGTTGGCAGCCCTTGCCCCCGCATTGATGAGTTTTTCAGTCTGCTCCAACTGGAACCGCGACTGGCCGATGCGCTGCCTGGCCAGCTCGAGTTGCTCCTCGGACAGGAGCACGTTCAGATAGGCCGTAGCGACGTTCAGCGAAATGTCGTTTCCGATTTGGGCAGCATCTAATTTGCTGGCCGTCAGGTCGAGCTGGCCCTGGCGGATGCTGTTGTTGATGCGGTTCCCCGCGAAAGCCGTCACGCCAAAGTTCACACCGTAGCTGTTGAACCCGATCTGTCGGTTGTCGAAGCTGTTGGTCGTAGGGTCAATGGTACGTCCAAACTGCGCTCCCCCGCTGACCGTGCTGTTGAGGGAGGGCAGCCGGCTGAAGCGGCTTTGTTTCAGCGTGAGTTCGGCACCGCGGATCTGTGCTTGTGCTTGTTTGATGCTGAGGTTATTGCGGGTGGCGTATTCCACACACTCCTGAAGGCTCCAGGCTTGCTGCCCGCTTAGGGCCGGTCCAAAGGACAGCAGCAGTACGACAGGGCTAATTAGGTTTCGAAACATGCGACAAATTGATTTTTTACCGTGCAAATTTGGTATTTGTTTACGAACTCGCCTTTGCACGAAGCGAAATTGGCAAATGAACCGCCGATGACCCTGCGCTGGCCCACCGGCAAATACAGTAGGGCAAGGTTATCGCACAAACTTCTTTAGATGAAAATATTTATATCAAAGTTCCCGAATCATGGATAAAAGGGAGAATTCACAAGTCAAATCCCCCCCAGGCCCCTAATTGCCCCTGCTGTTGAGGTGGTACATGCCGATGAGCTCATCGAAGCGCCCGCCAAAAGGGCGGTAGTAAATCAGGATGGTATAGTCGTTCTCCGTTTCAAACCAGTCGCCCTCCAATGGGCTCAGGTTGACGAGCGGCTTCTCCGCAGACTTCGGGGAACGGGCGTACGCATAATTGTAAAACCCCTGCTTCAGCGTGGTTTTCAACACATAGCTGTTGATCGCGTTGTTGTACGTCATCCGGTATTCCGGCAAAAGTTGCCACTGGCTGAACTGCCCGGTGATATAGACGTCATCGTCGTAGAAAGGGGCCTCCACCGCCAGGGAAAACAACACCTCGGCATAGTTGGCCGCCAGGGGGTTGCTCTGGTCTTTGGTCTCGAGCACGAATTTCCCGTTGATATCGTTGAATTCGATATAGGGCTGCGACTCCCGGGACCCGTCTTTGTTCAGCGTGACCTCCGAACGGTCGCGCAGGTTCTCTATCGAAAACACCATGGGCGCACGAAAGCGAAGGCTGCGCAGGTCGAGGGGACGAAACTCTTTTCCGGCAGGGAAAACAATCTGGTCCTGGTAGTCGAACACCAATTGGTTGGCGCGGATGAACAGCGGGCTCAGGCCCACCAGGGCGTTATCCCAACGCCCGTTCTGGAGCACGACGGCATGGATCTCCTGCCGGGGGTTCCGAAGGGGCATGTTCTCGTGGTTCACGATAAAATCCACCTCCTGGTGGGTGCGCATCTTGCTCACCGCGTTGGGGCGCACCAATTGGGCACTGACCTGTACCTTGGAGTCTACTACTACAAACCTGCGCGTGAACACCGGGGTATCCTGGCGGCCTTCCTCATACACGACCAGCAGGTAATTGCCGGAGAGCTTCCAGCTCATGCTGCTGTTGGGCAGTTGGAGCGTGTAATGCGTATAAGGCGTGAACGTCTTAAAGGAAAACTGGTAATCGGTAATGCGGTCTTCTGAAAAGCCGTCTAAATACTCCATTTCCGATATTTTCGCCGGCTGCCAGTCCATGTCGCAGTATACAATCCGGTAAAAGTAGTTCTTGGCATCGGCCTCCAAATCGTCGAACTCCAAGTGCAGCCTGGAGGAACCGTTGCGGTCCAGAATGGGGTAACTCAGGGCCAGGCCCTCGACGTAGAGCTGCACCGAACGGATGTAGGGCACGTAGACGTAGTCGTCATAGCGCAGGGAAGATGCTGCCGGGGCCGGCGCACGCCGCTGGGCACTTGCGGAAAAAGCAAACAGGAATACGACAAGGGTGAAAAAAAACGGGAGCCTGTGCATAGTTGGAAGATTGATAGAGTGCCTTTTGCCCGGATTCATCCTTAGCGGCGGCTGTAGTTAGGGGATTCTTTGGTGATGGTGATGTGGTGGGGGTGGCTTTCCTGTATGCCGGCAGCAGTGATTTTCACAAACTGCGCCTGCTCCTGTAAGGCCTGGATATGCGATGCCCCACAATACCCCATACCGGCCCGCAGCCCGCCTATATATTGTACCATGACCTCGGCGACCGTTCCTTTGAACGGCACGCGGCCTTCAATGCCTTCGGGCACCAGCTTCTTGATGTCGTCTTCCACGTCTTGAAAGTAGCGGTCTTTGGAACCTAATTGCATGGCACCCAGGGAGCCCATGCCGCGATATACCTTGAATTTGCGGCCCTCGAAAATGATGGTTTCTCCGGGAGCTTCCTCGACGCCGGCGAAAAGCCCGCCAGCCATGATGGTACTCGCGCCGGCGGCCAGGGCTTTCACAATATCCCCGGTGTAGCGGATCCCGCCATCCCCTATGATCGGCACGCCCGTGTGGCGGATGGCCTGGTAGGCCATTTGGATGGCGCTGAGCTGCGGCACCCCAACGCCGGCGACAATGCGGGTCGTACAAATACTGCCCGGCCCGACCCCGACTTTCACGGCATCCGCGCCGGCTTCGACCAATGCCAGGGCACCCGCCCCGCTGGCTACGTTCCCACCGATTACCTGAAGGTCGGGGAATTGTGCTTTTACCCGGCGCACGGCCTGGAGTACCCCCATGGAGTGCCCATGAGCGGTATCTATGGCGACAGCGTCCACCCCGACGTGCACGAGGGCGTCCACGCGGTCCAGGAGGTCGGAAGTGACCCCGACGGCAGCCCCTACGACCAGGCGCCCGTAGTTGTCCTTGCAGGAAATCGGGTAGTTCTGCACCTTCATGATGTCCTTGTAGGTGATGAGGCCTACCAGTACGCCCTGCTCGTCCACGACGGGCAGTTTCTCAATCTTGTTGCGCTGCAGGATTTCCTTGGCTTTCTGCAGGGTAGTCCCAACCGGCGCCGTCACGAGGTTGCTGTGGGTCATGATTTCCGAGATGGGGCGGTCCAGGTGCGCTTCAAAGCGGAGGTCGCGGTTCGTCAGGATACCGGCTAAACGCCCGTCGGCAGCCACGATAGGGATACCCCCGATTTTGAAGCGGGACATCAGCTCCAGGGCATCGGCCACGCGCGCATCGGGCGGAAGGGTGACGGGATCAATGATCATCCCACTTTCCGAGCGCTTAACCATGCGCACCTGCTCCGCCTGGTCAGCGATCCCCATGTTCTTGTGGATCATGCCGATACCGCCCTGCTGCGCAATGGCGATGGCCAACTTGGCTTCCGTCACGGTGTCCATGGCGGCAGAAACGATAGGTGCGTTGACCCTGATTTCCCGTGTGAGCTGGGAGGAAATGTCCACTTCCCGTGGGAGGACTTCCGAGAATGCCGGGACGAGAAGCACGTCGTCAAAAGTGAGCGCTTCGCCCAGGAACTTGCTGTTTGGATGTGCGAATTGATTTTCCATGTGCAAAAGTATGGAAAACCCCCGGGAAAATAAAATGCTCCCAGGCGGAAAATCCTACCTTTGCCCCATGACTTTTTTCAACTATGCCGGACGACGAATACTACATGCTGGAAGCGCTCAAAGAAGCCCGCTACGCGTATGAGGAAGGAGAGGTCCCCGTCGGTGCCGTTGTCGTCAGCGAAGGGCGTATCATCGCCCGGGGGCACAATGCGACCGAGCGCCTTCAGGATGTGACCGCCCATGCGGAAATCATCGCCCTGACCGCAGCCTCCAACTACCTTGGGAGCAAATACCTGACCGACTGTTCCCTCTTCGTGACCCTCGAACCCTGCCCGATGTGCGCAGGGGCCCTTGCTTGGGCACAACTCGGCCGAATCGTGTATGGCGCATCCGACGACAAGCGCGGCTTCATGCGCTTTGGGCGGGACTTGGTACACCCCCGCACCCTGTTGGCATACGGTATCCTGGAACCGGAATGCAGCGCCCTGTTGACCCGCTTTTTCCGGGAACGCCGAATGCTGTAAAGCGGGGATACAGAGGGTCGTGCGGGAGAAAAAGTCCCTTCTCCCCTCTAATTCCCTGGCCCACCTTCCTGTAAGAGTTGGCAGGCCCGTTCCAGCCAAGCGCTGGCTTCGCCCTCTAATTCCTTTTGGGCAATATGCGGCAGGCGTAACTGTAAATCCGGCCCGGTGATGAAAAAATAAGGAGGTAAATCCTGGCCCAGCGGTCCTTGGCAATCTTTTGCAGGGATGGTGAAAAGGGGTATCCCAAGGCGCTGCGTGCGTCGAAAACTACTGGCGATGCGCAGGCTGTGGGAACTGGCCAATACCATCAGCGGGCAGTCGGGATGGGCGGCGTAAAACGTTTTCAGCTCGTTCAGCAGCGGTTCGTTACAGGCATTGCAGCTAAGGTCGGGATAGCGGAACACCAAGGTCGGCCCGCTGAGCAGGCTCCCCAGGGCAAACGCCCTTCCACGCCCGTCAAAGGCGAGCGTGGAAGAGGGGAGTTTTTGAGCATACAACGCCATTTCCTGCTGTAAGACCTGCACCTGTTTGTCCGAAAACCGCTTTAAGTGCTCCCCCAGGAAATGGGAACAGTCGCTGGCCGGGGGCCTGCGGCACGCAGTGCCCAGCAAACTGGCAAAAAGAACGCCAAATAAAATAGCCCTTCGGTTCATAGCGGTAGGTTTAAATGGGCAAAGACAAGCACCGGATTGGGCGCCTCCGGGGCATCTTTCAGGATTTGGTACGCCGCAGGAGCGGATTCCCGAAGCGTTTCGAGTAGTACTTCCATAGAGCTGCCGTCCCGCAGGGCTTTCTGGTGCAGCACTTCCCGTATGAGCGCAGGGTCGAGCGACAGGATGAAGCGGCCGTCGCGGTCGGCGTCGAGCGGTATGAAGCCCAGTGCGTTTCCGAAAAGGTCGTCCTGGAAGCGCTCGACTACAAGCGCCCGCTTTTTCTTCTTGTCGTAAAGGCAGGTGAGAAACTGTTTGCCGCTCAAAAATTGAAACACGATGCTCTCTTCCGTTTCGATGGGGCAGCGGATGGAACTGTAAGTCCCCGGGCGGGTCAGGAGCTTAAAATAGCCCTGGACATCCAGTTTTTTGAAGGCGATGGCGTCTTCGGGGATGGCTTTTTTCCCAAAATCTACAAAGAAGCGCTGTTTGACCCGGGAAGGGGTAAACGCGTACACCGTGTTGAAGTGGTTGTCGTTGAAGAAATACGCGTTCCCAAAGCGGTTGTAGCGCAGGATGGCGTTGGGTTCGACGTGCAGGGCGTCCTGGCCGGGCAGGATGGGGAAGTCCTTGCTGAGTACCCGCTGGCGCGCTATGTCCACGGTGATGAAGCGGGTATCCAGTTCGGGGTCGGCCAGACTGGCCCCTTTGTAGAACAGGTAGCGCCCTTTGCCGAGCGGGGCGAAGTGGGTGGCAAACACATCGAGGTGTTTTTCCTGCACGAACTGGCCGTCCGGGGAAAACTGCATCATTTTCTGGCCCATGTCGTCCCAGATATCCAGGGTGTTCGAATAAGGATTGTATTGAACATCGGCGATGCGGCGGTATTCCTCCGGGCCTTCGCCCAGGCTGCCTATCTGGGTCACAAAGCGCCCCGAGCGGTCGAACAGGTATGCGGCGTTGTTGACCTTGTAGTCGAAGATGAGCAGGCGGTCGCTGCCAACCGGGATCACTTTCTCTATGTCGCCGATGGGCGGCTCCGTGGCCAACGGCACCCATTCCACGTCCCGGAAGAGCTTGCTGAGCGCCAAGACCGGCAAGGGGCGTACCTTTGATACGTCTAGAAGCAGCTCGGGCTTTTGTCCGTATTCGAACAGCGTCCCCACCGCCTTCTGCTCTAATTGGGAACGGTATATCGGTTTTTTTTCAGTTTTACAAGAAAATAAAAAACCGATAAAAATTATAAATACAAAATATTGTTTTTTCATGATTTACTGAGGCAATAGACTTGTTGCGAGGGGTCAGCGAGGTGGGAAAAAAGGGCCTTTTTGACCCCTCGCAACCAGTCTAATAGGTTTAAAAAAAGCAGCCCCGGGGCAAAATCCCCCGGGGCCCCTTGTGCTTACATAAATTCCATCGTGTTGATGATGATCTGGCAAGGCTTAGCCCAGCAGAACGACCAGGGCTGGGGCCGGCAGACGCTGCGTACCCCCATCGAAACCGTAGTTTGCCATTCCATCGTGTATCCCTGGACGGTACAGGGGCTGTATACTTCTTCCTGCGCCCATCCAAAATCTTTCGCCTGCCCGGCCCAACAGAATGCCATGGCTAAGAAAAACGCACTCGCTTTTTTTAGATACTTCATTGTACATGAGGTTTTGATTGTTGACCCTACTCTTTTCCGGCTTTTCGGGTTGCGCCGCAAACTGGCCAGTCTGTACCACAAAGATAGGCTCCCCAATGCAGCGCGTTGGGCTGATAATAGCCCAAAAAGGCCCCCTTCGGTTCATTTGGGTTTGTATGGTCGGTGATCCTGCCGGCCTTGGGGCCTGCTGTCCGGCTCAGGGTACTCATACCCCAATTCCCGGATGATGTCCCGCATGGCAGGAGGGGGGATAATGCCGCGGGGCACGTGCAGGCCCCGGGCCTTGAGCCATCGCTTGACCGTGCTCAGGCTTACGCCGAGCCAGGCCGCGAGTTCGGTTTTGGTACGTGGAAACAAGGGTATCGTATTTTAAAGTTCGCGAAAAATATTGACTGGTTGCGAGGGGTCAGCGAGGTGGGAAAAAAGGGCCTTTTGACCCCTTGATGATCCCCCTCGCAACCAGTCTAATGTTGCAAAAGCACATAATGCCCCTCCCAAAATCGGCGCAGCGCCTGGACGTAGGTGCGGCGGAAGAGCTCTTTTTCCTCCAATGCACGGGCGATGTCGGAGAGCGCGAGCTCCCCGGCCCGGTACTGCTCCAGGGCCAGTTGGAAGCGCTCGTCGGCGATAGCGCTCGCCCGCCGCGCATACCCGGTGTTGGCGCGCAGCAGCTCCTGCGTCTTCACCTGGTGGTAGAGTCGGGTTTCCAGGCTGCGCCGCTCCTGCTCCAACGTGTAGGCCACGACTTTTTCGTTGGCGTCCGCAATGCCGATCTGCGCTTTTTGCCGCCCCCAATCGAGCAGAGGCATGCCCAGCCCGACGCTGACGCGCTGTTGGTTGGCCAGGGGACTGAACAAATCAGCAGGCCGGGCACCCGCGCCGTTCCAGCCCAGCGAAACGAGGAGTTGGACCGCACCGCGCCCCCGCCGCGCCTGCTCGGCGTCGCGCGCAGCCTCTAATTGCCGACGCCGCGAGGCAGGGTATTCCGCCCCGTTGTCGCGGGCGTACTGTAGGGCAGCCTCTACATCCCCGACTTGCTCCGGTATCGTCTCGGGAAGCAAAAACCCGGTATCGTCTGTATCCGGTGCCCCTAAATAGGAAAAAAGCGCCACCCGGGCGTTTTGTACGTCCACCTCTGCTTCCTGGCGCGATTGGGCCGCCCGGAGTTCCTGGAGCTCGATTTGAAGGAGCTTCTCCCGGCTGGTCGTGCCGAGCGGGATACGGGCCTGCTCGGTTTCCCGGATGAGCCGGATGCTGGCTTGGGCGCTCGTGGCCGTGCGCAACCGCTCCAAAGCCTCCAATACGTCGAAATAAAGGGTCGCCGTGGCCCGTGCAATGTCCCTCAAGTCGGATTGGAACGCCTTTTTCGCCTCCTCGTACTTCAAAGGCTCTATTTTTTGGCTCCATCGGTAGGGGTTGAACGCAAATAAAGGCTGCTCCAGGGTGAGGTTCAGGGGCGAACCCGTGTAGGAAGTGCCGCGCCGCGCAAAATCGTCAAAGCGGGTCAGGCTGCTGTTCACGGACAGCACGCCCCCGGTGCGCGGCAATACCTGCAAAAGGCTGAACCCCACCTGGGCCGTGTTCTGGGCACGGGGGAGGAACAAGATCCCGCCGTCGGGCTGCCGCACCTCGAAGTAGTCGCGGCTGTAGGTGGGAAGCCCGGCCTGTAACGTCAACCGGGGCTTGAGGTCGGCTTCGAACATGGCGTAGCGGTGCATCTTGTTCAAGCGCAGGTTGTCGGCAAGCTGGGCCGCAGGCGACGAACTGCAGGCTTGGGAAACCGCCGCTTCCAGGCTGAGCACCGACTGCGCGGAAGCCGCCGGCAAAAGGAGGAGGACAAAAGGGTACAACAGGGTCGTTTTCATGCGCGCATCTTGTTTTTTTCAATAAAGCGATATACCAGGGGCACAAATATTAGGGTGAAAAACGTGCCGACGCTCAACCCCCCCGCGATGACAAGGGTCATAGTGCGTTGTAGCTCTGTGCCGATCCCGTTCAAATACAGGGTCGGCAAAAGGGCTAATATCGTTGTCAGAGAGGTCATCAACACGGGCTTCAGGCAGATTTCCCCGGCCTCGCGCACCGCCCGTTCCAGGCTGTCCTGCGGGGAAAGCCCCTCCGCGCAGTACATCTGTCGCAAACGGTTCATCGTGTGTACCTTAAGAATGGGGTCGTCGGTGATGATGCCCAACACGACCACAAAACCGATACCGGCCAGGATGTCTAGGGAAGCCCCGCCGAGGTGCAGGAACAAGACCGAGCCAAAGATGCCCATGGGTAGGGTGGAGAGGACGATGAGGGGCTGTACCAAATCCTCAAATTGCATGGCGAGTATGAAATACAACAGGGCGAGGGACATCAGGAAAACCCACAAGAGCTGCTTGCCGTGGGCAGCACGGTCGTAGTGTTGCCCCTGAAAGGTGACGGAAAACCCGTGGGTGCCCGCCCATGTCCCGAGCTGCGCAGCCCACGCATCGGCGGATTCCGCAGCGCCCTCAAACCGCAGCGACTGGTACGGGCCGTTCTTGTCGGCAGTGATGTATTTATAGGTGTGGGCAGGAATGGCCTGCAGTATTTTTTTCAAGGGGTAAACGCCGTTTTTCCCCTCCACGCCAGCCTCTAAGGGTGCTTCCATGCGGCTGCTGTCCCGGGCGAAGTAGAGCGGGAGCGCTGTCCCCCAGGGCTTGAGCTCGGCAATGGGGGCTGCACCGAACAGCGCGTCTATCCGATCGTGTAAAACAGGCCATGCAATGCCATACCTGCTCAGCGCCTCCGGGTCCGGGACGAGTTCCAGTACGGGTTCCTGCTGCAGGCCTTCCCCTTTTTGCCCCCCGCCGGGCGGGATTTTTCGCAACAGCGCCTCCATATCGTCGCGGTAGGCCGGGTCGTAGATGTTGTTCGGGGCCCGGAACCTCGCTTCTAAATAAGGGGTATCTCCCGCAAACAACTGGGTGAACGCATTGGGGGCGTCGCGTGCCTCGACGCTGGCCTGCGGGTACGATGCCCTCAGCCAGGCTGCGGTTTGTTGGTCCACCCGCTCCTTTTTGGCTTGGTCGGCGCACTGGTAATACACCCGGGCCTGCGTGCTGCCGAGCGCTTCCTGCGCGAGCAGGAACTGTGGGATACCCGCGTCGGCTTCGCGCAGGCGCACCCCGGAACCCGCTAATAAACGATCCAGCATCCTGACCCGGGCGAGGTTTTCGGCAGCGTCAATGGGCTCGTTCCAGTCTATGTGGAGC
>JBEGMH010000250.1:0-7137 GCA_041183125.1 Bacteroidota bacterium | reverse complement strand
TCTATTCTCTCATCAAAACCCTTATGGTATGGAACAGGACAGCACCGGGTCATTTTTACAAACGCACCGCCCCATTCTGCTCTTTGTAGCTGCCTGGGCCGCCGTCAATGTATTCCAGGCGTGGTGGCTGTCCCTCGACCCTGACGAAGCGTATTACTGGGCGTATGCCCATAGACTGGACTGGGGGTATTTCGATCATCCGCCTATGGTGGCGTTGCTCGCGAGGCTGGGGATAGACTGGTGTCCCGGTGCTTTGGGGGTTCGTCTGGGGAATATCGGGGTTCATGTCGGCACGATTTTTTTGTTCTGGAAATACCTGGGCCAGCCGGTAGCGGGGCCCTCGTTCCGCACCTGGGCTTCCTTGTGCCTGGGGCTTCCTTTTTTGCATCTCTATGGCATCGTGGCCACCCCGGATGGGCCGTTGCTCTTTTTTACCGTTTGGTACCTGTACCTCCTGCAGCAGTTTGCAGAACGGCCGGACGGGAAGCGTGCGCTGCTCTTGGGGGCAGTGATGGCGGCACTCCTGTACAGCAAATACCACGGTGTGCTCGTCATTTTTTTCACCTTGTGTGCCCACTGGAGGCTATGGAAAGATCCCCGCTGCTGGCTGGCTTGTGCCTTTGGGGCTTTGTTGTTTCTTCCCCATTTAGTCTGGCAATATCAGCATGATTTTCCCTCATTCCGCTACCACCTCAAGGGTAGGGATGATCCTTACGAATGGACCTTTACCTGGACCTATCTCATGAACCAGTGTCTTCTTTTCAGTCCCTTTCTGTTCCCGCTGTTTATCCGTGCGTTGGGGGGGCTGAGGCAGCAGGGGACGGCCAAGGTGCTGGTCATTGGTTTCTGGGCTTTTTTTCTGTATTCTACGACCAAAGGGCATGTAGAACCGCAATGGACGGCCGTGTTGTCCTTTCCGCTGGCCTTGGTGGCGTTTGAATACAGCAATGGCCGGCCCCGCTATGCGCAATGGCTCCGCAGGGCAGGCCTGGCTACGTTTGCATGCATCGCCCTTGCCCGGATGCTGCTCATGTTGCCCATTCCGGGCCTAAAGCACCCCTTTCAGCCCAAGCAATGGCCGGATGCGCTTGCAACCTTTGCGGGCGGCAGCCCGGTAGTGTTTGAAAACAGCTATCGGGACGCCTCTGAATATGCATTTTACACGGGCCAGCCACCCTATACCTTTACCGATGTTTTCTACCGCCCGAGCCAGTACGATATCTGGGACGATGAAAAGCGCCTGCACAACGAGCGCGTCCTCGTCCTGATTCAGACGGGCGGCCTTCCTTGCCCGGCTTGCGACACCCTCCGCCTCCCGGGAAAAACCCGGCTGGCGATATGGGCGGATAGCCTGCAGGTAGCCCAAAAGGTACGGCTTTCGGCCCCGGATTTTCCCGACACCCTGCGGGCCGGAGCGGAGATTTCGTTTTCCCTGTCCCTCTTCAACCCTTACCCTCATGCGATTAATCCGAAAAAAGGCAATATGCCCCTGCGTGTTGAGCTTGTTTTTTTGAAAAAAGGACAAGTAGAAGAGCTGGTCCCGGTCGAAGTATCGGATAGGGAAGCAATTTGGCCCGCTGGCCGGCAGACGGTGCTGAAGGCCCGGTTTACCGTTCCGCGGTTGCAGCGGGGGCAGTACCAGATGGTCTTGGGCATCGGTACCGGCTACCTTCCGCCGGGATGGAACAGTCTGCCCGAAACGGTTCACTACCTTCCCGACGCGATCAAAAGGTGAAAGATGTTTTACAAATCCTCTATAGATGAAGAGGTTGAGATTTCGGATAAAACCCTTTATTTTTACCCCTAAAATCTCAAAAACCGACACTATGCACCTTCCGAGCAGCAGGGCCTTGATGGCCGCCTCTTTCCTTTTCTTCTGCACCTTCCTGGGAGCTGCCGACTACTACTGGGTAGGCGGCAGCGGCAACTGGTCGGATCTGAGCCACTGGGCTACTACTTCCGGGGGCTCCACCCGCCACAACCAGATCCCCACGGCCAAAGACCGCGTCTTTTTCGACGCCCGGTCGTTCACCGGGCCGGCGCAGACGGTCAGCACCGATGTGGCGGTGTATTGTCTGGACATGGACTGGACGGGTGCGACGGGCACCCCGCGCTTTTCGGCGCCTGCGGGGGCGACCCTGTACCTCTTTGGCAGTCTCGTACTGAACCCGGCCATGTCCTTCGATTTCCTGGGCGACGTGGTCTTTTCCGCGAACACAAGCGGGCACCGCATAGACCCTGCCGGGCTCCTGATGCCCCGCAACGTGCGCTTTTCCGGCAACGGCGGGGGCTGGACCCTCAGCAGTGCGCTCCGGGTGGACAGCATGCTCGTGTTTGAAACGGGCAATTTTCTTTCGGGAAACCAAGCGATACAGAGCGAAGTGCTGCGCATCATCGCCACCGCGCCGCTCTCCCTCGACCTGGGCACCTCTGTGTTGACCGTGACGGGCACGGCCTACTTCCCCACCGCCCTGTCGTACACAGAAGCGCCCATCGCCGATATCTCCCTGTCGCAACTCACCTTCAAAGGGGACTCGTCCACGCTGCGCTTCACGGCTCCGGGCGTTTTTTTCCGCATCCAGGCCTGGGCGGGACCGATCCAGTTCGGGAAGCTGTGGTTTAGCAGTGCCCAGGGGGAGATGCGCTTCGTCAACGAAAACCGGGACACCCTGGGCGTCCGGATCCGGCACCTGGACCTGCGCGGCGACGCGACCTTTGCCGGCAGCTTTCAGTTGGACACGCTGTCGCTGGCCCCGGGAAAAAATTTCTCCTTTGAAGGCGGGCGCACGTATCCCTTGCGCAAGCTGTTCGCAGCGGGCAGTTGTCCGGCCCCTATCCAGGTGTTCAGCAGCAAACCGGGCCTGCCGGTCGTGTTCCGGGCGGTACAGGACACGATACGCGGCGATTTCTTATCGCTGCGCGATGTCCACGGCACGGGCGGGGCGTATTTCGAGGCGTCCAACAGCGCAGATTTAGGCAATAACAACGGCTGGACGGTCCGCCCTAAGGCTACCAACCGCTTGTACTGGGTGGGCGACACCGGGTTCTGGGGTGATGCCGACAACTGGTCGCTGCAGAGCGGCGGCCCGGGCGGTGCCTGTGTGCCGACCGCCGGCGACGACGTCATCTTTGACGCCAACTCCTTCAGCACGCCCGGCGGGATCGTGGTGGCCGACCGCGACAACCTTTACTGCCGCTCCATGGAGTGGTTTGGGGCGACGGGAAAGCCCGTGTTCAAGGGCGCAGCAGACCGCAACCTGCGCATCTTCGGCTCCCTGGCACTGATCCCAAACATGACGTTCGAGTTCGAGGGCGACGTATATTTCGAGAGCAACATGCCCGGGAACACGATAGAGAGCGCCGGGCACCGCTTTGCCCAGGACGCCACGTTCAACGGCTCGGGGAGCTGGATCCTCAACGACAGCCTTTCGGTGCTGCGCAACGTCTATTTCCAGCAGGGCCGGCTCAACACCAACAGCCAGACGGTCAGCATGCAGCGCTTCGTGTCCAATACAAACACCTTCCGGGAGATCAGCCTCGAGGATTCCCATATCAAGCTCCAAACACCGGATTACCAGTATCTTGTATGGAATATCGAAACGGAAAACTGCAGCTTCAAGGCCGGCACTTCCCGTATCGAATTCCTTTGGTACGGCGGTATGGAAAAGAGTGGCCCCAAAGGCTTGGCCTACCACGAGGTGATCTTCCGCTACGGGGCGTCGCTGTCCATACGCACCCCCGGTTCGCCCTCTGTGGAAATAGATTCCCTGGCCACCTATGGCGGCGCCTACTTCACACATGCCAGCGAAAATGCGGCAGGGGTGATCAAGGTCTGGCAGGTGTTCCGGGGCAACGTATATACCATTGATATCAAAGACACCCTCTACGTGGACCGGATCGTCAGCCCGCCGGGCTGTCAGGCGATGGTGGAGATCAACAGCAACGTAGATCGGATCAGCGCCTACCTGTCCACGCCCCAGGATTTACAGTTGGAGCGCTTCATCATCCAGGACGTAGAGGAAGTGGGGTCCGGCAACCCGGCCCTGTGGAGCTCGCTCGGCATCGGGAACATCAAAGGCTGGAGCATCTCTGAGGAACAGGGCAGGAAACTGTACTGGGTAGGCAGTTCGGGCGACTGGTTTGATACCTCGCACTGGTCGCTCAGCTCCGGTGGGGCCGGAGGCCAGTGTGTCCCGACGCCCATAGACGATGTGTTTTTTGACGAAAAATCCTTTTCCGGCCCTAACGATGGGGTCTATACCGGCAACGGGGCGGCGTATTGCCGCAACATGTTGTGGCAAAAAACGACGGGCAACCCGGTGTTCAGCGGCAACACGCTCTTTTTATACGGCTCCATGGAGCTGGACACCAACCTGCGCTCAGACTACTTCACCAACCTCATCCTCAAAGCCCGGGGCGGCCAGCATACCCTAAAAAGCACGCCCCGCTTCGAGTACACCTATATGACCCTGCGCACCCCGGCGACCTATACCCTGAGCAGCGGCATCAAGGCCTATCGGATGATTTTTGAACATGGGGAGTTCCACTCCAACGGGTTCGACGTGGAACTGCAGTACTTCGGCGCACATAGCTGGCAAAATTTCCGCCGCCTGCGCATGGGTGGGAGCCACTGGACACTAAAAGGCTTCGACGACGGCTTCAGCGGTACTTGGTCGGTCTATAGCACGCTGGAGATGTTCCCCGACTCCTCGCTGTTGGAGTTCACGTCCAAGACCGCGCGTCTGTTGGTACAGGATTCCAGTGTGTTTCACAATGTCCTGTTTTCCGCCCAGGAGGGGTTGAGCAAGGTGCAGAGCTTCCGGGGCCAGTTGCGCTTCAACCGCCTGGAATTCCTGAACGACGGCATGTTGTTAGGAAACCACCTCGCGGATTCGCTCCTCTTTTCGCCCGGCAAATCCTATCAGTTGGACGCGGAGGGGGTACAGGAAGTGCGCTCTTTCCTGCAGGTCATCGGCAACAACTGCCTGTCTATCGCCCTGTCTTCCACAAAGCCCGGGACCAAATCCCGCTTGCGCATGAACAGTGGGACCATCTCTGCGGACTTTATCCAGATGCGCGACCAGCAAGCGGAGGGCAAGGTGGCGTTTTTTGCAGGCGTGCACAGCACGAATATTTCGAACAGCAATACCGGCTGGCGCTTTGAGTCGCCCGAAGACTTTGTGGACGAAGGCATCCTGGGGAAAGACATCGTCTTGTGCAAGGGCACGACGGCGCGTTTGGATGCGCGTACCTTCATCCCCGGCGAGCAATACTTGTGGAGCGATGGCAGCAAGGAGCCTTTCCTGAACACCTCTGTGCCCGGCACCTTCTGGGCGGAAGTGCGCTACGGGAGCCGCTGTACGTTCCGCGACTCCATACAAGTCATCGCGCCGGCCGAGTTCCGGGCGGAGCTTCCGGCCGACACCATCTTGTGTGCCGGGGACACCCTGCGCTTAGATGCAGCGCTGCCTTTGTTGGGCATTCGCTACCTGTGGCAGGACAGCACCCGCAAATCGGGCCTCACCGTGCGCAACCCCGGCAAGTACCGGGTAGAGCTAGAGCTGAGCGGTTGTACCTCGGCGGATTCGTTGCAGGTATCCTACCAGGCCCTACCGCTGGTGGGACTGGGTCCGGACCGCTCGCTCTGCCCCGCTGAGGTCTTGCGCCTGGGCAGCGGCAATGCGGCGGCGGCGTCCTACCGTTGGCAGGACGGTTCGCGTGACTCCACGGTCCTGGTCAGCCGCGCCGGCACCTATGCCGTCGAAGTATCCGACGGGCGCTGCCGGGCGCGCGATACTGTGGAAATCCGCTACGAGTCCCCTATGAACCTCCGCTTGGGGGCTGACACTACGATCTGTGAGGGCGCTTTGGTCACCTGGGCACCCCTGGTGCCCGGTGCGGCGTTCCGCTGGCAGGACGGCAGTACGAAGCCGACTTTCAGCGCGATCGACAGCGGAACGTACTGGGTCGAAGCCACCCGCAACAACTGCACGGAGCGCGACTCGGTCGCCCTGAGCGTACAGGTGCTGCCCCGCTTCGAGCTGGGGGCCGATACCACCCTCTGCCAGGGGCAGAGCCTTGTCCTGCAAGGGCCGATAATACCCGGCGTGACCTATGCCTGGAATACGGGCGCTGCCGGGCAGCGCATAGAGGTCTCTTCCAGTGCCGGCTACGCATTGACGGCTACGCTGAAGGGCTGTACCTTTTCCGATGCGCGGCAGGTGACCTTTAACGCCCTGCCCGAGATCTCGCTGGGCCCGGACCTGAGCCCCTGCCCCGGAGAAGAAGTGCTGATGACGCCCTACAGCCCAGGCGCTGTATTGAAGTGGCAGGACGGCAGTACCGGCCCCACCTTCCGGATCCGGCAGGACGGCCTGTACTGGGCAGAAGCGACGCGCAGCGGGTGTTCCCGGCGGGACTCTGTTCGAGCGGTGTATCGGTTGGCACCCGTGGTGGCCTTAGGGGCCGATACGACCCTTTGCGCCGGACAGGCGCTGTTGTTGCAGTCGCCCTTCCCCGGGGCTACCTACCGCTGGAGCAGCGGTTCGAACGCCGTATCGGAGACGGTGCGGCAGGCGGGCACCTACTGGCTCGAATCCGAGTTGAACGGCTGCAAGGTGCGGGACTCCATCCGGGTGGCCTTTTTTGCCTTCCCCGCAGACTGGCTGGGCCCGGATCGTGCCCTCTGCGCCGGGCAGACCCTTCGGCTGAGCGCGAGTACGCCGGGGGCCAGTTACCGCTGGCAGGATGGTTCTACCAGTCCGGTGTTCACGGTGGACCGAGCAGGAAGCTATACCGTCGAGGTCAAGGTAGGGCTTTGTGTGCAGCGCGACACCGTGCGGATGACCTACAACCCCCTCCCGGTGTTCAGCCTGGGCAGGGATACGACGCTGTGCGGCAATGCCTCGTTCAGCCTCCTCGCACCCGAAGAAGCTGACGCCTACCGTTGGAGTACTGGGGCTTCCAGCCGGCAGCTCTCCGTAAGCCAGAGCGGCCTGGTTTGGGCCGAAGCTACCCTGTCCGGCTGCTCCTGGCGGGATTCCATCGCCGTACGCTTCCAGCCCGTGCCCAGGCCTTCTCTGGGACCCGACACCACGATATGCACCAAAGACCAGTTGCTGCTGAAGAGCAATATCC
>JBEGMH010000249.1:0-11945 GCA_041183125.1 Bacteroidota bacterium | reverse complement strand
GATGTTGTTTGCCCCGATGTTGTTTGCCCCGATGTTGTTTGCCCCGATGTTGTTTGCCCCGATGTTGTTTGCCCCGACGGTGTTTACCCCGACGGTGTTTGCCCCGATGTTGTTTGCCCCGACGGTGTTTGCCTCTACGATCAGTGCCAGTACAGTTTCCCTTGTTCCAACTGGGTGAGCAGGCCCCGCTGGGTGGTGAAGCCTGTGGGGATGGTCTCTTTCCCTTCGTATGTCGGGCGGAACACTTCGAAGTGGAGGTGTGGCCCGGAGGACCAGCCGGTATTTCCGCTGTAGCCGATGAGTTGCCCGGTGGCGACGCGGTCGCCTACCTTGACGACGACGCCCCGGTACCGCAAGTGCCAATAGCCGGCGAAGGTGCCGTCGCTGTGGAGGATGAGGACGTAGTTTCCGTCGCCGGCACAATCCTGGGTTGGGCAGCCGAGATTGCTGTTTTCCTTGATCTCTGCGACGATGCCGTCCCGTGCGGCTAAGATGGGGGTGTCTTCGTCCATTTTGAAATCAATGGCGTACGATTCCCGGTGGCTGATCGCCCCCAGATAGGCTTGGCTGATGAGGTAGGCCAGGCCTTTTTTGTACGGGAGGCGGTAGGGGAAATCATTGTCGGGCACACAGCCCGCAGGGTCGCCCAAGAAGTAGCGGTAACTGAAATCCCATCCCGACCTACCCTGCCCCTGGTTGGGCAGGAGGGTGACCATTTGCACCTGTTTACCGGGCGGGACGACGGTTTGAAAGGTACTGTTAGGGTCGGCGCTCACGTTTTTCATGCGCAGGTAGTAGATGTCCACGATGTAGGGAAACGGGCTTTTGTTGCGGGCGGTAAGCACGGAGTGGCCAGCGGCGTTTTCACTGACATATACTTCTATATGGCCGGATTGGGAAAAGGCAGGAAAGG
Source organism: Bacteroidota bacterium (assembly GCA_041183125.1). Taxonomy (GTDB): domain Bacteria; phylum Bacteroidota; class Bacteroidia; order Chitinophagales; family Saprospiraceae; genus JADJPL01. The sequence goes on along the minus strand of JBEGMH010000249.1, from coordinate 11,032 downwards.
GGGCCAGGTACAGGAAAAAGCCGAGCACGATGGCATAGGGGGCCTGTATCCTGAAGGCTGGCCGCTTTTTTGCGCTCCGGGGGCAAAAAAAGAAGGAAGGGCGCTGAATGAAGGTCTTGTGTGGCACAAACGGCATAGGGGCGATATGTCTCAAGCAATGTAATACGATATGGGAACCATTGATGGTTTTATAACAAGACTGATCGCACCTGGGGTCTGGGATACCGGTCGTCTCTTCGCGTGCCGGAGGTGCATCCGTGTGAGCCTGCTGTTTGTGTTGTGCGGCAGGGCTCTAACGAAAAACCAGGGCCTCCTGTTGTGCCGGAAAGGGATGGCGTAAAAACCGGACTTTTGTTCCCAGGGTTAAAAATATTATTTTTTGAACGCGGGGGTTGGGTGAAAAGACCTTTTTCGCCTTGATGTCCCCAAAAAATATTTTGAACGCGCTTGTTTTTCTGATTTTTCGTCGCAAAATCAGAAAAACAAGCGCACGTTCATTCTTTTATGCTTCAGGCTGGAGCGGCGAACCACTTTTTGCACCACCCCTCGTTCAAAGCAGTGCGCACAGGCCCTGCATCAGTACTTTGCGGGTACCCCTTTTCCGGGCAGGGAAGCCGCTATGAAGGCGCGGACATCGTCGTTGGACGTGGCGAGGTCTTCTTTGCGCAGGTACATCATGTGGCCGCTGCGGTAGCCTTTGAAGCTGATGCGGTCCTTCATCTTCCCGCTGGGGTCGAGCTGCCACATCGAGTATTTCGCGTTGAAGTAGGTGGTGGCCCCGTCGTAATACCCCGACTGGAACATGACTTTCAAATAGGGGTTTTGCGCCATGGCCTGGCGTAGGTTGGCCCCGGTATTGTCGTTGCTGTTGTCCCAGGGGCTGACGGGGCCGAACATATTGTATTTGATGTCGGTCTCGTACTTCAGTTCGGTGCGCAGGTAGTGGTTGATAGCGGGGGTGAAGGAGTGTAGCCAGGAGGTGAGTTCCGAGTTGTAATCGGGGCGCTCGCCGGCTTCTTTGCGGTCTATGCCTTTGTAGCGGGAGTCCAGGCGGCCCACGGTGAAGCCACCGCGTTCGCGCAGCAAGTCTTTCCAAAAGAAATCCGTGGGCACGTCGAGGTTGTGTTGGAGGATGGTCTTTTCCGAAAGGCCGGAATAGCGGGCCATGCGGGCGGCGGCGGCCTGTTTTTTGTCGGGGGGCAAAAAGCCGCCCATAGCCATGGCGGGGAGCAGCTCTTGTATCGTGAACGCCTCTACTTCATCGAGCAGGGGCAGCAGGTCTTTTTTCTGCAGGTCCTCGGGCAGGACTTTGTGGTACCAGGCCGTCGCGGCGAAGTAGGGGAGGCGGTTGGCGGCTTCCACCGGGCCGCGGCGTTCGATGCCCAATCCGGTAGGCGACACCAGGATGACCCCGTTGAGGTACATCCACTGGGCGTTTTGGAGTTCCAGGGCCAGGCCGGAAACGCGGGTAGTGCCGTAGCTTTCCCCGATGAGGTACTTGGGGGAGCGCCAGCGGCCCTGGCGGGTGACGAACGTGTTGAGCCACTCCGCTAAGTACTTGATGTCGGCGTTTACCCCGAAGAAGGTGGACGGCTTGGCGTCTTTGTCCAAAATCCGGGAGTAGCCGGTATTGACGGGGTCTATGTACACGATATCCGCGATGTCGAGGATGGAGTTGGGGTTTTCTTTGTAGCCGTAGGGCTGCACGGGGTAGCCCTCGTCGTCAATGTCGAGCACCCGCGGCCCGGTATAAGCTAAGTGCATCCAGACGGAAGCCGAGCCGGGGCCTCCGTTGAAGGAAATGAGCAGCGGACGGGCGGCGCGGTCGGCTACATCGCTGCGCTGGTAATACGTATAGAACAAGGAAGCGATGGCTTTGCCTTCTTCGTTCCACACCGGCTGTGTGCCGGCCGTAGCGGTGTAGGGCACTCTTTTTCCTTTGATCATGGCCTCATGGGTGGTCGTGACCACCGACTGCGGCTCCAGGGCGCGGTTCTGCGCACCCAAGGGCAGGACGGCAAACATGGCCACACAGGCCAATAGCGCGATTCTTTTCATAGCGATAAGGTGTTTTTTCCGCCCAAACTAAGGAATTATTCGGGAACTGCAAGCAGGGTAGGGGAGAAGAGTGTGTTTTGGGCTAACGCCGGGGCAGAAACGGGCCTACTTTTTGGCCCGGCAAAAGAACAGCAGGTGCTTGCTGAGGGAGCCTTATCCGGGCTTCCCCTCTTCGATGCGCTGGATCTGTAGTCCGTTGATATCGCCTAACAACGCGGCTTCTTCCAGGTGTACTTTGGCGATGAAGGCTTTTAAGCGGAGAAAATTTTCGGCGGTCCGTGCGCGCGGGAAAGCGATGCGGACGCGGGCGGAGTCGCCAAAATCCTGGGCTACGAAACGGGCTTCCGTTTTTTTCAGGGCGTTCATCACGTCGTTCATCAGGGCGTAGTGGAACGCCAGCTCGAAGGTTTCTTCTATGGCCCGCTCGGTGATGGCGCCATTCCCCAGGGCTGCCGCTGCCGCTGTTTTGTACGCTTGTACCAGTCCGCCGGCCCCTAACAGGGTACCTCCGAAGTAGCGGACCACCACTACGAGCACATTGCTGAGCCGGAAGCTGTCGATTTGCCCCAGGATGGGCTTGCCGGCCGTTCCGGAGGGCTCGCCGTCGTCGTTGGCGCGGAACTGGTTGCCGTCAAAGCCGATGCGGTAGGCGTAGCAGTGGTGCGTTGCTTTGGGGTGTTCTTTGCGCACGGACTCCAGGCAGCTTGCCCACTCGGTATCGGCGTTCAGCGGGAACGCGTATGCCAAAAACTTGCTGCCCCGGTCGCGGAATTCGCCGGTACAGGGGGCTTCCAGGGTGCGATAGGTTTCTTCCATAGTATGCAATACCCCTTTTTTTTAAAATTTGTTTCGCCCCGGAATCGAACCCGGATCGAACGAATGCACAAAAATCCGTGAAATGTACTGTATATTTGCAGCAAAATGACAACAGGCGTGAAAGAGACCCTGGAACAGTATCAATATGTGGCGGCGCAGTGCAAATCCATCTTCTTGAAAAAAACGGTGGATTACGGCACAGCATGGCGTATCCTGAGGCCCTCTTCGCTGACGGATCAGCTCTATATCAAGGCGATGCGCATACGGACGATAGAAGAGCGCGGCAGCCAGTCGGTGGAGGATTCCATCGCCTCCGAACTCCAGGGCATCGTCAACTACAGCATCCTGGCCCTCATCCAACTGTCGTTCTCCGGCCCCCTGGAGCTTTCCCCGGATACCGCTGAGGCCCTCTACGATGGGCAACTGAACGAGACCTGCGCGCTCATGGTACAGAAAAACTCCGATTATGGCGAGGCTTGGCGCAATATGCGCACCAGTTCCCTGACGGATTTGATTTTGTCTAAATTATTGAGAATAAAACAAATAGAAAACAACAAAGGCGTTACCCTGGTCTCGGAAGGGGTAGAAGCCAACTACCGGGACATCGCGAACTACGCCATTTTCGCCCTGATCCAGCTCGGCATGGCGCCTTCTTTACCAAAAGTATAAAAACCATCTATAACGTTATGACACTCGGACTTTTATTATTGTATATCGCCCTCATCGCCCTGGCCCTGACCCTGGCAGCCGGCTTCGGGCTGAAACGGGTACAGAACTGGCCGCTGAGTTACCTGCAGTTCTTTGCGGGCACGCTTTTCGTCGTATCGGGCTGGGTCAAAGCGATTGACCCCCTGGGTACCGCGTATAAAATGGGACAGTACTTCGCCGCTTTTGAAGGTACCTTCGAAGCGACCGCCCTGTCGGGCATTGCGCCGTTGTTCCCCTTCCTGAGCAGCTATGTGGAGTCTTTTGCAGTGATTATGATCGTGTTTGAAATCGTGCTGGGCATCGCCCTCATCGTCGGGTACCAGTCCAAGGTATCGGCGTGGGCTTTTCTGCTGCTGGTCCTGTTCTTTACGGTGCTCACGGGCTTCACCTATCTCACGGGCTATGTGCCCAGCGGGGTGAACTTTTTTGATTTTTCCAACTGGGGGCCTTACGTAGCTACAAATATGAAGGTGACCGATTGCGGCTGTTTCGGCGACTTCCTGAAATTGGAGCCCAAGGTGTCGTTCCTAAAGGATGTAGCGCTGTTGGTGCCGGCGTTCATTTTTATCTTCAGCCATAAACACATGCACCAGCTCGGCACGCCGCTGCTGCGCAAAGTGGCCTTCTGGGGCGCCGTACCCGCCTGGGTGCTGTACTGCTTCAGCAACTTCGTCTGGGATCTCCCGCACACGGATTTCCGCCCCTTTAAGATTGGGGTGAATGTCCGGGAGAAGAAAGCCCAGGAGATGGAAGCGTCGCAAAACGTGAAAATCATCGCCTACCGCCTCACCCGCAAATCGAACGGCGAAACGCTGGAGCTGCCGTTCGACCAGTTCCTCAAGGAGATGGGCAAATACCCTTCCGATCAGTGGGACATGGAGCAGATCAAGTCCGAACCGGCCATCGCCCCCACCAAAATCAGCGAGTTCGAAGTGAGCAACCTGGACGGCACGGACGTAACCGACGAACTGCTGGGCTTGCAGGGCTATAACTTCATGATCATCGCCCACCACCTCGAAGGTACGGTGCAAACCAAAATGGCTACCGTGCCAGACACGACCTTCCTCACCGATACTATCCGGACGGCCAACTCGGTCGAGCTGGTGCAACGGGTGGATAAAATCGGCAAACGGAAGGTCGAGGTCAATGCCTACTCCTGGGACCCGGAATACCTCCAACGCTGGAAGGAAAAGGTAAACCCGGTGATGAAGGCAGCGGCTGAAAAAGACATCCGGGCCGTGGCTATCGTCGCGTACGGGGGGAAAGAGCAGATCGAGGATTTCAAAAAAGCCGCCGGAATTGACTACCCCGTGCTCATCGCCGACGATATCCTGCTGAAAACGATGATCCGCTCCAACCCGGGCCCCATCCTGTTCAAAGACGGGACCATCGTCAAAAACTGGCATATCCGGAAATTCCCCGCTTTCGAGGCCATCGAATCCGAGTACATCCGATAGCCCCTACAGAGACTACGACCAAATACCACCACCATTCGCTGAACTTTTTGATATACCAACGCCTACATGCTGAGCAGAAGAAACGTCCGCATAAAAGTCATGCAGATGCTGTATGCCCTTGGCCGCGATAAATCCCTCGGGCTTCCCGATGTGATGCGCCGGTACCGGGACTCGATATCGCACTCTTTCGAACTGTATTTATTCTACGTGCTGTACTTCATCCGGGTGGTGGAGTACGCGGAGAAAGATGCGGAAAAACGCGCCTCCCGGCACCGTCCAACGGAAGGCGACAAGGTCTTTACCCCGCGCCTGGCCCAGAACCGGCTCATGGACTCCCTGCGCCAAAACGAAGGACTCGCCCGCTTGTTCAAACTCTACCGCCTGGACGACAAAGTGGACGAGGACCTGGTGCGCACCCTGTACCAAGACTTCGCAAAGCAGGAGGCCTACAAGGCATACCTGCTCCTGGAAGCCCCGGGCCACGATGACCACGCCGGACAATTGCTCGAACTGCTCCGCCAATGCCTCAATAGCGAAACCCTGCAAGACGCCATCGAAGACCATTACCCCAACCTGACCGATGATGAGTCGCTCGTGGTGGGGGCGATGAAAAAAACGGTCAAAGCCCTGCCGGTAGGTCCCTTGTTTTACGAGGAATACCGTCCGCCGGCAGAGGCGACGACCGAGTTTGGGGAAAAATTGCTGCGCATGGTCCATGAAGAGGATACCGCCCTGCTCCAGATCATCGAGCCGGCACTGAAAAACTGGGACGCGGAACGGGTGGCCGTCCTCGATATGATCCTTTTGAAAATGGCCCTCTGTGAGTTGCTGCACTTCCCGTCCATCCCCGCCAAAGTAACCCTCAACGAGTTTGTGGAAATCTCCAAGTTGTACAGCACGGAGAAGAGCAAGGATTTTATCAACGGCATCCTGGACCGCCTGATGAAGAAACTGGATGCGGAAGGCAAAATCAAAAAAGAGGGGAGGGGCCTGGTAGAGGAGTAGCCCCACGCTTGGGCCGAACTTGTATAAGATATAAATAATATGCGCAACGCATTGGTCTTGTGCTTCTTCCTGGCTTTTGGCCAACTGAACGCCCAGCAGCGTTCCGCTGCTTCCCCCGGGGAGGGCTTCACCTTGCGCACGTTCTTTCTCAACCAGGATTTTCCACAGAGCTCAGTGCTGATGCGGAAGGATTTCTCCTTCGGCTATGAGTTTGGCTACCTCTACCAATTGGGCAAAATCCTGGATATCGCCTTCCCGCTGCGCATGGGGGAAGCGTTCGACGCAGCAGTGGGTACAGGTTCCCGCAACAAAAAGACGTACCTCGGAGGCGATGTACAGCTCCTGCTGCGCTACTACACCCCGGAAGCGGGGTTTAACGCCGCTTTATTGCTCGGCCTGGGCTATCATACGCTGGGCTTTGACGAAAGCGGGCTCCGGGTGCCCCTGGGCGCTGCCCTCGACCTGCGGATCGCCAAAGGCCTCAGCCTGTCCACCCAGCTCGAATACCGCCTGGGGCTGAACGACGGCCCCGACCAGCTCCTCCTCAGCGCCGGGATCAAAATGCGCGCCCCCGGGCGCTACAAAGGCAATGCCCCTAACCGGGGCGATACCCCTTCCTCCGACCGCGACCGCGACGGAACACCCGACGCATCCGATGCTTGCCCGGATACCCCCGGGCCTACTGCTACCTCCGGCTGCCCGGATACCGACGGCGATGGCATTCCCGATGTGCGCGATGCGTGCCCCGATATGTCCGGCCCCGTACAGGGCTGCCCGGACGCCGACGGCGATGGTACAGCAGATAAAGAGGACGCCTGCCCCCTGGAATCAGGCCCAGCTGAAAGAAAAGGCTGCCCCGACCGCGACCAAGACGGCGATGGAGTGCCGGACAAAGACGACCGCTGCCCGACCGCTGCCGGTCCAGCCCGCGCTTCCGGCTGCCCGGACCAGGACGGCGATGGTATCCCGGACGCATCCGACCCGTGCCCGGAACTGGCGGGCCCACCCCAAACCGCTGGTTGTCCGGATACCGATGGCGATGGTGTCGCCGATAAATCCGACCAATGTCCCTACACCCCGGGGCCACCCCTTCGAGGAGGCTGCCCCGAAGTGGATAAAACAGACCAAACGCTCCTGGACAGCGCCCGCTATGCCGTGCAGTTCCTACCGGGCAGCGCGACCCTACGGCCCCAGTCCTTGCCCGTCCTGGATAAAATAGTAGACGTCATGCGCAAATACCCCGATTTTAAACTCCGGATACAGGCCCATACCGACGATGTCGGCACCGCCGAGGCCAACCTCCGGCTTTCGGAAAACCGCGCCCGTGCATGCTATGACTACCTGGTTTCCAAAGGGATAGGCCCCAGACGCCTCTCCTGGGAAGGCTTGGGCGAAACCCAACCCCTACAGGACAACAAAACCCCGGAAGGCCGTGAGAAAAACCGGAGGGTAGCGTTCCTGCTCAATTTTTAACCCGACAGAGCCTGCTTATCTTCTGTTCAAAAAGATTCCACATTGTCAGATTCTCCATTTACCTTTGCTTTATGACCGAAAAAATCCTCATCCTCGACTTTGGCTCCCAATATACGCAGTTGATAGCCCGCAGAATACGGGAGTTCAACGTGTACAGCGAAATCGTTCCCTACAACAAGGTACCTGTCTTGGACGATACCTACAAAGGCATCATCCTCTCCGGGAGCCCGTTCTCGGTGACCGATGCCCAGGCGCTGCATCCCGATTTGGAAAAACTGATAGGCCGGCTCCCGGTACTGGCCATCTGCTATGGCGCACAGTACATAGCGCAGTATTTTGGCGGGGAAGTGTTACGCTCAGAGAAGCGCGAGTATGGCAAAGCAAGCCTCAACGCAGTCCGCTCCGAGGATGCGTTGTTCCACGGGGTCGCGGAACACAGCCAGGTCTGGATGTCGCACGGGGATACCATCGCACAGATCCCCGACCAGTTCGAACGCATCGCCGGGACGGATAGCATCGAAGTAGCGGCTTTCCGGAGCAAAACCGATGCGTTCGCCGCCCCGGTGTATTGCTTGCAGTTCCACCCCGAAGTAACCCACAGCCTCGACGGGGCCTTATTGCTCAAAAACTTTGTGCTCGGGTTGGCCGGCTGCCGCGGCGACTGGACACCCGCTTCCTTCGTGGAACATACCGTGGAATCCCTGCGCGCACAAATCGGCGAAGACCACGTTCTGATGGGGCTCTCCGGCGGGGTGGATTCTTCCGTGGCCGCTATGCTGCTGCACCGCGCTATTGGCAAACAACTGGTCTGCTTCTTCGTGGACAACGGGTTGTTGCGGAAAAATGAATTCAGCGAAGTCCTGCAATCCTATGAAGGCATGGGGCTTCGCGTCGTAGGGGTAGATGCCCGTACCCGTTTTTATGAGGCGCTGAAGGGAAAATCCAACCCGGAAGAGAAACGCAAAACGATAGGCCGGCTGTTCGTCGAGGTCTTTGAAGAAGAAGGCCGCATCTTGGAAGCCCAGGACCAGGCCATCCGCTGGCTGGGACAGGGAACCATCTATCCGGACGTCATCGAGTCGGTCTCGGTACACGGCCCCTCCGTGACGATCAAATCGCACCACAACGTAGGGGGTCTACCGGAAAAATTACGGCTCCGCATCGTGGAGCCCCTGCGCATGCTCTTCAAGGACGAAGTGCGCCGGGTAGGGCGGGAACTCGGGCTGCCGGATGCCATCCTCGGGCGGCACCCTTTTCCCGGGCCAGGGCTCGGTATCCGCATCCTGGGCGAAGTGACGGAGGAAAAAGTACGCCTGCTCCAGGAAGCCGATGCCATCTACATCGGCCATTTGAAATCTTCTGGCTGGTACGATCGGGTGTGGCAGGCCGGAGCTATCCTGCTGCCTGTGCAGTCGGTCGGGGTCATGGGCGATGAACGTACCTACGAGCAGGCTGTCGCCCTGCGGGCAGTGAACTCCCTGGACGGGATGACCGCAGAATGGAGCCCCCTGCCCTACGAACTACTGGCTAAAATATCGAGCGATATTATCAATCATGTCAAAGGTATAAACCGGGTCGTCTATGATATCAGTACCAAACCACCTGCCACGATTGAGTGGGAATAAAATATGTACCGCTCTCCTCTTCAGTGTTATCGCCCTGAGCGGCTGTAAAGCGCTGCGGCCCGTCCAGGCCGAGCCCAAACCCAAACCAAAAAGGGAAACGGTTGCCAAGCCGCGGAATAATGATGCCGAATACCTACCGGATATTCAGCCCACCCTCGTGTATGACCCTGTCAAACAGCAATGGGTACGGGTGCTCAGCGGCCCACGCGCAAAAATGGACACGCTGCAGTATGCCATGCTGACGAATACCCCGCGCATTTCATCCTACCCGTCGTACCCCCCGCGGAAGATCAAACTTCCCGCTCCCTCGGTCTTGCCCAAACCGGCTGAGGAAGACGACTGGCGGACGAGGGGATGGGTGCCCGTAGAAAAGAAAAATACGTATAAAATTGCGTTAGCCCTGCCGTTCTCAGTGGCAACTGCGGATGGGGGCAGCAGTACTAACGCCGACAGCAGGGTCGCGGCATGGGCCCTCAATTTCTACGCAGGCCTGAAATTGGCCGGCCCCCTGCTGGAAGAAGAAGGGATCTCCATCGAAGTGCAAGCCCTGGATACCCGGGCAGACGGACAGGCTATGGCCAGCTTGTTGGGACAGCAAGCCATGCAGGAAGCCGACGTGATCATCGGCCCTTATCGCAGGGAAAATATCCGGATGGCGGCGGATTTTGCGCAAAAGAACAAAAAAGTACTCGTTTCGCCGTACAGCGCAGTATCCGGACTGGTGGAGAAAAACCCGGGCTTCATTCAGGTTAGCCCCTCGTTAGAGAGCCATTGCCGGGCGCAGTTGCAACATGCCCTGCGCGAGTTCGTCCCGGAAGAAATCCTGCTCATCTCCCGCGAAAACCCCGCCGAAAAAACCTGTGTGGACTTTCTTCAAAAAGCCAACCTGGACTTTGCAGGCAACCCGCAAGCCCAGCCCTTGCGCACCTTGAACATAACCAATACTTCGTATGCAGGCATCTCCGTGGCCCCTGCCCTCAAAGGACGGGAACAGGTCGCGATCATCATCCCCTCCTGGGCCGACCAGAATTTCGTTTTCTTCCTTCTGCGCCGGATCGCGGAGGCAAAGACCGAAAACCAAAGAATCGCAGTCTATGGTATGCCGCAGTGGATGGAGTACGAAAATTTTGAATACGAATACTTCGAACGCCTGCACGTGCGCGTGAGCAGCCATGCCTTCCTGGACCCCCTGGACGAAGGCGTAAAGGCCTTCCGGAAATCGTACTTCAATACCTATGGCACAGTGCCCAATATGGCTGCTTTCCAGGGCTATGACCTTTTCCTGTACCTGGGCCGTATGCTCATGGAGTACGGCGTCTATTTCCAGTACTACATGCCCAAAAACCCCGGACACTACCTGCATACCTGGTTTGAATTCAAACCCGTGCTCGTCCCCGGGGCAGCCAGCGCAGAGCTGTCCGATAACATCCTTTCCTTCGAAAACCGCTACGTCCATATCCTGGAGTTCCGGGACTATCAGTTTTCAGCGCTGCGTTGAGATAATACCAAAAAATATTTTGAATAAACGTCTGTTTTTTACATTTTATTTTGTAAAAAACAGACGTTTATTCATCGTATCATAACCTGTTGGCTCACGACAGGCCTGCTTTGGCCGTCGAACAGCACAAAATAGTACAACCCCGCCGGCTGCCCGGAGAGCTCCACGGTGTAATCCCCGGATTGCAGCCGGTCTATGCGCCTGACCTCCCGCCCAAGGGCGTCTAGCACGCGCAGCCAATGGGCATTTTCGGGGCTTTGCAGCCCGAGTTGTAGGTTGAAGCGCCCATCACCTGGGTTGGGGTATACGAGCATCTGTACCGGCTCGGCCGCGTTGCGGGGCAGGTCGGTGCGCAGGCCTGCCGTTGGTTCGGGTTCTCCGGGGTCCATGCC
>JBEGMH010000248.1:0-2941 GCA_041183125.1 Bacteroidota bacterium | reverse complement strand
CCGTATTTTCCATTCTTTTTTGTAATGTTAGCGCAGATTCCGTTGTCTGGGATGGTATAAAAAGTATCCCATCGCTCCTGAATTAAGAATAAAATAATGCAATAGTGCTTATTTTTATTATTTTATTTCAAAAAATTGTAAAAACAAGCACTCTTTCAAAATATTTTTTGGCCATATCGGGCGAAAAAGTCTTTTGATACAAATTCAATTACCTGATAACCCGTATTATAAAAAAAGAACTATGCAAAAATTTTCGATCCTTCTCTCTTTTTTCGCCTTTTCCGTACTGCCGTTTGCGGCCAATGCACAGCTCAAAACGCCGGACGAGTTCCTCCCCCACAAGCTGGGCGAGCAGTTCACCCCGCACGAGATGCTGGTAGAATACGTACGCCACGTAGCGGCCAACAGCCCCAACGTGCGGATCAGCGAGTACGGGCGCACCAACGAACAGCGGCCACTCATGCTGCTCTTCGTCTCTACCCCGGAAAACCTGGCCAAATTGGAGGATATCCGCCGCAACAACCTCGTGCGGGCCGGCATATTAGAAGGGCAGCCCGACCCGGGGATGGAGCCGGGCATCGTTTGGATCAGCTTCAACGTCCACGGCAATGAAGCGGCGGGCTCGGAAAGCTCCATGGCGGTCCTGCATGCCTTAGCAGACACCAAAAACCCCCGCACACAGGAGTGGCTGAAAAACACCCTGGTCATCCTCGACCCCTGCATCAACCCCGACGGGCAAGCGCGCTACACCCACTGGTACCGCATCGCGGGCAACCGCGTACCCGACCCACGCCCGGAAGCGCGGGAACACCAGGAGCCCTGGCCAGGCGGGCGGACCAACCACTACCACTTCGACCTCAACCGCGACTGGGCCTGGCAGACCCAAATCGAGTCCCGGCAGCGCATGCCCCGCTACAACGAGTGGCTCCCCCACGTACATGTGGACATGCACGAGCAAGGCTATAATGCCCCCTACTACTTCGCCCCCGCCGCCCAGCCCTACCACGAGTTCATCACCGCCTGGCAGCGCGAGTTCCAGTTTACGATCGGCCGCAACAACGCCAAGTACTTCGACCGCAACGGCTGGCTGTATTTCACCCGGGAAGTGTTCGACTTGCTCTACCCCAGCTACGGCGATACCTATCCCACCTATAACGGCGCCATCGGCATGACCTACGAACAGGGCGGTATCGGGGCCGGCCGCGCCGTGCTCCTGCGCAACGGCGATACCCTTACCCTGCGCGACCGCGTCGCCCACCACGCTACTTCAGCGCTGGCCACGATAGAAACCACCTCCCTCCACGCACGGGAACTCAACCAGAACTTCGCTGCTTTTTTCCAGAAATCGCGCAGCAACCCGCCCGGCAAGTACAAAACATACATCGTCAAACGGACGAACCCCAGCGCGCGCATCCAGGCGTTCTGCGAACTGTTGGACCGCAACCACATCCTGTATGGGCGCGCGGGCAAGACCGGCAGCCTCAGCGCCTATAACTATCAAAACGGACAAACCATCCCCCTAAAAGTGGAGCCCGGCGACCTGATCGTCAGCGCACACCAGCCAAGGGGGGTCATGGCACAGGTACTGCTCGACCCCGAAGCCCTCGTGGTGGATTCCGCCACCTACGACATCACCTCCTGGTCGCTGCCCTACGCGTACGGGCTCGAGACCTATGCCTCTGCCCAGCGCATGGACCCCGACGGGAAGTTTGAATTCCCCGCGCACACCCCGCTCGTGCTTGGCAGTGAGCGTCCGTACGCCTATCTCCTGCCCTGGAATGCCCTGGCCCACGCCCGCTTCCTGTCGGAAGTACTGCAAGCCGGGGTGAAAGTGCGCTTTGCCAATGAGCCGTTCACGCTTCAGGGACAGTCGTACGGCAGGGGCACCCTGGTCATGACCCGGGGCGACAACCGCAAGATGGACCTGGCGTTCGACCAAACCCTGGCTGCGTTGGCCAATGCCCATCGCCTCACGGTTATACCCGTGCAGACCGGCTTTGCCGACAGCGGGAAGGACTTCGGATCCAGCTCGTATTCGCTGATACAAACCCCGCGCATCGCCGTCCTGTCCGGCGAGCAAACCTTCGGCAACGAATTTGGACAGGTCTGGTACTTCCTCGAGCAAGAGCTCCGGTACCCGCTCAGCGTACTCGATGCAGGCCGTATGGATCGCTATGACCTCAGCGCGTACAACGTGCTGATCCTCCCGGAAGGCCGCTATCGGTTCGGCGAGGCGATATGGGAAAAAATCAGCGCCTGGGTAAATGCGGGCGGACGGCTCATCGCCATCGGCGATGCCCTCAGCGCATTAGAGGACCGCAAAGGCTTTTCCTTGACGCCGTATGCCAATGGTGCTGCGCGCAGCGCTGCCGAAAGCGCGGACGAGCGGCAGTCGCTCGACGAGCGCCTGGCCCCCTACGGCGGGCAGGAACGCCGGCAGGTCAGCGAAGGGATCCCCGGGGCGATTTTTAAACTGACGCTCGATATCACCCATCCGCTGGCCTACGGCATGTCGCCGGAATATTTTTCCCTCAAAACCGGTGCGCAAGCCTATCAGCACCTGAAGAACGTCTGGAACGTGGGCACGATAAGCGATCAGCTCATGGTATCCGGTTTTGCCGGGGCGGAAGCCCGCAAAGCCCAGAAGAACACCACGGTCTTTGCGGTGGAGTCCAAAGGGAGCGGCAGTGCCATTTATCTGGTGGACAATCCCCTTTTCCGAGCCTTTTGGGAGAACGGAAAGTTTTTGTTCAGCAACGCACTGTTCTTTGCGGGGTTTTAATAGACTTGTTGCGAGGGGTCAGCGAGGTGGGAAAAAAATAGACTTGTTGCGAGGGGTCAGCGAGGTGGGAAAAAAGAGTCATTTTTTGTCCACACGAAGGCTTTTTGAGGGAGTCTAACTGCCTTAGATGACCGAAAAAAGGCACAGTGTGGGAAAAAA
>JBEGMH010000247.1:0-4417 GCA_041183125.1 Bacteroidota bacterium | reverse complement strand
GTATAATAATTGAAAAAATAAGGTATGGTGTGGATTCCTTTATAAAAATTGGCCAGTCCATATTTTTCGTTGGGCGAGTGGATGTTGTCGGAGTCCAGTCCGAACCCCATGAGGACGGACTTGACGCCCAACACTTTTTCAAACAGGGCGACGATGGGGATACTGCCGCCGCCGCGTTGCGGGATGGGCGCTTTGCCGAAGGTTTTTTCCATCGCTTTATGGGCAGCCTGGTATTCCGGCGTATCGGTAGGGGTCACGACGGGATACCCGCCGTGGTGGAAGGAGACCTTGACCTTTACGGAGGGAGGGGCCAGGGTCTGGAAATACCCGGCGAATAATTCGGTGATTTTGTCGGGGTCCTGGTTGGGCACCAGGCGCATACTGATTTTGGCACTTGCTTTGGAGGGCAGCACGGTTTTTGCCCCTTCCCCGGTGTAGCCGCCCCAGATGCCGTTCACATCGAGGGTCGGGCGGATGGAGGCGCGTTCGAGGGTGGTAAAGCCAGCTTCGCCGTGTACCATCTGGATATCCAGGTCGCGCTTGTATTCCGTTTCGTCAAAAGGAGCCGCATTCATGGCGCTGCGCTCTGCCGGGCCGACGGCGAGCACATCGTCGTAGAAGCCGGGTATAGTGATGTGGTTGTTTTCATCGTGCAGGCTGGCGATCATTTTAGCGAGGATATTGATAGGGTTGGCGACAGCCCCGCCGTAGATGCCGGAGTGCAGGTCGCGGTTCGGGCCGGTCACTTCCACTTCCACATAGCTCAGCCCGCGCAGCCCGACGGTAATGGACGGGGTGTCCGGGCCGATCATGGACGTATCGGATATGAGGATGACGTCGCAGTGCAGCGCGGACTTGCGGGATTCCAGGAACGCACCGAGGTGGGCGGAACCTACCTCCTCCTCCCCTTCGATCATAAACTTGACGTTGCAGGGCAGGGTTTCGGTGGCCAGCATAGCCTCGAAAGCCTTGACGTGCATGAAAAACTGGCCTTTGTCGTCGGCGGAACCGCGGGCGAAGACCGCTCCTTCGGGATGTTGCGGCGTGTTGCGTACCACGGGGTCAAAAGGACCGGACTCCCATAGGTCCATCGGATCGGGGGGCTGTACGTCATAGTGTCCATAGACCAGCACGGTAGGCAGGGCGGGGTCTATGATTTTTTCCCCGTACACGACCGGATGCCCGGCAGTCGGTACGATTTCTACCTGCTCGGCCCCTGCTTTGCGGAGGCTGTCGGCTACAAATTCCGCTGCGCGTTCCACGTCTTTCTTAAAAGCGGGGTCGGCGCTGATAGAAGGCAGGCGCAACAGGTCGAGGAGTTCCGCCAAAAAGCGCTGCCGGTTCGATTCGATATAGGTTTGTATGTCTTGCATAGGTTTGAAAAGATTAGAGCATAAAAATAAGGGGAGAATCGGAAATATGGACAATCCTTGGCGTATCCTCATGTAGAACAGCAAAAAAAACGGAACCTACATCAAGTGTTCCCGAAGTTTCGCCTCTACCTCTTCTTCGTTCAGATCCGGGAAAAGACGCCCGCTGTACGCAAATGAAATATGCCCGGTTTCCTCCGACACGACAAACACCGCTACGCCGAACCGCTCGGTGACGCCCACTGCCGCGCGGTGCCGCAAGCCCACCTGCTTGGGAAGGGATAGGTTGTCGGATACGGGAAGGATGCAGCCCGCTGAGATCAGCCGCCCCCTGCGCACGAGCGCCGCCCCATCGTGCATGGGACTATGCGTATTGAAAATACTGATGAGCAGCGACTCCGACATACTGGCATCGAGCTCTACCCCGGAAGCCAATACTTCTTCCATGACGATATCTTTCGTCAGGACAATCAAAGCGCCCATCCGGAGCTGACTCATGCGCAGCAGGCCGCTTTTGAGCGCGCGCAGGTAGCGCTCCCGCTCCTCCGAGACTACGGGCTGGCGCTCCAGCATGCGGTACAAGAACCGGAAGCGGCCCTGTAAGGTGCTGTTGCCCAAATAAAACAGGAAACGGCGGATCTCCTGCTGGAAAACGATTACGATCAGAATGACACCCACGCTCACAAACTGCCCCAACACCGCCGCCAATAAGTCCATCTGCAACTGATTGACAATCCCCCAAATGACGTAGATGATGAGCAGCCCGATGAAAATATTAAAGGCGATATTGCCCCGCAACAGCCGGTATATCTGGTACAAAAGATAAGTAACGATCAGGATATCCAGGATATCCCACACCCGAATGGGTAGGAAGCCGATCCGGAAAAGGGCGATCATCAATACCGGGCCAAGAGATAAAAATTAGATAAAATACGCATATAAATGCTGGAATCGTTAATTTTGCAGGGGGAAGCGCAATCCCATCGTAATCCAAAGACACGCAACTTTTACGCCCATGCAAGGTAAGTATTTTTTCATCCTCCTGGCTGCTTTGTGCACGGTTTTCGCCCAGGGAAAACTCTCCGCCCAGGGAGTGATTCGGGAAAACGAAAAAGGCGAGAAAATCATCGTCTATCCAGATGGCTCCTGGCGCTACTTCAACCAAACGACGCGGGGCGGGAGCTATCCGGTCAACCAGAGCCAGATCGCCAGCCTCGACCAGCCGGTATTGCTCACGGAAGAAGACGCGCGCCGCATCGCCAGCCGCCGTGCCCAGTTGGCCAAAGAAGCCTCCGAAATCGCCCAAAATAGGGCAGAACAGGCCAGCCAGCAACGGGCCCGACTGGAAGTAGAACTGGGCAGGACAACCGCCAAGGACCAGGCTACCCGTATCAACCAACGCCTGAGCGCTGCGAAAACGACCGAACAGGAAGCCCTCGAGGAGGCTGCCCTCGCCCAGCAGGAACTCGCCCTCGCCGAAGGCCTCGCGGTCAAAGGGAACATCCTCCAGGAACTCAAAAAGTCGCTGGAACGCCGCCAACCCCAGACCCCCCTGCCGAGTACCGAAGCCCTGGCCCAAGACTTTGCCCCCAACCTGGCCCGGCTCGGTGCAGCTTATTACTTCGACTGGAATAGCGAAAATACCCAGGGCATCAAGGTATATGACCAGGGCTGCGCGTTTACATTCAACGGAAAAGACGACAACGGCCGATTCCGCAAAGACCTCGAAAAACAACTCCTGTTCACCCATACGGACGACCGCTTGCGCATCTTCCTCAAAGACAAAGAGTACCTGAGCTGCGAAGGCTACCTCAGCTCCTATGAGGGATTCCGCTTCCTCACCCTCAATTTCTCCTTCGCCTATCCCAACGCCCGCGAAGCATACGGCTTCATCGAAAAAGGCAGCACCCTGACCATCAAACTCCTCAACGGCCAGTTCATCAACCTCCAATCGGGCACAATGGACAAGGGCAGCTACGATATCCAACGCGAAGTCCTGACCTACCTGGTACAGTATCCCATAGACCCCAGCGTCCTGGGACTCCTCCAAAATAGCGAAATAGAAAGCGTCCGGGTGTTCTGGAGCAGTGGCTACGAAGAATATCCCGTGTTCAACCTCGACTTTTTCCAAAAACAACTCAAGTGCCTCGACGGTGCGCGATAGCTATGGAACCAACACCGCAGAGCGTCCAGATGCTGGGCCTGAAACTGCCCACCGACCCCCGATGGGTCAACCTGGCAGAAATGGATCTCGAGGAAATCCTCACCGACCACGCTTATTGCGAGCAAAAAGCCGCAACGTCCTGCATCTCCCTCATCCAAAGCTACCCGGAAAAAGCGGACATGGTGCGCGAACTGGCCCCCATCGTCACCGAAGAGTGGGGGCACTTCCGCCTCGTACTCGCCGAACTGGAAAAGCGGCAACTCCAATTGGGCAGGCAGCGCAAAGACGAATACGTCAACCAACTCCTGGCATTCCAGAAAAAAGGGGGTAGCCGCGAAGACCGGCTGCTGGAAAAACTGCTCGTCTGCGCCCTTATCGAAGCGCGCAGCGCCGAGCGCTTCCGCCTGCTGTCCCTCTACATCCGCGAAGAGGAACTCCGCGGGTTCTACCACCGCTTCATGGTGTCCGAAGCCGGCCATTACCGGCTCTTCCTCGACCTGGCACGCCTCTACTTCGACGAGGTACTGGTGCGGCAACGCTGGCAGGAATACCTGGAAAAAGAAGCCGAAATCATAGCGTCGCTGGCGCTGCGCGGCGACCGCATGCATTGAGCGCTCGCCGCTCCAACCTGAAGAATAGACTTGTTGCGGGGGAATCATCAAGGGGTCAAAAAGACCCTGTTTTTCCCACCTCGACAACCCCTCGCAACAAGTCTATTATTTCGGCTGCTTTGCTGGCCTCTTTGTCTGAACACGATTTAAAGGATTTGTAGGATGGACATGAGGATTGCGCTACATCCTGTAAATCGTTTAATCCTTCAAATCGTGTTCAAGACGATGGGCAGGATTGCGCTACATCCTGTAAATCGTTTAATCCTTCAAAT
>JBEGMH010000246.1:0-3161 GCA_041183125.1 Bacteroidota bacterium | reverse complement strand
CGGTGAGGCTCCAGCCCGAGGTCTGGCAGTGCGTGCGCAAGGCCATGGACTTTGGGTCTTTGGGCCCAAAATCGCGCACCAGCTGCGCCCACAGCATGCGTGCAGCCCGCATCTTGGCAATTTCCATGAAATGGTTCATCCCGATCCCCCAGAAAAAGGACAAGCGCGGTGCGAAGTCGTCTATGTCCAGGCCGACCGCCCGGCCAGCGCGCAGGTATTCCAGTCCGTCGGCCAGCGTATAGGCCAGCTCGATATCCGCAGGCGCGCCTGCTTCCTGAATATGGTACCCGCTGATGCTGATGGAATTGAATTTTGGCATGTGCCGCGCGGTGAACGCAAAGATATCGGCGATGATGCGCATGGAAGGGGCGGGCGGGTAGATGTACGTATTGCGCACCATGAACTCTTTGAGGATATCGTTCTGGATGGTGCCGCTGAGCTGCCCGACGGGCACTCCCTGCTCTTCGGCGGCGACGATGTAGAAAGCCATGACGGGGATGACGGCACCGTTCATGGTCATGGACACCGACATTTCCCCTAAGGGTATTTGGTCGAAGAGGATCTTCATGTCCTCTACGCTGTCAATGGCTACCCCTGCTTTGCCGACATCGCCGGCCACCCGTTCGTGGTCGGAGTCGTAGCCGCGGTGCGTTGCCAGGTCAAAGGCCACCGAGAGCCCCTTCTGGCCCTGGGCCAGGTTGCGCCGGTAGAAGGCATTGCTCGCCTCCGCAGTAGAAAAACCCGCGTATTGGCGGATCGTCCAGGGCCGCACGGTGTACATCGAGGCGTAGGGCCCGCGCAGGAAAGGCGGCAGCCCCGCTAAGTAGCCCAGATGCCGGAGGCCGCGCACGTCTTCGGGCCCGTAGGCAGGGGCAATCGGTATCTGCTCGGCGCTCATCCAGGGGGAAGCCCCTTCCGGAGCGCGCGCCCCAGTACGCCTGAGGTCTAATTTGATCTTACTGAAGTCCGGACGTTCCATATTGTTTCAATAGGCTTGTTGCGAGGGCTCCCGTCGTCATGGGTACGCTTTTTACAACAAGTGGTTTTTGCCTTCGAAAGGTAGGTAAATATAGGCATATTTTGCGGGCAATGCCATTAGACTTGTTGCGAGGGGTCAGCAAGGAGGGAAAAAAGAGTCATTTTTTATCCACACGAAGGCTTTTTGAGGGAGTATAACCGGGCTATATGACCGAAAAAAGGCACAGTGTGGGAAAAAAAGGGCCTTCTTGACCCCTCGATGATTGCCCTCGCAACAAGTCTATTATCTTCTCGTAATCAGGGTATTCGGATATACGACCACGCTTTCGTTTCCATCTTTTCCGACGGAAGCGACCCCGAACAAATAATTGTCTATGATGACCCCGTCGAGGGTATGGTCGGTGGTGTTTTTATCTACGAAGCGGGCATGTTGCCACTGAGGGGCCGTCGTTTCGCGCCAATAGATTTTGTACCCGACGATATCCGGGTCTGCGACGGGGTCCCATTTCAGCCGGGTACTCGGTTGAACGATACCGCCAATTTGGACATTCCGGGGGGCAGGGGGCGCCCAGGCCAGGCCGGCCAGGGTGATGGCATTGACGCCGGTCAGCTTAGCGGCATAGGGGAAGTTGACGCCTTCCAGGACGTCGCCGTAGGCGATTCCATTTTCGACCCTGAGGTCCTGGTGTTGTCGGTTATATTGTTCGTGTGTTTCCATGATGCGCACCCCGGGGAACCCTTCATCGTTGAAGGGGCGATGGTGGCCGCCGCGTCCGAATCGGTCGAGGCGGTAGATCAACAAGGCATCGAGGTTGGTGCAATAGATATCGGTCATGCGGTCAATGTAGCGGGCGAGTTGTCGGGAGGGGCCATCCACTTCCCCACCATAGACCCGTCTCCATGCGTATTCGCGTTCGCCGTCGGTGACGGGGGTGGGTTCGGAGAAAACGCGGAAGGTGCGGTTGTCTATTTCCCCATTGATGCCCTCGATATTGCCGATCATATCGTTGTTGAGCACCCCGATGATTTCCCAGCCGGCGGCTTTGGCCGTTTTGGCGAGGTGTTGCCCGCCCCAGAGCCCCTGTTCTTCTCCCGAAAGCCCTGCATAAAGGATACTGACAGGGAACTTGTACTTACTCAGTACCCGGGCCGCTTCGAGCACCCCGGCCATCCCGGAAGCATTGTCGTTGGCTCCTGGGGAATCTTTTACGGCATCGGTGGCATCGCTCACGCGGGAATCAATATCCCCGCACATGATTACATATTTATCCGGGTAGCGGTATCCCTTTTGCACGGCGAGCACATTGACGATCCAGGTATCCGTGGGGATGCGGTTGGAGGTACCGGCTGCTACCATGCTCGATTGAAAAGAGACCTCCAGGCATTGGGCGCAGGTACCGGATATCTTATCGAACTCCGATTTGATCCAACGGCGGGCAGCACCGATGCCACGGGTTTCGGAAACGGTATCGGAGAACGTGTTTCTCGTACCAAAACCGACTAATTTCCGTATGTCTGCTTCGATTCGCTGTGCGGAAGGTGCTTTTGCGATATCGTACATGCGCGGGTCAAAGGCCGGCGGGGTTTGCGCGAGCAGGGCTGTCTGGCATAAGAGCAGCGTAAAAAGAGCTATACATCGGGTCATAAGGCAATCAGCGCGCTGGTGTAAGCGCTATTTTGGCAAAGAGTACGGATTCAATTTTTTTCAGGGAATAAAACATGGGGAAATAGCGGTCATTTGCCCATATTTCGAATAAGTTTCGGTAGTGTGGGTGCCGCACATCCCCTGACTGTCCCGGCGAATTGGTAGCCAGGGCGTGGTCCCAGTCTGCGGTATCCAGGATGAGCCGGAAGGTAGCCCCGTGTGTTTGGTTGGCCCCATTGCCGGTATTGTTGACGGTACCGGCGTTTCCACCCCTGGGCAGCGGGCCTACGTCGAAGGATTTGCGCTGGGTTTCGCTCAATGCGTCGCTGAGCGGATGTTTGATAAGGGCATATTTGTAGTTCCCATATTGCCAGGTCGCCATGTCTTTTCCCAGCTTCTGCGTCATCTGCGCTGCTGCCTTGGCCAAGGCCTCGAGCAAAATACTATCCCTACTTTTCAAGGGATCGGTGCCGAGACGGCCATCGGGGAGGATCAGCAGGTCCACGACCTGTTTGAGTTGGAGGTCGAGGTACGGGCG
>JBEGMH010000245.1:0-3300 GCA_041183125.1 Bacteroidota bacterium | reverse complement strand
TCCGCCTGCTCATATTCGTGGAAAGGCGCTTTGACGGCGCTCAAACCCTTTGTGCCTTCCGAGTGTTTGGAAGACAAGTTTTTGGCCCATTGGGCCACCGTGCGCTCGAGCTGGTTTTTCTCTACGTCGGGTACATAGACAATCTCGAGGGTGTCCTGCTTATAGCGCTGTTTGATGATGCGGTAGTGCTGCCCACCCTTTTCGAAAGAGGCATTGGATTCCTGGAAATCCTCTTGGTCGGGCATGTAGGCGACGCTGAGCGGGATTTCCAGGGACATCTCCGGCAACTCGGAAGGACTATCTCCGTAGATCCGCTCAAACCAAACCTTTTCTAACCGTATTTTTTTGGAAAAAAAAGACACATAGTACCCAAAGTGATAGGATACGAAGCAAAAAAGCAGCAATATGGCAGGCGCTTTCCGCAATTCAGGGCGATTTTGTACAAATGTAGCAGAGCCCGCGTATATTTAAAGGGGGAAAACCCGAAAAAAATTTTAAAAAACTGTTTTTTTGCCAAATAGGAACAAAAAAACACACCACATGAAACCAAGAGCAGTACTGACCCTGGGCTTTTTGGCAAGCCTGTTTTGGGTGTTAGGGCTACAAGCCCAGAAAACCACCCCTTCTTCCGGTACGGCAGCGGGCTATGTGCCGCCGGTGTTCACCGACCCGATGCGCATCGAGAACATCCGGAAAGCACTGCCGGCGGTCGAGCGGATATTCAGGGACTACACGGAAAAAAACCATATTCCCGGCACCGTCTTCGGGGTGGTGGTGGACGATGCGCTGTTGTTTTCGGGGCAGATTGGGTACATTAACCTGACGAGCAGGGAGCCTGTGCGCAACCGCTCTTTATTCCGCATCGCCTCTATGACCAAGAGCTTCACGGCCATGGCCATCGTCCAGTTGCGCGACGCGGGCAAGCTGTCGCTCCACGACCCGGTGTCCAAATACCTCCCCTCGTTGAAAAAGTGGGAGCTGCTGACCACCGACGCCCCGGAACCCACCCTGCTCAACTTGCTGACCATGACGGCCGGCTTCCCGGAAGACAACCCCTGGGGCGACCGCCAGTTAGAAGACAGCGACGCCGAGTTCCTGGAGTTTCTGCGGGGCGGGGTCGCTTTTTCTACCCTGCCTTCGTCGGGCTATGAGTACAGCAACCTGGGCTTTGCCATGTTGGGGCGCATCATCACCCAGGTGTCGGGTATGCCCTATCAGCAATACATCTCCGAAAAAATCTTCAAGCCGCTGGGCATGCAACAGACCTTCTGGGAATACGAAGGCCTGCCCGCCGAACTACTGGCCCTGGGCTATCGCTGGGAAGACGAGCAGTGGAAGCTGGAACCCATGCTGCACGACGGCGCCTACGGCGCCATGGGCGGACTGATCACCTCTCTAGACGATTTCAGCAAGTATATGGCTTTTCATCTTTCGGCCTGGCCGGCGCGCAGCGGGGAGGAGAAAGGCCCCATCAAGCGGAGCTCGCTGCGCGAGATGCAGCAACTCTTAGGTGCCCGCCTGGTAGCAGATACGCGCGAGGTGCCGGGGCGCAGTTGCCCGGCCATGGTGGGCTATGGCTATGGCCTCCGCGTGCGGCGCGATTGCCAGGGCGTCGTACAAGTGGGCCACAGCGGCGGGCTGCCCGGCTTTGGGAGCAACCACACCTTCCTGCCGGAGTACGGCATCGGCGTCATCGCGTTCAGCAACCGGACGTACGCACCGGCAACCGCCGTTTGTGCGGAAGCCCTGCAGGCCCTCGTCCGCGAAGCAGGGCTGCAGCCGCGCCAACTGCCCGCATCCGCCATCCTGGAAACGCGCAAAGAACAGGTGCTCCAGTTGCTCAAAAGCTGGGACCCAGCCCTGGGCAACGACTTTTTAGCCGAAAACTTTTACCTCGACTCCTCGCGCGAACACCGCCAGCGCCAGGCACAGTCCGCCTTGGCCTCCATCGGGGCCATCACCGGCATAGACCCCATCCTCCCCGAGAACCAGCTCCGCGGTACCTTCCGCATCCGGGGCGAAAAGGGGGCGCTCTCCGTATTTTTCACCCTCTCCCCGGAGTATGTGCCCAAGGTGCAGGCCTTGGATATCCGGGTCTTACCCAACGACAAGTAAACGCATGGCCGTGGTAAAAACAGCATTCGTATCCGCTCTCTACTTGCTGCTCGCAACGGGCATCTTGGGACAAAATGCCAATATCGAACGGTTGGCCAACGCAAACGATTACCCCAACAGCGGGTACAACGATGTATGGGGCTATGTGGACAGCGCCGGGGTCGAATATGCCATCCTGGGCGTGCGCTCGGGCACGGCGGTCTATTCCCTGGAGAACCCCAAAGCGCCCGTCCGAAGGGCTTTCATCCCGGGGGCGCAATCCGTCTGGCGGGATATGAAGTCGTACGCGGGCTTTGTCTACGCCGTCGCCGACCAGGGCGCCGACGGGATCCTGGCCATAGATATGCGAAAAGGCCCGGCGAACATTACCCACCAGTTTTACCGGCCTGCCATCCAGAACCTCAGCGTGGACCGATGCCACAACCTCTACATTGACGAGAAAGGGACGATGTACCTGTCGGGCTGTAACCTCAACAACGGCGGTGTGCTCCTCTTCGACGTGGCGACCAAGCCCGGTCTCCCGCAACTGCTCGGGCTCTCCCAAAACCGCTACTCCCACGACAACTTCGCCCGCGGGGACACCCTGTGGTCGGCAGATGTCTATGACGGGTTTTTCTCCGTGACGGACGTGCGGCAGAAAAGCGCACCCCGCTTGTTGGCCACCCAGACCACCAGCTCCAGCTTTACCCACAACTGCTGGCTATCCGACGATGGTACCACCCTTTTTACCACGGATGAAAAAACCCTGGGCACCGTGGACGCGTACGACGTAAGGGACTTGAACAATATCCGCTTCCTGGACCGCTTCCTGCCTTCGACCGCCGCCGCCAATGGGGCGATACCGCACAACGTACATTATTTCAAGGGCTTTTTAGCGACCAGTTGGTACACGGAGGGCGTCGTGATCACCGATGCGCACCGCCCCGAAAATTTGGTGGAAGTGGGCCGCTACGATACCTATCCAGGTACACAACGAGGGTTTTACGGTTGTTGGGGCGCCTTTCCCTTCCTGCCCTCCGGGCTGTTGTTGGCCTCCGACATACAGAGCGGGCTGTTTGTGCTTCAGCCCCGGTACCAGCGCGCCTGCTATTTCGAAGGCAGTGTGCGCGACTCCGCTAGCGGGACGCCCATTGTCGGGGCTAAGATACAGGCATTAGGAGGAGGGATCGCCGAGCTGAGCGATGC
>JBEGMH010000244.1:0-3026 GCA_041183125.1 Bacteroidota bacterium | reverse complement strand
AGCCCCCAAATCGGCAAATCTGTCATGGCCGCAGCCGCCAAACACCTGGCCTCCGTCACCCTCGAACTCGGCGGCAAATCCCCGGTCGTCATAGACCAAACAGCGGATTTGGAGCAACAAGCCTACCGCCTGGCCTGGGCCAAATGCCTTAACAAAGGCCAGACTTGTATCGCACCAGACTACGTGCTGCTCCACGAATCCCTCCAGGATACTTTCGTGGACGCCTACCGCAAGGCGTTGAAAAAATTGTATCCCGCCGACGACCTCCAGACCTCCCCCGATTATTGCCGCATCGTCAACCTGCGCCATACCCAGCGCCTGCGCAACCTCTACGAGGATGCCATCGCTAAAGGGGCACACGAAGCCATCGGCAACGCATGGAACGAAAACGAACGCTTCGTGCCGCCTACCCTGCTCACCGAGGTACACACGGGCATGGATATCCTGCAGGAAGAAATTTTTGGGCCCCTCCTGCCCGTCATGACCTATCGCGACCCCGCCGACGTGATCCGCATCATCCAAAGCCAGCCCAAGCCGCTGACCATCTATATCTGCAGCAAAGACAAGGCGTTCACCGAACAAGTGCTGCGCCAAACCAGCTCCGGCAGCGCCGTGGTCAACGATTTTATGCTGAGCTTCGTCAGCCCCGAATTGGGCTTCGGAGGGGTCAACAACAGCGGTATCGGCCAATATATGGGCTACGAAGGCTTCCTGGCTTTCTCCAACCAAAAACCAGTGCTCAAACGCCGCTTCCTGGACCTCAGCATGATCTACCCACCCTACTCGCCCAAAGTAGAGAAATTGCTCGCGTTCCTCGGACGCTGGATCGCCTGAGGCCTACTGCCTCGCTTTCAAGATTACCGCGCCAAACCACAGGAACACGCCGAGCAGCATGAGCTGTTTATGGGCATCGTTGGAAAGGCTGCCCTGGAAAACGAGCAGGGCGGGCACAATGGTCAACGCCAGCCCGGCACCCTGGGCGGCCAACAAGAGATACTTTTTCATGCCTGCTTTTTTTGAAGGACGAGGTTGAAAAGGATGAACAACGCAGCCGCTACAAACCAACCGGGAAGCCCCAGGAAGAAGATTTCCATGCCCAGGCTTTGGTTTAGGAAGATACAAAAGCCCAGCGTCAGGAGCCAGGTCAGCGCAGCCGCCCAGTTCCACTTGCTCTTTTGCAGGGCGGCAAAATTGCTCTGCAAGCCCATCCGGGGCAACACCCATACGTCTATGAAAACAATAGCCCCCATCGGCATGAGCAGCAAACCGTACAAAGCCACAAAATCGAGCAGGCGCATGACCAAGGCAGGGAAACAAGCCGCTGCCGTCGTCACCAGCCCCACGATGAGCGTGATCTTCCAGGTTTTGAAATGGGGTATCACCGCCTGTACGGCCAACCCCGCCCGGTAAATCGTGGGGTTCGCCGTGGTCCAACCGGCCACGATGACGCAAAGCGCCCCCGCTGCCCCCGCCGCATAGTACGCAATCGGCCCCGGGGCAAACTCCAGGGAAGACTGTGTTTTTTGCAAAAAAACCGCGTAGAGGATACCCGAGGCTACCCAGGCCAGGTAGTGCCCTACAAATACGCCCCCGGCTACCGTAAAGCCCGACTTCCACGATTTTGCATAGCGCAGGATGGATAGGTCTGCCATGCCGATGTGCATCGCCATGTTGCAAAACCAGGCAAAAAACAGGATGTGCCAGAAGCCGAACTTCGACTGCCCCTCCAACGGTACGCCCGTCCATATCTTACTCTGCGCCACGCCCCAGAACTCGCCAACCCGGGTTACGCCCAATTCCGGCAATACCGCAATGGCCGCCGCTAAAAATACCAGTACCATCCAGGGCGCTGCCCTGTTCGCCATACGGGCTACCTCGTTGTAGCCCAACATCGCCACCACCGTGGTAAACATACCCACCGCCAACACCGCGACGACCCAACTGATGCTGCCAGGTAGCCAGTCGCTCAGCTTCGGCATGGGCAGGTCGAACGGGATGCCAATGGCCGTCGCCGACACCGCGATCATAGAACCCGCTAAAAAACAGAACATCAGCGCATTGACCAGGTTATATACCGTCGCCAGGCGCGGGCCACAAACCTTTTCCAGCTTGTAGTACAGGGTGATCCGCTCTCTGGTCGCAATAGGCGCCGTGAGGAATGCCCAGCTCAATACCGCCAATAGATTGCCGAACAAAAGCCCGAACACCAAATCCGCCGCCGCCGCACCGTGCGCCACGAACAAGGGGCCGATTACAAATTCCGTCCCCGCGGTGTGCTCCCCGGCATACATGCCCAAAAAGCTCCTCCAGTCCTTTACGTGTGCCGCCGGCACTTCCGTTTTTTCAAATTCCTGCACCTCTTCCAGACGTGCGCTGAGTTTTTCAAACATGCCTTATTCGCTCTTGGTGAATAATAGGGTCAAAAAGGGTATTTTTAGCCTTCTTTTAGCGGCAAAAATTACTATTAAAAAAACTTTATTCGGCAATTTTGTGCATTATTTGATTAGACTTGTTGTTTTTACCCCCTAAAAGATTTTTTGTCATACGTAAAAGACGCGACCAGCTATGATTTCTTCTTCTTTGTTCAAACATGTACAGTACCTATGGGACGATGCCAAAGCGGCCAGCCTAGCCGGGGATGAAGTGGCCCTCTTCCTGTACCGCTCCAATATCCTGGGCGCAGACCTGCGCATCACCAACTACGGCGGGGGAAATACCTCGTGCAAGACCGTTGAAAAAGACCCCCTCAACGGACAAGAGGTCGAGGTGCTGTGGGTCAAAGGCTCCGGCGGGGACATCGGCACCCTCACCCGCAGCGGTATCGCAGGGCTCTACACCGACCGCATGCGCAACCTGAAAAAAGTGTACCGCGGCCTGGCCCACGAAGATGAAATGGTGGCCCTGTTCAACCACTGCCTGTATGACCTCGACAGCAAAGCGCCTTCCATAGATACGCCTTTGCACGGGTTGCTGCCGTTCAAACATATTGACCACCTGCACCCCGACGCCTTGATCGCCCTGGCCGC
>JBEGMH010000243.1:0-8116 GCA_041183125.1 Bacteroidota bacterium | reverse complement strand
CCCCCTTGGTATCCGCGTAAACGCTGTTTCCCCCTGGTACACGCGAACGCCCCTGGCGCAGCCGGTCTTGCAGCAACCGGAGCGCCTGGGCCTCATCCTGGCGGCCACGCCCCTGGGCCGCATCGCCGAAGCAGAAGAAGTAGGAGCCGCCATCGCTTTCCTGGCCATGGACAAAGCCTCCTACATCAGCGGGCACGACCTGGTCGTGGATGGTGCTTTTTTGGCCAAGGGATTGTAATACCGGAAAAATAATGCAATGACTACTTTCCATTCCAACGGAAACCAAGGTGTCCACATCCGCGAGGCTGAGTTGGACGACCTTCCGCTGCTCGTATCTATGGCCCGCGAGACGTTCATTGACAGCTACGAGCACCTCAACGACCCCATTCATTTCTGGGACTACGTGGACGGGGCGCTCACCGAAGATACCTTTCAGGAGGAGATGGAGACGGCGGGTTCTGCGTTCTACCTGGCTTTCTACGATGGGTTCCCCGCCGGTTTCTGCAAGGTCAACGTGCATAGGGACAACCCACTGCTCCCGCCGGAGGGGCCGTATATAGAGCTGGAGCGCATCTACGTCCAGCGCTTGTACAAGGGTATGCGCATAGGGCACCAGCTCCTGGCGCGGGCTATCCGGACGGGTCTCGAGGCCGGCTGCCGCTACCTTTGGCTGGGCGTATGGCAAAAAAACTTCCAGGCCATCGCCTGGTACGAACGACAGGGCCTCCGGCGCATCGGTGAGAAGACGTTCCTCATGGGCAGCGACGAACAGCACGACTGGGTGATGGGCATGGAAATTAGGTAGTGATCTTCCCTCCTTGCCGACTTTTCGAAACGAGCTATATCTGATTATTGTCGGGTAGGCGCAGGGCAACTTTTCCCAATTTTTTTTCGTCTTATCTGTAAAACAGGTTTCATGAAAAAACATGCAGGTATCGTCTTGTTCTGGATGGGCATCCTCTTCTTCTCCCCTGTGGGAGCGCAGGATAAGCGCGCTGACATAGCTGCCCAAAGGGGGGATACCCTGATGTTAGCCCCCTTCCACTCGATAGCGTTGGGTATCCAGGCGGCGGTATTTTTAGAACAGGGGCCATCGGTACGGGTCATTGCGAAGGGAGGGAGCGGTACGACCAGCCACCTGTCGCGGGTAATCCGGGACGGCGTTTGGCTGATAGAGTTCCAGGACAAGGTAAACATGGCGGATTCGTTGGTATTGTACATCACCCTGCCGGATATCAAGATGGTATCCATAGGTGGTTCGGGCAGTGTCGCCTGTACGTCGCCGTTTGAGCTGACGGCTCCGCTGAGCGTGGTCATAGGGGGTTCGGGCGCGTTGGCACTTCGCGGGGCGGCACCGGGCATACAGGTAAACATAGCGGGCAGCGGTACCCTGGACGCGCTGCAGTTCGAGGTTTCCGAGGGAGAGGTACACTTAGCGGGATCGGGCGAAGCGCGGATCTTTGTGACGAAGCAACTTGAGGTGTCGGTTGCGGGCAATGGCCATGTATGGTACAAAGGCAGCCCTGAGGTAAAATCCACGGTCGTAGGGTCGGGGTCGGTGAAGGCGCTCAACTGATACGGCCCCAGCCTTTCCATTCTTTTTTGTCTTCTGCCAGGAAGCGGTGGAGGGGTAGGTGTACAGGGAGGGCCAGGTTGGGGTCCTTTTCGAGGATATCGCCCGCACATTTTCGGGCGCTCTCTAAAATTTTTCCGTCTTTGGCGAGGTCGGCGATGTGCAACTGTACCAATCCGCTTTGTTGGGTACCCTGTAGGTCGCCCGGGCCGCGCAGACGGAGGTCGGCTTCAGCGATTTCGAAGCCGTTGCTGGTGCGCACCATAGTCTGGATGCGCTCCCGGCTATCGGCGCCGAGTTTGAAGGAAGACATGAGGATACAGTACGACTGCTCAGCCCCGCGCCCGACGCGGCCGCGCAACTGGTGCAGTTGCGATAATCCGAAGCGCTCGGTATTTTCCACGACCATGACGGAGGCATTCGGTACGTTCACGCCGACTTCGATGACGGTGGTAGCGACCATGATTTGCGTTTGCTGCCGGGCGAACCGTTGCATTTCCGCGTCTTTATCCGCGGCTTTCATTTTGCCGTGTACCACGCTGATCTGGTAAGTTGGCGGTGGGAAGTCGCGTTGCAGCGCTTCGAAGCCCTGCATGAGGTTGAGGAGGTCGAGTTTTTCGGATTCCTCGATCATGGGATAGACCACATAGACCTGTCGCCCCAGGGTGATTTGTTCGCGGATGAAGTCAATGACCCGTACGCGGTGGTTTTCGGTGCGGTGTACGGTGAGGATATCCTTCCGGCCCGGCGGCAGTTCGTCAATCACAGAGACGTCGAGGTCCCCGTACAAGGTCATGGCGAGGGTGCGGGGGATGGGCGTGGCCGTCATAACCAGGATATGGGGTGGGCAATCGCCCCGGTTTTTTTGCCAGAGGCGGGCGCGCTGTGCTACGCCGAAGCGGTGTTGTTCGTCAATGATAGCCAGGCCGAGGCGTTGAAAGGCCACGTGGTCTTCCAGCAGGGCATGGGTTCCGACCAGGATATGGATGGCACCGGATGCGAGGTCTTCGAGAATGGCTTTGCGCGCTTTCCCTTTGACGCTGCCCGAGAGGAAAGCGACCCGCAGGGAGGAACCACCGAGATAGGCTTGTAGCGATTGCAGGTGTTGTTGGGCCAGGATTTCGGTAGGCGCCATGAGGGCGGCCTGGAAGCCGTTGTCGAGGGCGATGAGCATAGACAGCAGGGCGACCATCGTTTTTCCGCTGCCTACATCGCCCTGGAGCAGGCGGTTCATCTGTGCCCCGCTGCCGAGATCCCGGCGGATCTCCCGGATGACCCGCTTTTGGGCACCGGTCAGCTCGAAAGGCATACGGTGGCTGTAGAAATCGTTGAACTGTTCCCCCACGCGCTCGAATACGAAGCCGCGGACCTCTGCCCGGCGGCGGCGCTTCATGGAGAGGAGGCGAAGTTGTAGAAAAAAGAGTTCCTCGAACTTCAAGCGGTTCCGGGCGGCCTCCAGTTCTTCGGAGTCGCGCGGGAAATGGATGGTTTGCAGGGCGTAGCGGCGGGTGGGGAAGCGGAATGCCTCCACGAGGGGCAGGGGCAGGTTTTCGTAGAGGTCGTCGGGGCTTAGGCGTTCGAGTAAGGTACGGATGAGCTTGCGCCGGGCTTTGTTGTCGAGTCCCTGTGCATTGAGTTTTTCAGTGCCGGGATACACGGGGGCGAAGGTAGGGGCAAGCTGGGCATTTTCTTCAGAGGCGACCTCCATTTCAGGATGGGGGATGCTCCACTGTTCCCGGAACGTCTGTGCCTTTCCATAGACGATGTACTCCTGGCCAACGACGAGCTGTTTGTGCAGCCAGTGCAGCCCGGAGAACCATACCAGTTCGATGGCACCGGTAGCGTCGCGCAGTACCCCGCTCAAGCGGCGTTTTGGGCCTTCGCCCACGACTTCCAGCCGGCGGAGGATACCCCGGAGCTGTACCGGTCCGCTGTCTTCCTGGATTTCAGAGATGGAGTGGAAGCGCGTTTTATCAATATAGCGGAAAGGGAACTGGTACAACAAATCCCGGAAAGTATGGATTTTCAGTTCCTTTTGCAGCAATTCTGCCCGTTTTGGGCCTACGCCTTTCAAGTATTCTATGGCCGTGTCTAATACCTCCATTGCGCTGGCCTAAACTTTTTTTTTCAAAAATAGGCGTATCTTTGTTTTCATACAAATTTCAAACCGTACAGAAAGGATTTAAAAGCCTTTTTTGACAAATTTTGTTATATTTGGGCTCTTTATGAGGTCAAATAATCTTTTAGCCCAACAGAACCATACCGCGTGGAGACAATCAAGCAAAAGCAGATAGCCGAATTAGTGAAGCGCAATTTCAGCCTGGTGTTGCAGGAAGAAGGCAGCTATGTGTACGGGGCAGCGCCTTTGGTCACTGTGACGACAGTGAAGATAACGCCGGACCTTGGGTTGGCCAAAATATACCTGAGCGTTTTCAACACGGAAAACAAGCAGGAAGTAATCCTCGAGATGGAAGCGGAGAAGCCGCGCCTGCGCGCTTCCCTCTCCCAGCGGCTGAAAAAGCTCGTTCGCCGCGTTCCGGAGGTGGATTTTTATCTCGACGATACGCTGGATGAGATGATCCGGCTTCAGCAGTTGTTCCAAAAGTTACACGCTGAAAACCAGATGGGGGATGGAAGCGATGTGCCGGGCTCAGGCGAGCAATAGCTCGTCTAAAATACCTTCTTTGAGGTCGTAGTGGGAGACCCGGATATCGGAAAGGGCGCCCATTGCCAGCACTTTTCCTATGAGGATGAGCGCCGACGGGATCATGTCGGCGCGGAACGGAGGCATCCCCTTGATGTGAAGGCGCTCTTCCAGGGTCGCGTTGCACACCCGTTCCCGCAGCGCGGGGAAGCGCCCTGTGTCGAGGACGGTGTATTGTGCCCCTTGTGCTTTCTGTTCCAGCAGGTTTTCCAGGACGTCAAACGCACCGGCGACGCCTACCAGGCTGCTGACCGGGTGTCGTTGTAAGGCCTCGTGCAGGGGTTCGAGTTGTTGCTCTAAAAAGGCTTCGAGGCGCTGTATTTCTTCTTTGGATATGGGCTCCTGGTGGTGGTACTGCCGGTACAGGACCGCTACGCCGATGGGAAAGCTCTGTGCCCAGAAGACCTTGTCCCGGTTGGCGATGAGAAATTCCACGCTTCCGCCGCCGATATCCATGATCAGCATGGGCGTATCGTCAAACGGGACGGCTAAGCGTACCCCGCGAAGAATATAAGCGGCTTCCTGGAGCCCGTCAATAAGGTGTATCCGGATACCGGTTTGCAGAAAGACTTCTTCCGCAAAGGCGGGGCCATTTTCTGCGGTGCGCAGGGCGGCAGTACCGAAAGCCCGTACCTCGCCGACCTGCCATTGGTCCATGATATGGCGGTAGTCGCGCATGCTTTCCATGCCCCGTTGCCAGGCACTGGAGCCGATGTATTCGATGCCCTCCTGGGCGAGTTTGACAAAGCGCCGCTCCCGGAAGTTCTCCTCGAAACCGCCCTCGGGTCGGGGGGTGGCAATGAGCAGGTGGAACGTGTTGGTGCCCATGTCAATCACTGCGACCGGGCCGGATATTTTTTTCATAAGTAGGTTATAAGAGGAAAACACCCCGGATACCGATGCTACGGCCAATCCACCGGGGTTGGGAACTGGAAGCAGGGTGTAGGTCCCAAAAATTTTTTTGCCAGAGCAAGTTTAAGCCGCTGCGCTCGCGCAGGAATACTGTGGCACCGATGACCGCAGAAAGGCCATTGGGGCGGAACACGATCTGTTCGCTGACGTCCACACCAAAGGCATCTACGACTTTATGGCTGATATGGCGGGAGTAGGAGAGGCCCGCGCCCACCTGGAATTTCCACTCGTTGAACTGCAGCATGAGCGGGATTTCTACCCGGTTGAGCCGGATGCGGTCGTAGGCGGCAGCGGGGTCGTCGTGGGTGTTGCGCCGGGCACCCTGCTGGGAGAACAGTAGTTCCAGGCTCCATTCCCAGCGCGGGCTCAATACGGTATTGACCTGTAGCCCTGCGGCCAGGCCCGGCTGGTTGAAGCCTGCCAATCGGTCGCCGTCTATCTGGGAAAGGTTAAGGCCCGCATTAAAGCTGCTTTTGAAGCGTTGGGATTGTGCCTTCAGAGGCAAAGAAGCCCAGGTAACGCACACCAAAGAGGCCAGAAGTGCTGAAAAGAACCTGTCGGATCGGCGGGAGTGGCACCTCACCGGGTTTAGAGCGTAAGCCAGTATGTTCATAGAGTGACTTTTTAGGGTTGCCAGGCGTGTGCCGGAAGGGGTACTCTACCCGCACTTCTGTCAAGGTATGGAAAAAACGCATAAAAATACACGTCCCTATGGTAAAAAGGACATTTTTGGATGATATGCCCCCCTGTAACCAGTCTTTTATCTATTTTTGTACAAAGAGCGGTGTAGCCTCGGCGATCTGTGCAGCGACTCTACATGACACTCATCAGAAGTACTATGTTCAAGGCAACCAAACACTTTTTAAAAAAAATAGAGGGCCTTTTGGAATCGGTGGGATATACCGTGCGGTATGAAAAGGGCAATTTCCAGTCGGGATACTGCTTGGTCGAGCAGCGCAAAGTAGCGGTGATCAACAAATTTTTTGATACAGAATCCAGGGTCAACACCTTAATAGAGATTTTGAAAGCAGTGGAACTGGACGAGTCGGATATGGATGAAAAAAACCGCAAACTGTTGCAGGATATCCGCAGCAATGCTTTGTTAACTGAAAACGAAGAAGAACCATCGAACTAACGGTAACCCTGCTCGGCACGGGCACCTCACAGGGCGTTCCTGTGATTGGCTGTCCTTGTGATATTTGTCGTTCGGGCGATCCCCGCGACAAGCGCCTGCGTACATCGGCACTGATACAGGTACAAGGCATGAACATTGCCGTTGATTGTGGCCCCGATTTTCGCCAGCAGATACTCCGCACGGGGATAGACCATCTGGATGCTATATTGCTCACGCATGAGCACAACGACCATGTCATTGGGCTCGATGAGGTGCGCCCGTTCAACTTCATGTCGCGCAAGGATATGCCCGTATACGGCACTTCCCGGGTGTTACACGAGCTACAAGGCAGGTTTCCGTATGTATTTGACGAGGTAAACCGCTATCCGGGCGCGCCTATGGTGGTGCAGCGAACGATTCGAAACGGGCAGGTGTTCTCTATAGGGACTTTGGAAATCCTGCCTATAGAAGTGATGCACGGGGTGATGCCGGTGACGGCTTACCGCTTTGGTTCCTTCGCCTATATCACCGATATGCGGACAATATCGGACGAGGATTTCGAGCGATTGGGGGGGGTGGACACGGTAGTGGTGAATGCCCTGCACTTCAGCCCGCACTACTCGCACATGAACGTGGAAGAAGCGCTGGCATTCATTGGCCGCTTAGGGCCAAAGCGGGCTTTTCTGACGCATGCCAGTCATAGGATGGGCCTGCACGAAACCGTAAATAAAATGCTTCCGCCCGGTGTGGAATTGGGCTACGACGGTATGAAAATTAAAATCCTGGAAAGATGACGCGTTCTGATTACCTGACCATCGCTATCGTCGGGGCCTGTCTGGTGGCCCTGGTCATTTTGATTATCCGCTTTTCCCGTATCTCGGATGAGCCAGTTCCCCTTCCTGCAGAGCCGGATTTCCCCGAACGTTTCGAGGATACGCTGTATCAGGATACCCTGGACGATCCATACGCCTATACGGATACGCTGCCGATAGAAGAGGCAGCCGTTTCTGTACCTGCTGATGCGGCGCCCCAAACGGGAAAAGCCCCGAAGCAGGCTGCTGTCCCGGATGTCCGTCGGGAGCCCCTACCCGAGCCGGTCCCGTCCGGTGAGTATCTCGTATTAGCCGGGTCTTTCCGCTACATGGACCATGCGGAGACGGCAGCCCGGCAGTTGCGCAAGAAAGGGTATAGCGGGGCTAAAGTGGAACTCTTCAACCGGGGTGCCTTTGCAAATGTCCTGGTGGACCGCTTCGGCTCGTATGACGAAGCCCAAGCCTTGGTTGTGCAACTGAGAAACGACGGGGTATACGACGCATACGTACACCGAAAGCGGTGATTTAGGGTTGGTGGAAGGTCTCTATCCACTCTAATATGCCGCCCTCCAGGTTGCGCACTTTGCGGAAGCCTGCCTGGAGCATCATGTGTTGTGCCGTAGCGCTCCTGCGCCCGGATCGGCAATACACGATAATTTCCTCGTCTTGAAAATCCGTTAATTCTGCAATAACGTCAGGGAACCTACCCAGGGGGATAAGTTCTCCGCCGATGTTGAATTGCTGGTTTTCATACACTTCCCGCACGTCAATCAGCACGAAGTGATCGCCGCGGTCCATTTTTTCCTTGAGTTCTTTTACAGTGATATCCATGCTTTGGTGGGTGATTTTATTAGACTTGTTGCGAGGGGTTAGCAAGGTAGGAAAAAAGAGTCATTTTTTGTCCACACGAAGGCTTTTTGAGGGAGTCTAACTGCCTTAGATGACCGAAAAAAGGCACAGTATGGGAAAAAAAGGGCCTTTTTGACCCCTTGATGATCCCC
>JBEGMH010000242.1:0-11139 GCA_041183125.1 Bacteroidota bacterium | reverse complement strand
GAGCTCTTCATGTCGTTTTGTACCTTGGTGAGCAGCGGGAAGACAGAAGCCAGGGGCATCTGTTTGAAGGTATATTCTGCCCAGGTCAGGTTTTTGTTCTGTTTGAGGGCTTTTTTGTCCTTCTTCCAGCTATCGGACACTTTCAAAGAGATGCTCTTTTCCAGTTCGGCGATGGTTTCGGTGGTGATAGCCGTACCAGGGGTACCGGCCAACTTGCGGACCAGCGCGAGGAGTTCCTCGCGGGTAGCGTTGATTTTCTGTTCCAGTTCGTCGCCTTTTTTCTCCGTTACGAGGTAGCGGGTGGTGACGTCCTTGTTCTTATAGCCTTTGGGTTGGCCGGCGTGTTCTTCGCTTTCTTCCTCCGTGTAGTAACCGCCCGTTTCCGTTACCATAGCGTCGCGGATAGTTTCTACGTACTGGTTGAATTCTTTCGACACGCGCTGGGTTTCCTTAGCCACATCGAGCAGAGGCTGGTAGCGGGACCGGTCCTGCTCCACGCTTTTTTCGAGCGATTGCAGGGCGGTGGTATTGGCGGCGTCAAAAATCGTGTTGCTATTTTTGATACCCGAATCAATGACAAAGAAGGCATTGATGATTTTGGCTGAAACGTTGAGGGCCAGCATAGCAGTTAATACCAGGTACATCAGGTTGATCATCAACTGCCGCGGCTCCTTTGGGATAGACATAACCTTAAGAGTTTACCGATTAAAAAATATGGTTCCTTCAGACAGTTGGCGGTTATGCTTTGCCCCCCATAGCTGTGATCACCCCACCATAGATTTGGTTGAGCGCAGCGTACTTCTTATTCAGTTCACCGATATTGTCGTTGAGTTCCGCGAGCATATTCTTGTAGGCCTTAGCGGATTCAGCAGACGCATCTATGTTGGCTACGGCTTCCTTCAGCTTAGGGGCAACGCTCCCGGCTACACCGGCTATGAGCTGGTCGTACGTTTGGTTCAGTGCGTCGTACTTGGTGACCAAGCCGTTGATGCTCGAGTTCAAACTGGATAGCTGCTCTTTGTATGCCCTGGTAGTATCGGCAGAGTCTTCCAGGTCTTTCATGGCCTCGTTCAGTTTTTTATAAAAATCGCTGGCTGTCTTGAGCTGTGGGGAGACACCAGAAAAATCAACTTCCTGCAAAGACTTCAAGGCACCGAGCCGGTCGGACATCGTCTGGAGATGGCCCAACATCCCGCCTAATTGGCTTTCTACGACTTTGCCGTCGAGGCCGGGCGTGCTGGAGCCGCCGGTGGAGCTCAGGCCGTATTCCTCGCGGTTGAATTTTTCATTGTACTGATCTAAGCCCGGATATAGTTTTTCCCAGTAGTAGTCCTTGTCCGGGGGGATAAGGCCGAGCATGAGGAAAAGGACTGCTTCCGTGATCATCCCGTAGGTGAGCATCTCGTCGGCATAGGGCCAGGACTGGATTTTGAACAGTGCGCCCATGAGCACGACCGAGGCCCCCACGCCGATGATCAGGTTCTTGATATACTTGAACCCTTTGGATTTCAAAACATTAGCCATTGTTGCAAAACATTTAATGGGTTAGCGAAAAAGGTTGTTTGATCGGGAAAGGAGCGCCAGGTATTTGTTATTAGCCACTCTGTGTACGCAGCTCCTGCCCATGCTATGAGAAAAAAGAATCAGAAATCATTGATAGAGCGCCCCAGGAAGGTGAGGACGTTGCGGAAGCCCACGTAGGATTTCGTGGTGTCCTGGTATTCCCAGTCGCGGGTACCGGTTTGGAGGAAGTAGTGGATATCTTTCCAGGATCCCCCGCGGATGACTTTTCTTTTGTCGGCGATATTGTCCTTTTCGTCGTCGGCGTCGTAGCGGTAGTCCGGGTTCAGGTCGTGGATAAAGGAGTAGGCATTCTCGTGGAACGCGGTGGAGGTCCATTCCGACACGTTGCCGGCCATGTTGTAGAGGCCGTAGTCGTTGGGGAAGTACGCATCCGCTTTCACGGTGTAGTATCCACCGTCTTCGGGGTAGTTGCCGCGGCCTGGTTTGAAGTTGGCCAGCAGGCAGCCTTTGGCGTTGCGGATGTAGGGTCCCCCCCAGGGGTAGGGCGAGTTTTCGTGGCCGCCGCGGGCGGCGTATTCCCATTCATGTTCGGTAGGAAGGCGGAAGTCTTCCGTGCTGATAACTTCCTTTTCCCCTTCGAGGGCGGCGTTGTACAACTGGGTGCGCCAGTAGCTGAACGCGCTGGCCATGTGCCAGTTGACCCCTACGACGGGGTAGTCGTCATAGGCGGGGTGCCAGAAGTAGTTTCGCGTCATCGGCTCGTTGTAGGAGTAGGAAAAATCGCGTACCCATACCATTTCATCGGGATAGACGGGCACCTCTTTGCTCTTGAAGAACTCGCTGCGCTTTTTGGTCTTATCCGCGTTGTGGGCAGCTGCTTGCCAATCGTACCACTTGTAGGTATATTTCAACTTTTCGGGGTTCAACTCTTCCCGGTTGGAGAGTTTTTCTTCGTCGGTGAAGTAGAAGCCAGCTTCTCTCAACTGTTCGTCGTTTTCCCAATCCAGTTCCTGTTCCCAGTCTATGACTTCCTTGTTTGGATCTTTCTCGTCGGGGATGAGGTGCCCTAGTTCCCTATGGGCCATTTCATCGCGCACCCAGTACACGAACTGGCGGTATTCGTTGTTGGTAATTTCCGTTTCGTCCATGAAGAACCCTACGATAGAGACTGTCTTAGGGCGTTGTACGAACGTACTGTTGACGTCTTGGTCGCTGGGGCCGATCATTAGCGTACCCGATGGCACATAGACCATTCCGTAGGGGTTGATCCCCGACCAGGAAGGTCGGTCGAGGACGCCCGTTAATTCGCCTGATTCCTGTTTGCCGCAGGAAGTAGAAAAAACCACCAGGAGTCCCAGTGCAAGCTTTAATACGTTTTTCATGT
Source organism: Bacteroidota bacterium (assembly GCA_041183125.1). Taxonomy (GTDB): domain Bacteria; phylum Bacteroidota; class Bacteroidia; order Chitinophagales; family Saprospiraceae; genus JADJPL01. The sequence goes on along the minus strand of JBEGMH010000242.1, from coordinate 8,231 downwards.
TTATAACCGAGTTTTCCATCAGATTTCAAATCCGGCCTTCGAAAAGGCGACGCAAATATAGACCGTTTAAAATATATACAAAAACCAATCTACGAATCCCCCGTCGGCTGAGCCGCGTTGAACTGCCTATCCTAACGCCATCCCTTTCCAACTTATTTTGGGAAGAATGGTTGTTGTGTACTTGTTTTTTTATGTGTGTGTATTTTTGAAGTTAGCCCTGTAGGGGTACGGGGCTAGTTGTTTTTCATAGCGGACTGCTGTTGTTTTTGAGGAACGCCGGTTGGGGCAAATATATTTTGCGGTGTCTGGGTTGATTTGGGAGCAAGGAGGCTGGAGCCTTCGGCTTACAGGTTTCTGGGGTTATAGATGGTCCTGGGGGCGCGTCGGGCACCGAGGGTGCCGGGCAGGGTGCAGATGAGGAGGACTTCGTGGGAGCCATCGTTCACTTGCCGGATAGGGGACAGGGAAAGGTCGTAGGCATAGCCCAGCTGCCATCGTTCGCTGAGGGCGAAGCTGGCTAAAATGGCGGCGGCATCGAGGCTTTTGGAGTCATAGCCCCGCAGCAGGGCGCCGAGGGAGGCGGTCTGTCGGTATTGCAAGACGAGGGCGGCGTCCGTTTGGGTCTGTACGGCATCGCTGCGCACTTGTACCGTCGGATGCAGCGAGAACAGCCCTCCTAATTCCAGGTGGAGCCCGAGGTGGGCGAAAGCCGTTGGTTTTTGGGCGTAGCGGAAGCTGGGGAAATCTATGTAGGGGGCATTCAGGTGGCGGACACCTACACCTACTTCCACAGTGGGCGACTGGAAGAAGGCCCCGGCTTCCAGGGTCGGGGCCATGCCCTGGACGGCATTAGACGGTAGGGTCGCATCTTTATGGTCAAAGAGGTTATTCTGATAGATGCCCTGGGGGGTGCGCAGTTTTTCGCCGTCCAGGCTTTTTTGGAGCATACCGGCGCCTGCCGACAGGGCGAGCGTGCCGCTGCCGAGCGGCAGGTGAAAACTGTAGGCAAAGCTGGCCCAGTTGTTGCGTTCAGCGCCGTAGAGGTCGCGTTCCATTTTAATGCCCACGCCTCCGCCCAACACTTCGACGGGGGCGTGGGCGGCGAGGAACTGGGTGGCGGGGGCGCCCTGCAGTCCGACCCACTGCTGCCGGACGCCGCCGAACAGGGAGATGGCGTAATCGAGGCCCGCGTACGCCGGATTGCCGTGGAAGGGGTTGTACATGAACAGACTGTGCTGTGCAGACTGCTGTGCATCCAGCAAGGGGGCCGAGGCGGCTAAAAAGAAGGCACCGATCAGGGCGCGTCGCATCGCGTTCATTCGTGGGCATTTTTGTGGCGGAGAGGCAGCAGCATATCCAGGGCTTGTCGGGGCGTTTGCACGGGGGCCTGGCAACTGAAGTCGCTGCAAACATATAGGCAGGTTCGGTTATTGAACCCTTTGCCGGCGAGCAGGGGGAATTCCAGGGTGGGCTGTTCGGAGGCCATCAGCACGGCGTTGGGGAGGAAGTGGCGGTGGAGCTGGCTCGCAAACGAACCCGCTTGCGGGCCGGTGATGGCCACTTCGTAGGCAGGATCGGAATATTGGAGCAGTGTGCTCGCCCAGCATGCAAAAGAGCCCGGGAAGCGCAGGATACCGCCGCGCATTTCCTGGAGCATGTTTTGTGCCCGCTCAGCATACCCGCGTTGACCGAAATAGACCGCTGCGCGACGGAGTACGCGGAGCAGGACCGCGTTTCCGGAAGGGGTGGCCGAATCGAGCAGTTCCTTTTTTCGCACGACGAGGTCTTGTCGGGTAGCCGGTGCAAAATAAAACAAGGCACTGCCTTCCTCGGAGAACTGGGTCAGGATATACGGCAGTATAGCCTGGGCATGGCGCAGGTAAAAAGGGTTCAGGGTGATGGCATAGACCTCAAAAAGCGCTTCGACGAGGTTGGCGTAATCGTCTAAGAAAGCATCTATGTGGGCTCGCCCGCCGTCGGAGGTAGCCGCGTAAGCGTGGTAAAAGCCCGGGCTATCTGGTTTTTTGAACCGGTTGAGCAGGAAGCCGATGCTGCGCTCTGCGATATCCCGGTAAATGGGATCGCCCAGGGCGGTGTATGCGCGGGCAAAAGCTGTGCACATCATCGCGTTCCAGTCCAGCAGGATTTTGTCGTCCAACCCGGGAGGGACGCGGCGGGCCCGGACTTTGAACAGTTTTTCGCAGGCTTCCCGGCGGCGTTCGCGGAGCGTATGCAGCGACATGCCCCATTCCGCGGCAAAATCCTCGTCGGAGGGGGGGCGCCAAAGGATATTGCTGTGTTCCCAGTTGCCTTCCGGGGTGGTGCCCGAATAGGCGCAGAACCAAGGGGCGTCCTCTCCGAGGGCGGCGTTCAGCTCCGCTTGCGTCCACACGTAAAATTTGCCTTCTACCCCTTCCGAGTCGGCATCGAGGGCGGAGTAGAAGCCCCCTTCCGGACTGGTCATCTCGCGCTGTATGAAATCGAGGGTATGGCGGATGGTCTCGGCATAGCGGTCGGTTCCGGTATGCCGGTACACATCGGAGAGCAGGCCGACGAGCAGGGCGTTGTCGTAGAGCATTTTTTCGAAATGCGGCACGCGCCATGCCTTATCTACGGTGTACCGGGCAAAGCCGCCCCCGATCTGGTCGTACAGCCCTCCCCGGATCATTTGGTCCAGGGAGAAGAGCACGTGCTGTAGGGCTTCGTCTTCTCCGGTATAGAAGTGGTATTCCAGCAGGAACTGTAGGGTCATGGTTCCCGGAAACTTAGGCGCCCCCCCGAAACCGCCGTCTTGCAGGTCGAAGCCAGGGCGCAGGCTCTGGTACACCTGGAGTGCCTGTGCGCGGTCCTGTGCCTGGGAAGGAAACGGCATATCTGCAAGGGGCGAGGTGAGGTTTCGGCCTGACTGTCGGATGAGCTGCAGGATGCGGTCGGCCTGCGCTTCGATTTTTTCCCGTTCGCGTTGGAAGAGCTCGGACAGGTGCCCCATCAACTGCATCCAGGAGGGGCGGTTATAAGCCGGCTTTGGCGGGTAGTAGGTCCCTGCGTAGAACGGCCTGCCGTCAGGGGTCAGGAAGCAGTTCAACGGCCATCCCCCGCTTCCGCCGATGACGTGGCAGGCCTCCATATAGATATGGTCCACGTCGGGGCGCTCTTCCCGGTCTACTTTGATATTGATAAAGTGGGCGTTCATGAAAGCAGCTACCGCCGGGTCTTCAAAGGATTCCCGTTCCATGACGTGGCACCAATGGCAGGTCGAATAGCCGATGCTCACCAGGATGGGCTTCCCTTCTTTTCGCGCCCGTTCAAACGCTTCGGGCTTCCATGCGTGCCAATGTACAGGGTTCCCCGCATGTTGCAGCAGGTACGGGCTGGTTTCAAATTTTAGTCGGTTCATACCGGAAGTGACCACATTTCGTAATGGAAGGTATGAAACGGGGAAAAGTTCAACTGCCTCGTTGTAAAGGGCGTCGGGATACTGCCCGGCAAGCCCGGTCGCACCGCCTCTTCCCCCCCTCACAACAAGTCTAAAAAATATTTTTCAAAAACGAGACAAAATGTTTTTTTAAAAAACATTTTGTTTTATTTTTGTGGCGTTGGGGGATGTATTATCCCCGGCAATATATACAATAAAATCATCTTTTTCAAAGAATGGGGTATGAAAGAGCAAGGGACATTTGTACGGGGAAATGGGCATGAGGCCAATGATGGCCAGTCCCGCCGGGACGGACTGTCGCCTGTGTGGGCGACGCAAGAGCCTTTTTCGTTGATTCGGTCAGGCCGCCGTTTCTTTTCGGGCGTCCGAAAACTATACGTGGCGTTTACCTACAAATTGTTTTATTATCGCAACGGAACGGTTCTGTTTTTTCAGCGGACCTGGGTGCGCGTGGGCATACTTGCGTTAGCGGTTCTTTTTGTTTTCGGGAAAGACTTCTCGTTCCCCGCACTATGGGGCGGGGATGCCCCTTTGGCCGACGAGCGCACCGCGATGGGACTGGTCCAGCCAACGGCTTATTCCGACGGACCTGTGGTCTATGATGCTGCGTCCGCTTCCGAACTGGAGGACGGCCGCGCGATGGAATATATTGACCGTTTTGATGAGGTGGCGCGACTGGAAATGCAGCGCTTCGGCATCCCGGCGAGTATCCTGATGGCCCAGGCGCTTTCGGAGAGCCGGGCGGGGCAGCACGAGGCTGTCCGCCGCAACAACAACCATTTTGGCACTCCCCTGTCGGGCAAGCGCTTTGCCAACGCCTGGGAGAGCTGGCGCGCCAACAGCCTCCTGATCGCACAGGGGCACCCGGAACTGCTCACGCTGGGCAAAGACCCGGAACGCTGGGCCAAAGGCCTGCGCAAAGCGGGCTACTCCCGGGAATGGGGTTATTCCCGCCGGCTGCTCCGCATCGTACAAAAATACCAGTTACAGCGACTGGACCACTGATCTGCCTTTCCTTTTCTGATTTGTTGATATACTTACAGGCTGCTCCCCTCTTGGGAGCAGCTTTTTTTATCCCCGGCAAGGCTGGTCGGAACGGGTTTTCGCCGGAAAACTTTATTTTTGCGCGGCTTGTTCTGAAAAATAAACAATGGGACGCATACTTGCCATAGATTACGGTACGAAACGCACGGGGGTGGCTGCAACAGACCCCCTGAGGATCATTGCCAACGGCCTCGGCACCTTTGCCACCGATCAGGTGCTGGATTACCTGGGGGCGTACCTCAAGGAGGAAGAAGTGGACTGTATCGTGGTGGGCGACCCTCGCTATCCCGATGGAAACCCGGCGCAATTAGCGCCCCAGGTCGCGGCGTTTGCCGAAACGCTGCGCCGCATGTTCCCCGGTGTCGCGGTTGTCCTGCACGACGAGCGCTTCACCTCGGAGGAAGCCAAGCGAACCATTTTAGCCGTAGGCCTGGGCAAGATGAAGCGCCGCGATAAGAGTTTGGTGGACAAGGTCAGCGCGGTGATTATCTTGCAGGACTACCTGGAACATATTCGTCTGGCACCTGTTTCCACCTTTCCCGACCCCTCGGTTCAGTAAGCCAATAATTGTTAAACCAAATCATTGAGATGATACTGCCAATATATGCGTACGGACAACCGGTGCTTCGCCAGAAAGCAGAGGACATCGGTCCGGATTACCCTGGTCTGAGCGAGTTGCTCGAAAACATGTGGGAGACGATGTACCACGCCGACGGGGTAGGCCTTGCCGCCCCGCAGATAGGGTTGCCGATCCGCTTGTTCATCGTGGATACGGTGCAGCTTCAGGAGAAGGGCAAAGAGGTAGGGGAGCCGTTGAAACAGGTGTTCATCAACGCCCGGGTATTGGAAGAAAAAGGCGACCCCTGGTCTTACGAAGAGGGCTGCCTGAGCATCCCCGATATACGGGGGGATGTAGAGCGGCTGTCTCAAGTCCGGATCCGCTATCAGGACGAGCAATTTCAGGAACGCGAAGCGGTGTTCAACAGCATAACGGCGCGGGTGATCCAGCACGAGTATGATCACATCGAGGGCATGCTGTTTGTGGAGCGCTTGAAGCCTATTAAAAAGCAGATGATACGGCCCCGCTTAGAGAGTATCCGCAAGGGCAAGGTCAAGGCGGATTACAAGCTCAAGTTTGTCAAGCCTTAGGGGTTTGCTTGGGAACGGAGCTATTTACGGCCAAAATCGGCGGGAATTTCCCCCCAGCGTTCGGTATCCCACTTGAGCAGGGGGTTTCGCCACTGGTTTTCCTCTAGCCACTTCTCTGCCCGGCGGATCACTTCGAACAGCTCCTTGGTCTTGGGCCCTTCGTCGAGGGTGGTCTTGCATTTTTTTTGCTGCACCCATTTTATGGCGTTCTGCGAATCCGAATAGATGGGCATATCGGGTTTTCCTTTTTGCTTGAGCAGGGCCAGGGCGTGCACGATGCCCAAAAACTCGCCTATATTATTGGTGCCGAGTGGGAACTGCTGGTGGAAAACGCGTTCACCGGAATGGGTGAGCACCCCCTGGTATTCGAGTGCGCCGGGGTTGCCACTGCAGGCGGCATCTACGCAGAGGCTGTTTGGGTAGTTGGGATCCCGGGGCGAGGGTAGGGGAGGGGTCTTTTTTTGGGCGCGCTTGCGCTGGAGGGCCGGAGGGCCTGCAGCATACGCGGCTTCTGCAGCCTCCCGGCTGGAAAAACCTTGGTAGCGTGCACCCGGAAACCCCTTGATCTGCGCTTCGCAGTCGCTCCATTTTGCGTACACCCCGGGTCGGGCACCGATCCAGACTACGTAGTATTTTTTTGATGTGGCCATGCACCTAAGAAGGAGTTTTTTAGTTCCCGGCTACAAAAAACGGGTTTGTACCGCTTTTTTGGTGAAATTTGCGCGGTTTTTTTTCAAAAGAAAGCTGTCGTTCCGGACGATAAGCACACAACATTATATATGGTACTGACCGATACACACGCACACCTGTACGCAGCGGTTTTTGACGAAGACAGGGACGCTATGTTAGCCCGTGCCCGCGAGGCGGGGGTAGGGGCAATTTTCCTTCCCAACGTGGACAGCAGCAGCATAGAGGCGATGTTGGCGTTAGAAGCGGCACATCCAGACCTATGCCATGCGATGATGGGCCTACACCCCTGTTCGGTGGGGGAAAATTACCGGGACGAGCTGGCGGTGGTACGCGGGTGGTTGGAGCGGCGCAGGTTCTGTGCCATTGGGGAGATCGGGCTGGACTTTTACTGGGACAAAACCTGGGTTCCACAGCAGGAAGAGGCTTTTCTTCAGCAAGTGGGCTGGGCGCTCGAGTTTGACCTGCCGATAGCCATCCACTCCCGCGAGTCCACGGAGCGGATATTGGAGTTGCTTGAGCCGATGAGACAGGATGCCCTACGCGGGGTGTTCCATTGTTTTTCCGGGACCCTGGAGCAGGCGCAGCGGGCCATTGCCCTTGGTTTCTGGCTGGGCATAGGTGGTGTGCTCACGTTCAAGAATTCCGGTTTGGCGGAGGTATTGTCGGAAATTCCCCTGGAGCACCTGGTGTTGGAAACAGATGCCCCTTACCTCGCCCCCACGCCTTTCCGTGGCAAGCGCAACGAGAGCGCTTATGTCGCTTTGGTAGCGCAGCGGCTTGCCGAGGTAAAAGGAGTGGGTTTGGAGACCCTGGCCCGGGTGAGCAGCGGGAATGCACAGCGGCTGTTTGGGGTAGGGGAGGGGCCGGGGAAGTACTCCTAACAAAACAACTGAAAAGGTCGCCGACGAGGGAAGAATCCTTTTCTATTTGAGGCCACAGAGCGGAAAATTTTCGAATTATGGTATCTTTTTACAAAATTTACTGCATTAAGGTTGGATAAAAGCAGCTAATCTTTATTTTTGCCTTGCTTGTTTAAAAAGCCAGATTACAGGGAGAGGTGCTCGAGTGGTTGAAGAGGCACGCCTGGAAAGCGTGTATACCCCCAAAGGGTATCGCGGGTTCGAATCCCGCTCTCTCCGCAGTACTTATTTAAAGTATGCTTTGATTTGTAAACTATTTCGTTTAAAATTAATCGTAAAACCTTGTTAACCATGCGTAAATTGTTTGCTTTTCTGCTCCTGACCGGCATGATTACGTTCGCTGCCCCCGCAGTTTTTGCTCAGGACGCTGCTGCACAAGATGCTACTACTGAACAAGCTGCCGACGCTGCTGCTACGGAAGAAGCTGCCCCCGCCGAGGAAGCTGCCCCTGCCGAAGAGGCTGCCCCTGCCGCTGCTGCTGCCCCGGAAGAGGCACCGAAAATGACGGGTTACCAGATGGTGATCAAATATTTCATCGATGGTTCCTGGGGCTGGATGACGCCGGTTTTGTTCTGTATGATCATCGGCTTGGCGTACTGCATAGAGCGTATCATCACGCTGTCTATTGCTTCGACCAACACGGACAAGTTGATTTCCCGCATTGACGAGAAATTGAAAGGCGGTGACCTCGAAGGTGCCCGCGAGGTATGTAAGTCCACCCCTGGCCCGACCGCCAGCATCCTGTTTGAAGGCCTGAAAAACGCCGACAAAGGTCCCGATGCTGTGGAAAAAGCCATGGTTTCCTACGGTGGCGTTCAGATGGGCCTCCTGGAGCGCGGCTTGGTTTGGATTTCCCTTTTCATCGCCCTGGCCCCGATGCTCGGGTTCCTTGGAACGGTTGTAGGTATGGTACAGGCCTTCGACCAGATTGAAGCAGTGGGTGACATGTCCCCGACGGTCGTTGCCGGCGGTATCAAAGTAGCCCTTCTGAC
>JBEGMH010000241.1:0-3476 GCA_041183125.1 Bacteroidota bacterium | reverse complement strand
GGGGACAGCCTGCTCAGGGCCTCCCGCAAAGTACCTGCGGACAGCCTTACCGTACCTAAGACTCAGTAAAAAGCACTCCCTCAACGCCTGCGCAGTGCCTTCCCTGCCCGCAGGTCCTGGTATTCCCCGTTGTCCACCACGATTTTGCCATTGACGAGCACATAGGGGATGCCGCTGGCATACTGGTGGGGCGCCTCGAAGGTGCTGTTGTCGCGCACTGCGGCCGGGTCGAAGAGGGTGAGGTCGGCATAATAGCCTTTGCGGAGGAACCCGCGGTCGCTGAGGCCCATTTTTAGGGCGGGCTGGGCGGTCATTTTAAACAGGGCTTGTTCCAGGGGGAGGACCTTTTCCTCGCGCACATAATGCCCGAGCACCCGGGGGAAGGTACCGTAGGCACGGGGGTGTGGATGGTCTTTCCCTGGCTGGCTCAGGCGGCCGTCGGAGGCGATCATCGTTTGGGGGTGTTGCATGATACGGCGGACATCCTCTTCGCTGATGGCGTGGAAGATACAGCCGGCCCCGCGGTGCATTTGCGCCTGGATGACCAGTTCGGCCCCATTTTCCACATTGGGCTCCAGGCCTTCCTGCAGGGCCCAGTCGTGCAGGGTTTTGCCGTTGAGTTCCGGTTTCCAGTCGAAGCTGCCGAACTGGATGCGGCGCAGGTCACCGCCGCCCCGGTCGTTGAGCAGGTTGAAGATGATGCCCTGTTTGATGCTGTCGCGCAGGATGGGGTCTTCGCAGCGGCGGGTAAATTCCCGGACCGGGTTGCCTTCGAGCGCCCAGGAGGGGATGAGGACGCTGATGCCCGTGAAGCTCGCCGTGTAGGGATATTGGTCTATGGCCACATCGAGGCCGCGGGCGCGGGCGGAGTCCACCATGGCCAGGGTTTTTTTGCTGGCGCCCCACATCTTGATCCCGATGGCTTTGTGGTGGGTCAGCACGACGGGGATATTGGCCTGTTCGGCAATTTGTATTGCTTCGCCGACCCCTTCCAGGAGGCCGAGGCCTTCTTCCCGCAGGTGGGAGGTGTAGATTCCCTTGTAGCGGGCGGCCACCTTGGACAGGGCGACGATTTCATCCAATTTGGCGTAGGTGCCCGGGAGGTATTTCAACCCGGTGGAGATGCCGAAAGCACCGTCTACCATTCCTTTTTCGATCCACTGCTGCATCTCGAGCAGTTCTTTTCCATCGGGGGCTTTGTTGACCAGGCCCATGACGTGGTTGCGCACGGTATTGTGCCCGATGAGGTAGCCCACGTTCATCCCGATACCCAGGGCCTCCAGCGTATCCAGGTATGAGCCGATGCGCAGGGGGCCCCCGCCGTCGGGGCCGCCCAGGGCGGTAGTCACCCCTTGGCGGACATGGCTTTGGGCTTGGGGGTCCAGCGTAATAGGCTCCAGGTGGGCATGTAAGTCAATAAAGCCCGGGCTGACGACCAGGCCTTTTGCGTCTATGACCCTTGTAGCACTACCTTTCACTTTCGGGGCGATACGGGCGATTTTTTCACCGCGAATCCCGATTTCCAGGGCTTGCAGACCTGTGGTTTCACCCGTATAGACCTGTCCGTTGCGGATGATCAGGTCGTAGTCTTGAGCGGGGAGGAGAGACAGTTGCAGGACAGCCGTCCCGAAAAAAGCGAGCAGCAGAGCAGTTTTTTTCATAACTTCAGGATATGTAAAAGGCTATAGTCCAGTGGGTTCTTATGGGAACTTCCGGACTATAGCCTTTTGGAAGGATGTACAACAGGGAGACCTGGTGCAATACTATAGAAAAACAGTTGCGAAGGGAGCTTACATCGTAGGCATCTCCTGTTCGCTGCGGATTTTTTCGCGATAGACGGCTTTCAGGATTTGGCTTCTGCGCTGTACAGATGGTTTCACAAACTCTTTGCGCTTGCGCAGTTCCTTGATGACCCCGGCATTTTGGAATTTGCGCTTGTAGCGCTTCAGTGCCTTGTCGATGCTTTCGCCGTCCTTGATGTCAATAATCAACATGTTTTTTTGCCTTAATTGTTTTGATGAACTATTGTATTGGTTAAGAGGCTGCAAAAATAAGGGAATTTTTGCAGGAAAAATAATTTTTTCTAATAATCTTCTTCCATTTCGTCTTCATCTATTCGGGAGCTGCTGCTGCCCTGATCTCCATGAGGTCGTCAATATCGGAGGCGGAGCCATAGAGGAGTTCCTGTTCTTCTTCGTAGAACATATCCTGGCCTACGTTGAGGTCGTCATCTACTTCTTCGAAGTCTTCGAGTTCCACCTGTGGTTTTTTCTTCGCCCCGGATTTGCGGATGACGGTAGTGATGATGCGTTTTTGGGGAGTGGTTTTTTCCTGTGGGGCAGGTTTGCGTTCCTCTACTACGGGCAGGTCGGCGCTTTCCTTTTTCTCGACGGGCGGGGCGGCTTGTTCGGCTACTTTGGCGGCGAGGCTTTTGGTGGTAGTAGGTACGGCGAGCAGGCGGCGTTTGTCGATGAGTTGGCCGGAGACGCTGCAGATTCCGTAGGTTTTATTTTTGATGCGCACGAGGGCATTGTCCAGGTCCTGGATGTGCATACGCTGGCGGATGGCCATGTTGTTCAGCATTTCGACATCGTTGTTGATGCTGCTGTCGTCCACCCAATCGCCCCCGTGTTCGTCGCTGGTATTTTCTGTGATTTCCAGGATTTGTTCCTGGAGTTCAGCCAGGTGTTTTTCAGCCTTTTCGAGCTTGGACTCGATCAGTACCCGGAATTCTTCCAGTTCTGCATCAGAGTATCGAATGACTTCGTTGTGCTCCATACGTCCATGTTGGTTAGAAATGAAGCGCAAAGATAACTACTTGAAAAATAAGAAACCGGAAAAATTTTGTGAAAAAAAATTTAAATCTGACCGGTGAGGTGCTGCCTTTAGCGTTTGAAGCGGACTTCATACAAGTCTCGACGGCGGTCTTTCAGCATTTGGACGCTGCCAAACTCGTGCAGTTCTTTGAGTAGTTCGAGGTCGGCATCGGCGATGACGGTCATTTCGGTATTGGGGGTTGCCTCGGCGCGGATCCCGTTACTGGGGAAAGCGAAATCAGAAGGGGTAAAGATGGCCGATTGGGCGTACTGTATGTCCATGTTGTTCACTTTAGGCAAGTTGCCGACGCAGCCGGCGATGGCCACGTAGCATTCGTTTTCGATGGCGCGGGCTTGCGCACAGAGGCGGATCCGGTTATAGCCGTTCTGGGTATCGGTCAGGAAGGGCACGAAGAGCAGTTGGGCGCCCTGTTTGGCGTACCAGCGGCCGAGTTCGGGGAAGCAAACGTCGTAGTCTATGAGGATACCGATCCTACCGGAGTCGGTATCAAATACTTTCAGGCGATGGTCGCCTACCATGCCCCAGGCGGCTACCTCCGGGGGGGTGGGATGGATTTTGTAGCAGCTCTCCCAGGTTCCGTCGCGCCGGCAGAGGTAGGTGACGTTGAGCAGCCGGCCCTCTTCCACGATGGGCATGCT
>JBEGMH010000240.1:0-6914 GCA_041183125.1 Bacteroidota bacterium | reverse complement strand
TCGTATGGCAACGCAAACTGCCTGTTTTCCAAACCCAAAAAAGACTCCTGCTCGTACAACCCACCCTCGTGGAGGGAAAGGAAGCCCAGCCCCACCCCCTGTTGGCCGACCTGGAGGCCGGCTTCGGAAAACCAGATGCCATACACTACGATATGGATACGGGAACAGGCCTGGCAGCTCCCTTTTTACACCCCTTGCCAGACTTCCAACATCTGCCCATTCATGTGCTGGGCAAACCCAATGCCTTTATCAAAGCACCTCCTCACGCAAAATTGGACCTGCGCGAAGCCGAATCTTTCTCCAGCCTGCAAACCCTGCTCTACTACCCCTACCAGTGGGTGTTCCGACACAAACTCCAATTGCGCCAATCCGATATCCTAAGCATCCTCGACGAAGGCCCGCTCTATGGAAACCTGGCACACCGCTATTTCGAACTCCTCCTACAGCACCCCGAGCTCTCCAACTGGTCGGCAAGCGATATCGAAGCCTTTATTGACCAACTCACCCCAGACCTGCTGCGAAAAGAAGGCGCTACCCTCCTGCTCTACGGACGGGAACCAGAACAAGTGCGCCTCGTGCGCAAAGTGAAACGCGCCGCCGTACGGCTCATAGACTTGATACAACGCAACGGCTGGTCCGTCAGCGCTACCGAAAAAAACCTGGAAGGCCAATTCTCCAACCGCACCCTCAAAGCAAGAGCCGACCTCCTGCTGGAACGGCCCGGCGAACTCGCCGTCCTGGACCTCAAATGGAGCGGTGCCCATTATCGGGAAGCCCTCATCCGAAACGAAGAAGACCTGCAATTGGCCCTGTACACATTTTTATTGCAGGATGCGCAACTTACTGTGCATTCTGCGTATTATATCCTGGAAAGGGAACGCTTGATCGCCCGCAACCAGGCGGCCTTCCGCGAAGTGCAGGCCGTCAGCCCCGGGGCAGATCAACGGGAAGTCTGTCAGCGCATCCTCGCCCGTATCGAGGCTACCTTGCAGTGGCGAACCCGCCAACTCGCCGGCGGGTTCATAGAAGTGCGCTCCAAACAGACCTACCGGGAGCTCGAACGCAGCTACTGCGATCAAGATATGATGCCGTTGCTGGAAATGCCCACAGAAAATGCCCCCTTCGATGAGTACAAAACACTGGTCAACCTCTTACATTAATAGCGTAACTACCCGATAGCCATGAATACTTTTGTTCAACGCCCCATTTTGTTCCTTGCCGCACTCCTGTCCGGCATCGCCCTGCAAGCACAGGTCTTCCAAAGTACATCTATAGATGCCGGGTTCTTGTCCGAACTCGAGCGCAGTGCCCCGGATACCTATCACGGGGCTTTCGTCCTGCTAAAAGACCGGGTCGAGCCCCAGGCCTTCGAGCAATCCCTGCTGCGCGCTAATGTGCCACCGGAAAAAAGAACCTCCCTCCTGCTCGAAGCCCTGCAAGCAAAAGCTGAGCAAAGCCAGCAGCCCATCCTCGATTTCATCCGGCAATCGCCCGATGTGGATCCGGTACAGCTCCAGACGTACTGGATTGCCAACATGCTGTTTGTACGGGCAAAAAAGGGGGTATTTGCCGCTTTGAGCCAGCGGCCGGACGTGGCCTGGATAGAAAAAAACGAAGAACTGGAGATCAACAACGCCCAGAATGCCCCCGTGGCCGCCCCTATGGTGCCCAACGGTCGGGAACCCGGCTTGAACACCATCAACGCCCCTGCCCTCTGGGCACTGGGCTATACCGGCTATGGCCGCAAAGTACTGATTGTGGACAGCGGCCAGGACAGCGAGCACCCCGCCCTGCGCAACCAGTTTGCCTATAATTACGCCCCGCAAACGAGTACCTTCCTCAGCACTGCCCTACCCGATTTTTGCGACTCCCACGGCACCGGCGTGGCCAGTGCCGCGGTAGGCCTGGACCCCGTCACACGGGATACCGTCGGCGTAGCTTTTAACGGCAAATGGATGGGCGGCCCCTTCAGCAACCTGCGCAGCGTGGACTCCGGCGAATTCTGCGAATACCGGGGCGCCGTGAAAGATGTAGCCTCCGTCCTGCAGTGGGCCCTCAACCCGGACGGCAACGTCTCCACCACCTCGGATATGCCCGATGTGGTCAATAATTCATACGGGCGGAAGCCTTCGTCTATCACCGAGTGTTCCCAAGTGTGGCCTGAATTGTTCCGCGCCCTTGACGCTGCGGGCATCGCCATCGTATTCGCCGCCGGCAACGACGGCCCCAACCCGAGCACGGCCAACCTGCAGGCAGCCATCAGCATCAACGACGTCACCCCGCTGTCTGTCGGGGCCGTAAACGGCAATACCAACTTGGTCGCCAGCTTCTCCGGCCGCGGACCCGCGTTTTGTACCAACTATCAAAACCCCTCCTGGGACTTCAAACCGGAAGTGGCCGCCCCAGGGGCCAGCGTTCGGGTAGCTACCACCTCCCGGGCAGGCTATGAAACAGTCAACGGAACGTCTTTTGCAGCGCCCTATGTGGCCGGTGCCATCCTCCTGCTCAAAGAAGCTTTCCCCAACACACCGGGACGCGAGCTGGCCCGCGCCCTCTACAACAGCGCTACCGATCTCGGTACCCCAGGCGAAGACAACGACTCCGGAAAAGGTCTCATCAATGTACTCGCTGCTTACAACTACCTCATCGCCAATGGTCTTAAACCAGTCGCCCCGGCAGCTTCAACCGTAGATGTGGCTACCCTCAGCGCCACCCCGCGCATCCTGAACTGCGGCGGCCAGCTATACTTAGACGTCGCTTTCCTGAATGCGGGCAAGGAAACGCTCCGTTCCCTGGACATCATCGTGCGCCGGGAATTCAGCTCCACCCCCATGGCTACCATCAAATGGACGGGGACCCTATTGCCGGGCGCTTCGACCACCTATACCTTGCCCGAGTTCTCCGCGGGGTTCGGGGGCTATACCATCGAGGTCGAACTGAGAAACCCCAACGGAAAAACCGACGACCGCCCCCTCAACAACCAACTGAAGCGGAGGGCCACGGTGACGCCCCAGCCCCTGCTGCCGCCCTTGTCCATAGCTACCCCCACCGTCTGTTCGACCGGGCGGAACCTCATCACAACCCCTTACACGGGCAATGGGGTGCTCCGCTGGTACAACCGTTCGGAAGGAGGTACCGCGCTGGCCCAGGGAACCAGTTTCTACACCGGCCCGCTCAGCTCCGACACCACTTTTTTTGCAGAACTCCGCTTCAATGAAAAAGTAGGGAAAACGGATAACACCAGCGGCGTGACCGCCCTGTCTGACTCCACTACCGGTGGGCTGGTCTTTGACTGCCTGGCACCGTTCACGCTGCGCAGCGTCTTGGTGTATGCCTCCGTCGCCGGCCCGCGCAATATCCGCCTGCGCCGGCCGGATGGCAGTATCCAACAGCGCTTGGTCAACGTCTCACGCACCGGGGCTACCCGCCTGACCCTCGATTTCAGCATAGAAGTCGGGGAGGGATATATCCTGGATATCTCCGTAGGCCGGGAATTGAGCATCAGCAAAACCGAAGTAGCCTATCCATACACCGTTCCCGGCGTACTCTCCATACGGGCTGCTTCCGGACAAGACCCGCTCGTGTATCCCTTGTTTTACGACTGGGAAGTGGAATACAACTACCCCTGCGGGCGCGTGCCCGCCCGTATCACCGTGGATAAGTCTACCACGGGCGTGAAAGCGGCCTTCACCTCGCCCGATACCGTGACGATATCGAACGGGACAGCCACCGTGACGTTTAAAAACAGCTCGACCGCCGCCAGCCAGTTCAACTGGATAATGGGCGACGGGAACTCCAGCCGGGAAGAAAACCCGATCCATACGTACCGCTCCCCCGGCAAGTACCAGGTCATCCTGACCGCTACGAGTGGAACCTGCTCAGACGTAGCCTTCAAAAGCGTGTCCATAGCCTCCATCACCAGCCTGAGCGACCTTGCACAGGCCGGCGGGCAGTTGCGGGTGTACCCTAACCCCGCCCAGACATCCGCACAGATAGACCTCAAACTGGCTAGCCCCGATGAGGTCCACGTACTGCTGTTTGATCTGCTCGGACGCAAGCTACAACAATGGGAACTCGGACGCGTGGCAGAGGTCAATACCCAACTGAACCTCAGCCGCTATCCTTCCGGTGCCTACCAACTGCTGTTCATCGGCAACACCTTCCAGCAGGGGCACAAGCTGTGGATACAGCGATAGCAACCCTACGACGCCTGTGGGGCCAGTTCAAAAACCAGGCCCTCCAGGTTGTCGCGGAGAGGGATTTGGCAACCCAAACGGGAGTTTTCCCGCACGACGAAGGCTTGGTCTAGCATGTCTTCTTCGGCCTCGCCCATAGCAGGCAGCTCGTGGTCGCTCAAAATATAAACATGGCAGGTAGAGCACAACGCCATCCCTCCACAGGTGCCCTCCACCGGCAACTCGTGGGCCTTGCACAGCTCCATGAGGTTCATGTTCATGTCGGTAGGGGCTTCCAATACGTGCGCTTTGCCTTCCCGGTCTATCGCGGTGACGTGAATAAGGTGTTCCATAGCTTATCGTTTGGTTAACTTTACCGCGCAAAAGTAGTATAAATCAGCGGATCAGGCTGAATACCGGGATGTCCATTGAAACGGTCATCCCGAAGCGGAGGGTGTTTTCCTGTACTGCCTCGTTGTTGCCGTTGCGCACACTGCGCAATGCGGGCGTGTGCTGAACACCGGCGAGGATACTGGCCGGAGCCCTTTTGATGTTCCACGCCAAATACGCACCCGGGGCGAAGATCTGGGAGAGCTTGAATTTTTCCGGCAAGCCTCCTGTTTTATTAGACCAACGGTAGCTGAAAGCAGCCCCGACATCCACGACGGGGATGAAAAGGGACAGCCCATGCCCGCTCGTTTTCCCTTCTTTGACAAAGCCCGTGCTCAGCGCGATGCCGACGGGGGTTGCGATGCCGTTCACGATGCTGAGCTCGTCTTTGCGGAAGGGAAAACTCCCCTTTAAAAATTCGGCACCGAGAAATAAACCGGGATAGGCGTTGATGTCGAGGGCAAAAGGTACCGAGCGCTTGATCCGGTAGGACCCGGTGGGCATGACATAGCGCTCCATGATCTGCGTGACTTCCGCACTGCTCCCCGCCGTGACGATATCGGACAGGAAATTGGCGTAGTAGGCCAATTTTTCCAACCCGGCACGTTCTTTTTCATCGTTTTTCAGCATCGGCAGGTAGGTGTCCAGCATCTCCAGCGCCCCTAAAACGGCTAAACCGTACTGTCGGTTGCGGGAGAGCTCCAGTAGGGTGAGCACATTGCGCGGAACCGACATTTTTTGCTGGTAGAACGCACTTTGGTAGTATTCATCCAATGTACCCCCGTTTACCATGTGAGGTGCTTTGAACCCCATCTCCACCACATCCAGCAGGGTACGCGACTGCGCGACCCAGTCGGGGGTATTCCCTGCCATTGGGCCAAAGCGCGACATCAACAAAGACATGCTGCCGGCGAGGGCATGGAACTGCTCGATGTTGTCCGGGCTGGGCACTAAGCCAAGCGTACTGAATACGCCTCTATGGCGCTGGTACAGGAGAGCCCAGAAATAGGTTCTCCCCTCAGGCCCCAGTGCTTCCAGGGAATCGGGAGAGAGAAAAGGGACGGCCGCATCCGTACCGCGCAGGTTGTTGGCCATCATAGCCGAAAAAGCAACCCCCTTGCGGAGTTCTTCCGCCCCCGGCCCGGCCGCCTCGGAAAATCGGGACTCCAGATACCCCATCACGCCCAATGCGGAGGCTCGTGATTTGAACAAGCGGGCCGACAACAGCGCAGCCGAGAGGAGTTTGCCTTCTGTTTTTTTCGCAAATTCAGGGTTTTTCAGTGCAATCAGCGTTTCGATCTGGAAGGGGATACCTCCCAGATCCGTTTCGAACACATTGCTCCAGTTGGTCCCCAGCGCAGGGCTCCCGTACCCGCCCTGGAGCTGCAGCAGCTTGTACGTACTGGGAAAGAACGTATGCAGGTACACGTTTGACTGTATTTTGGAGCGGAACAGCTCGAAGAAAACAGCGATCAGTTCGTCGCGGGTGCGCTTAGCCAAAAGCTGGGTGGTCGCTTCGACCACCTTGGCCGAAACCTTCGATTTGTCCAGGGGCTGGTTGAATACGCTCAACGTGGAGCGCAGGTCAACAGCCGTGCCGGCAAGTCCCAACCCCGCGGCATCCCCTTCCGGCACCTCGAGGATGGCCTGCTCGGCCATGAGGGCATTATAGGGCTTGGCCTGCACCAAGCGAAGGGCAGAATGGGCTGAAAACGGGGACTCTGTGAACGCCTGGGTTTCGCGCAGGAGCTGCTTTTCCTGCTCTGAAAGGCCAGCTGGAAAATTTTCCCGACGGATATCTTCCCAAACCGAAGCGTATTTTTCTTTGAGCCGTACGATTTTCCAAGCGTCTAAGTAGGCGTTTTGCGCTTGGACACCTAAGAAGAAAGCGACGAACAGCGCAGATAGGGCGAGTTGTTTTTGCATGGTTTGGATACTTTGGTGCGTATCAGGTTTTTTATCCGACCCCCTAGGGGGCATATAAACAGGTTGCGAGGGGTGCTGAAGGGACAAATAAGACATCTTTTTCCCCTACTCGCCGACCCCTCGCAACAAGTCTAAAGTTTATTTGGGAAGACCGGCCCCCCCCCAAATAAACTTTTTCACATTCCCTACTTCGCTCCACTTCGTATGGCTTTGCTTTGATCGTAGAGGCTGTTGACTATTGAATTCAAAAAGGTATAATTAGGGTTATTTGACTTCAGCTCGTACAACAAATTGTCCATTTCGCGCCCATCCTCGGGGATACCCTTGGAGGCATAGTTGGCAGAGTGGCAGTAAAGTTCCGTTTGCTCCCGCGTGCCATTGCGGTTCTCTTTATAGAGTAGGCGCCACTCATTGGTCCTGAGG
>JBEGMH010000239.1:0-5522 GCA_041183125.1 Bacteroidota bacterium | reverse complement strand
TGCTGTCCCAGAAATTAGCCGGCTTCACCAAAGGCCAGGCCGATAAGCTGCGCAAGGCCATGGGGAAAAAACTAAAAGCCGAACTGGACGCCCTTTGGCCCAAATTCCTCGAAGGGGGTTCGAAAAATAAGCACCCGAAAGACAAACTGGAAAAAATCTGGAAAGACTGGGAAGCTTTCGCCTCCTATGCTTTCAACAAATCCCACTCCACCTGCTATGCCTTCGTAGCGTTCCAGACGGCCTACCTCAAAGCGCACTACCCGGCTGAGTTCATGGCCGCCGTGCTGACCCACAACAAGAGCAACATCACCGACCTGACCTTCTTCCTCGATGAATGCCGTCGGATGGGCATCAAAGTGCTGGGGCCCCATATCAACGAAAGCGCCTCCGATTTCTCCGTCAATAAAGAGGGCTGTATCCGCTTTGGACTCTCCGCCCTCAAAGGCGTGGGCGAAGGCCCTGTGGAGGAAATCCTGGAAGAACGCACCCAAAACGGCCCCTACCGCAGCATCTTCGACCTCGTGCGCCGCCTCAATATGCGGGCCGTCAACAAAAAAGTATTGGAAAGCCTGGTCCTGGGCGGTGCTTTCGATTGCTTCGAAGGCGCACACCGCGCCCAGTACTTCGCCCCCTCCGATAAATACGACTCCCTGCTCGAGCACGCGCTGCGCTATGGCACCGCTTACCGAAACCAAAAACAACAAGCTTCCCATTCGCTCTTCGGCAGTGTCGGACAGGAAGTGGACGTCCCGGCGCCCCCCTTTCCCGACTGCGAAGCCTGGACCCTGGTCGAGCTCCTCAACCGGGAAAAAGAAGTGACCGGCATCTTCATCAGCGGACACCCCCTGGACGATTATCAGCTCGAACTGAAACGCTTCGTCACCTGCTCGCTCAGCGAAATCCAGGAACACCAGGCCAAACCGAGTATTAACCTGGCAGGGCTGCTGACCCACGCTACCCACAAAATCGGCAAAAACGGCAACGGCTGGGGCATCTTCGAAATCAGCGATTACTCCGGAAGCCTCGAAATCCGCCTCTTCGGGGAAGAATACCAAAAATTCCGCCACCTGCTGATCGAGAATATGGCCCTCTTCCTCAAAGGGCGCTTCCAGCGCAACTGGCGCAACGACGCCGAGACGGAATTCAAACCGACCGATATCCTGCTCCTGGAATCCGTCGGCCAAAAACTGACCGAGGCCATCACCCTCAAACTGGTCGTGGACCTGCTCTCCCAAGACCTCATCGAACAACTGGACCTGCTCTGCCAAACCCACCGCGGACAACACAAGCTGCGCATGGAACTCATTGACCCCCTGCAACGCATCAAGGTGGGCATGCTGTCCACCGAGCGGAAAGTACACGTGGATACCGCTTTCACCCGGGAACTCGAACGCCTGGGCATCGAATTTACCCTGAACTGATGGAAGCGCTCCTCCAACGACTCGACCGCGCCGAAGCATTGGCCCAAACCGGCAAATTAGGGCGCTTCTTGGCCGCCCCGCTGCGCTACGCCCTGGGAACGGGGTTCACCCACCTCGCCTACCCGCTGCTGCGCCGCGCCTGGCATACCGAAGCCGATACTTTTTTTCAAAAAAAAATGCGCGTAGCGCTCCCCGGCGGACTGGACATCTTCCTCACCGGCGCGAAAACCCACCCTTCCGAGATTCGCCTCGCCCGCTACCTCGTCCGCTCCCTCAAAGCAGGGGACGGGTTCGTGGATATCGGTGCCCACTTCGGCTTCTTTTCCCTCCTGGCCTCCCAGCTCGTAGGGGAACACGGGGCCGTGCTCGCGTTCGAGCCCAGCCCTGCTTCTTTTCAACTCTTGGCAGAAAACACCCGAGCCTGCGCCAATACCCAGGCGATCCGGCAGGCCGTTTCCGAAAAAAACGACGTGCTCAGCTTTTTTGAGTTCCCAACCCGCTACTCGGAGTACAACGCCCTCCACGTCGGGCAGTACGAACAGGAACCCTGGTTCGGAAAGTACCGCCCCCGGGAAATCCGCACCCCCTCGGTCGCCCTCGATTCCTTCCTGGACACGATGCCGGACTTTTACCCGACTTTGGTCAAGATAGACGTCGAAGGGGCCGAAGACCGCGTACTCTCCGGTATGCGCCGCACCCTGAACGAAGCCAATGCCCCTACGGTCGTGATGGAATTCTTAGCCGGGCGACCGGCTTCTTCGCACGAGCGGGCTGCACACCTGCTCTTCGAAATGGGCTATGCTGCCTTTTTCATCAACGGACAGGGAGGCCTGGTACCCGTCTCCGATATCCCCGCCGGACTCCGCGCCTCGGGCCTGGAATCCGATAACATCGCATTCCGGAAGATAGCGTAAAGCGCTCTTTTATGTTTGGAAAAGGATTTTTATCTAAAAACCAATTTGTTATGTGGATTTTTTCAAATGACGTCCCGCGAAGGGGTGCTGTGTACCCTGCGGTACTCTTCGCCGCCGCAGTATTCCTCGCTTCCTGTGCGCCGGAAAAAAAAGATGCACCAGAGCAAAAAATAAACGACGCACCTGCTTCCGAACTCACCGTATATGAGCGCTTTGACGATTTTGCGCCGCTGCTCGACGTACAAAACGATACCCTCTACGTCTTTAACTTCTGGGCTACCTGGTGCGCGCCCTGCGTCGAGGAAATGCCCTACTTCGAAACGCTCCACGAAAAAACCGCCGGGAAAAAAGTCAAGGTCTGTCTGGTGAGCCTGGATTTCAAAAAAGACCTCGACCGCAAGCTGCGGCCTTTTTTAGCGGAAAAAAAGCTGCAGGCAACCGTGCTGATGCTCGCCGACGGGCGCTACAACGACTGGATAGACCGCGTCTCCCCGGAGTGGAGCGGCGCCATCCCGGCAACCCTGCTCCTCAAAGAGGGCAAACGGGCCTTTTACGGCGAACAATTTGCCGATTATGGCGATTTAACCAATTGGATACAGTCATTTGACCCGGATGCATTGTAGCTTAATTTTTTTATAAAAAATTGATAACCAAATTTTTACAAATATGACACGCATGTTCAAAACGCTTATCCTCCTCCTGACCGGCACCGCCCTGTGGGTATCTGCCGATTTGCCGACGGGCGGCCTCAAAGTAGGCGATACCGCCCCGGACTTCCGCTTGAAGAACGTGGACGGGAAAATGGTTTCCCTCAAAGACTACAAGAAAGCCAAGGGCTTCATCGTGACCTTCACCTGCAATACCTGCCCTTACTCGGTCATGTACGAAGACCGGCTCGTCGAGCTGAACAAGAAAATGGCGCCCAAGGGCTATCCGGTCATTGCCATCCAGCCCAACGATCCCAACCTCTCTTCCGGCGACAGCTTCCCCAAGATGCAGAAGCGCGCCAAAGATAAGCAATTCGATTTTCCCTACCTGCTGGATGAAGGGCAGAAGGTCTTCCCGCAGTATGGCGCAACCCGCACGCCCCACGTATTCCTGTTGGATAAAACGCTGAAAGTCCGCTATATCGGAGCGATTGACGACAATCCGCAGGACGCCGGCGCCGTCACCCATAAGTACGTGGAGGAAGCTATCACCGCCCTGGAAGCCGGCAAGGAGCCCGAGACGACGACGACGAAAGCCATCGGCTGCGGCATCAAGTTCAAGAAGGGGGCTTTGTAGCTTACCCTTTGCTGAACTCGAAACAAAAATGGGGCTTGCGGTTGCGGAAGTCCTCCGGTGTGGTCAGTCGGCTGATGTCGCGGTAAGGCCACTGTGCCGCTGGTATCTGGCACTCAAAGTTGCGCAGGTTGGTGGAGAAGAAGAGTTTTCCGCCCGTCCGTAGCCGCTCCATGCAGCGGTGGATGAGGAAAGGGTGATCCCTTTGCACGTCAAAAAAGTCGGATTTCATGCGCTTGCTGTTCGAGAAGGAGGGCGGATCCAACACGATCAGGTCGTAGCGGACGCCGTCGTCGTCGCGCAGCCAGGCCACGGCGTCTGCTTGCAGGAAGCGGTGTTGGGGGCCGTGGAAGCCATTTTCGCGCATATTCCGCTCGGCCCACTTGAGATAGGTGTGGGACATATCCACGGTGGTCGTGCTGCGGGCGCCCCCGGCAGCCGCGTACAAGCTGAACGAGCCGGTGTAGGCGAAGAGGTTGAGTACATCTTTGCCGGCGGCCAGGTCCCGCACCAGGGCGCGGGTGTCGCGGTGGTCCAGGAACAGTCCCGTATCGAGGTAATCACTCAGGTTGACCCAGAAGCGGAGGCCGTTTTCCGTTACGCAGAACTCGCGCTGCAGGTCAGCGGCTTTCTGGTATTGCAGGCCCTGGGATTGCTTGTGGCGCAGTTTCAGGAAAATCAGGTTCTTCGGGATGCTGAGGCATTCCGAAAGGGTGAGCAAGGAGCCGCTCAACCAAAGGGAGTATTCTTCCTCGCTGAGCGGGTGTTTGCGGCTGTATTCCGCGACGTACAGCGCCTGTTCATATACGTCCACCATGAGCGGGAACTCGGGGATATCTGCGTCATATACGCGGAAACAGGACACGGACTGCCGTTGCGCCCACTTCTGCAGGTGCTTCAGGTTCTTGCGGAGCCGGTTCTCAAACATGGAAAAGTCGGGAATCGGCATGGCCTGGACGGGGTTACATCATGCGCAGGGCGCGGACGAAGTAGGTCAGCACAAAGGGCAGCGCGAGCCAGAACCACTCATCGGCATAGATGAAGAAGCCGATCATGACGGCGAGGGAGATAAAAAAGATGACCCAGTCTTGGCGGGTCGAGGTATTGCTTGCTTCCATGATGGTATTTTCGGTTATGTCGCGCAAAGGTAACAACTTGGCGGATTAATTGAGAAAGCTGTGCCTAAAAAAACAGTAGACTTGTTGCGAGAGGTCAGGGAGGTGGGAAAAAAGGGCCTTTTGACCCCTTGGTGATTCCCCTCGCAACAAGTCTACTGTTGTGTTCAAAACGAGTTGACGCCCGGCACGATTAGGCCGGGGATATCTTTTTCCTGAAAACTTTTCTTGAAGCTGGCCAATTCGCGGTGGATGATTTCCTCCATGCGCAGGCGGTGTTGTTGCCAGGCTTGCTTGAGTTCGGCGAGGCGTTGTGTGGCGCCCTCGGTGACACGGGGGTCGGCTCCGTCTATGCGGGCCTTGAGCTGCAGGCAGTCGGCACTGAGTTTCCCTGGGAAGTTGATGATATCCTGGGCGGTGTGTTGGCGGGGTTCGAGGAGGGTTTTTTCCCAATCCTCCAATCGGTTCAGCAGCGCTTTGCCGGCGGCTGCGAGCTCGCGGAGCTCTTCTTCCTGTTCGAAGTACTGGACTAATTGCCGCACCTGGTCGCGCAGGAGGCGCATGCGCAGGGCAGCATGGTGCATGTCCCGGATTTGGCGTTCGAGGGCGAGCAGCAGTTCTTCCTGTGTGCGGTAGGCAGTGGTGGGGAAGGCAGTGCCGGGCGGGGTGAGTACGGAAATACTTGCGCCCAGCGTATCGCGGCCCAGGATGAGGCGCAGGGTGTAGGTACCGGGGGGCACCAGTCCGCCGCGGTAATCCCCGGCGACGAAGGCGTTGGGGATGCCCGGGAG
>JBEGMH010000238.1:0-3117 GCA_041183125.1 Bacteroidota bacterium | reverse complement strand
CTTTTACCTACCCCGTCACGCTGGCCAGCAGCGATTACGGGCTGGCCGCCAATACTTCCTTGTATTGGAATATATGGATCGACTTTAACCAGGACAATGACTTCAACGACCCGGGGGAACTGGTCTTCTCTAAGCAGGCAGGTCAGATCAAGAGTATTACAGGGCACATCGCCATCCCTGCCCATACCAAGTTGGGAAAAACGCGTATGCGGGTCAATGTGTCCACTGAACCGGGTAACACACCTTGTTCATTCATAGGCGACCGCGAAGTAGAAGACTATAGCATCGAAGTAAAAAGTGCCATTGTCTGCACCCCCCCCAAAAACATCAGATTGGCGGATAACGGCTATCATTGGCTGCATGCGGTTTGGGATACCATCCCAGGGGCCTCCTCTTTCAACTACCGGATAAAAGAATCGGGGGCCACCAACTGGCAATCTTATGGCAGGGATACCGCTCTCACAGGAGTGCGATTGCCCGGCCTGAAACCCTGTGGGAAGTATTCCCTACAGGTGCAGGCGGTCTGTCCAGCCCCCCCGGATACCGTCACGGCCTCCGATTGGTCAGAAACCCTGGAGGTCCAACTGTCGGGCTGCGACGACCCATATTGCTACTCTTCCGGGAACACCACCCTTTGGATCACCAGGGCCGGGCTGGGAGACTTGTCCAAAATATCCGGGAACGACCTCGGATATGCCAACTATACCGATCTCGCGGCCCACATCCAGGTAGGAAAAAAGTACCCGGTCTCGCTGGCCAGCAACAGCGTACCAAGCCTCCCAAATGCGGTCGTCTATTGGAATATGTGGATTGATTTCAACCGGGATAACGATTTTAATGATCCTTACGAAAATGTATTGAAAAAATATACATCACGGATAGCATCCCACGCAGGCATCATGGATGAAATCCGAATCCCCCTCGATGCCCAACCTGGCAAAACCCGAATGCGCGTCAGCATTTCTGTAGAATACGGGGATACTCCTTGTGCATCGCGACTCATTGCGCGAGAGGTCGAGGACTATTCGCTGTTTATCCAGCAGGTTGTACCGTTTATCCATGCTGCACCCGCCAGCATCATCGCCCCTGACAAGGGAGGGGATATTACATTTACCATCCAGTCCAATGTCTCGTGGAACGTATTGGAAAATATGCCCTGGCTATCTTTATCCCCCTCTTCGGGCAGTGATAGCGCTACCCTTTTGGTTTCCTGCCAGCCCAATACAACCGATCTTCGATCTGGATTTATCTCTTTGAACGGTCCTGTCGGTATGGCGCAAATAAATGTTGAGATCATCCAGGAAGGAAGTAAAAATCCCCCACCAGCCAACTGGCCGTTCACCACGACCCTCCATCGGCATGCCATCCTCCTACCCAGGGAACTAAATGCTTCCATAGAGGGCAAACCTCTCGAACGAGGCGATCAAATTGGTGTGTTTTACAACGAACGGTGTATTGGCTACGTGGCCTGGACAGGGGGCCTGAACTACTTCCTGGTCTATGGCGACGATGAACGGACACCTGCTAAAGAGGGCCCTGCTGCTGGGGAACGCTTCACTGTAAAGGTTTGGCGCGAAAGCCTCCGCCTGGAACTAGAGGCCGAAGCCGTATTTGCACCCTTGGGTTACGCTAAGGTAGTCAACGCTTCCAATGCGTTCACCGCCGGCGGTATCAGTGCCATCACCGAATTGAGGGCCTCCAGGTCGGAAATCACGGACATAGGCCTCCTGGGCGAACGCATTCCTTCCGAGGCTATCCGATTATACCCAAACCCTAGCTCCGGTGTGTTCCTACTCGAACTGCTGACCGCACTACGTGGGCCCTTTGCCATCCGTGTGTCTTCCGCAAGCGGACAGCGGGTAATCGAGCAGACCATGGAATCTTCGCCCACCCACTCAACCCATACCTTAGACCTCTCAAACCGCCCAGCAGGGGTCTATCAGGTACAGGTACTCACCCCGGATGGTATATGGACATCGCTAATCTTTAAAAACCGCTAGTTTTCACCGAACCCTCGGGATAATTTTTTTTCAAAAATCCCACTGTGCCCCCAAAATAGGGATAAAATCGCTGCCGTCATAGGCGCTGAAGTAGGTCGTGTTGCGCGCAGGGTCATACCCGACGCTGTTGATGTTGTCGCGGCCCGTGAGGTTCTGTATGTCGAGCGACAGGTTGAAGGTGTGGCGGGGGCGGTTTTTGCGCCAGGCGATACGCCCGTCGAAACGCATGTAGGCGGGTACCTGGGCGCTCCACTGCGCCCCTTCGAGCTCGACATAGCGACCGCTGAACGCGGAGGCAACAGGGTCGTACGGCGAATAGCGGAAGCCCCCGTTGCGCAGGATACGGGTACCGACCTGCAAGACACCTCCTTTGCGGAACGTGAACTCGCGGCCAATCGTATACGTGCTCGCCCAACGGTTGCTGAAGCGGGTATGGAAGCTGCGCCCGTCATAAGCCGTGAACCGGCCATCGAGCAGGGAGCCGGTGATGAGGAAGTAAAATTGGTTGGAAAAGAATTTTTCCAGGGTCAGGTCTATGCCTTTGTTGGTCCCCGTGCCTTCCGGGCGCACGGCAAACTCCGGAAAGTCCGACTGGTTGTTGAGCATCCAGTAGGTGGAGCCGGTACGGGGCTCTACGGGCACGTTGGCCAACCATTGGGCGTAGCCTTCGAGGGTAATTTTGAGTTTGGCAGGGGTGACGATACTATACCCCAATACGGCCTGCCGGGAATAGACCATGGGCAGCTCGCGGTTGGGATAGCTTTGCCGGGTGTTGAAAAAGTAGGCGGCCAGGGGCAGCATCTGGCTGTGGCGCCCCAGGGCGAGCGACAAGCGCTGGGCAGGGCTGATCTGGTACGATGCGGAAAAGCGGGGGTCGAGGGCTGAGCTGCCGTTCAGGGTGAGGTGCAGGAGGTGGACGCCGGAGTGGATGACCCAGCGCTCGCCGGGCTTCCAGGTCAGTTGGCCGTAGGTTTGGAGGGTCTGGGTGGCCCCTCCCCCATCCACGGAGAGCAGGGACTGCTGCTGGCCGATGTCTGTACGGGCGTTCCGTGGACTGGTTTCCTTGAAAAAATCAAAGAATACCTGGTGTGCAATCGCACCGGTCTTGAGGCGGAGA
>JBEGMH010000237.1:0-6807 GCA_041183125.1 Bacteroidota bacterium | reverse complement strand
TGGTCGCCGACCCCATCGAAGAAGCCCTGTACGAGCTGGACGATATTAAAAAAGTGATCACCGACTGCGAAGACGGGCTGCTCTCCATGCGCGTGGAGTTTTCATACGGCGTAGACATAGACGCCCGCAACAACGACGTGGTGCGGGAAGTGAACCGCCTGCGCAACACCCTCCCCAAAGAGCTTGCCGCCCTGAACGTAGTGCGCGCCTCTTCCTCTGATGTGGCCATCTTACAAGCCGGGTTGGTCTCTGAGACCGCATCGTACGCGGAACTCTCCGCCTATGCCGAAAAATTGGAGAAATCGCTCGAAAACAACATCCCCGACCTAAAAAAAGTAAACCGAGAGGCTTTTCCGGAACAACAAATCGAGGTTCTCCTGGACCTGGAGCGCATGTCGCGCTATCGCATTGGGGTCAACCAGGTTATCGGAGCCTTGCAAAGCCAGAATGTCAATATCCCGGGAGGCAGTATTGACCTCGGGTCGCGGCGGTTCAACGTCAAGACCAACAGCAGGTTCCTGGAGTTGGCAGACCTGCGGGCAGCCGTGGTACACAGCGGCACCGACGGCAAAATAGTGCTGCTCTCCGACGTAGCCGACGTAGCCCTGAGCGAAGAGGACTTGGTCTATCGGGCCCGATACAACGGCGAAAGAGCAGTTTGGGTCATCGCCATGCTCAAGGATTTGAAAAATATCGTGCAAAACGATGCCCGGATAAAGCCCCTGTTAGCGTCGTTCAAGGAGAGCCTTCCCGCACATATCCGGCTCGAAATCGCATTTGACCAGGCCGAAAACGTGGAGCGGAGGCTCCTCGGCCTGGGCAAAGACTTCGGTATCGCCGTGCTGCTCGTACTCCTCACCTTGCTCCCGCTCGGCCTGCGCGCATCTGCCGTCGTGATGATTTCCATCCCGCTGTCGTTGTCCATCGGCTTGTTTGCGCTCGACTTACTCGACTACTCCCTCAACCAGCTCAGCATTGTGGGCATGGTCATTTCCCTGGGCCTGTTGGTGGACGACAGCATCGTCGTCGTCGAGAACATAGAGCGTTTTCTGCGCCTTGGATATTCCAAGAAGGAAGCAGCCATCCTCGCGACCAAACAGATCGGGGTAGCGGTCATCGGCTGTACGGCCACGCTCATCCTGGCCTTTTTACCGCTCGCCTTCCTACCGGAGTCGTCGGGCGATTTCATACGAAGCCTCCCCGTGGCTATTTTAGTCACTATTTTAGCCTCCCTGCTGGTCGCGTTGACGATTATACCGTTTCTATCGAACATACTGTTAAAAAAACACGAGCAGACGGAGGGCAACTTTTTCCTGCGGGCGTTCAAGCGCTACCTGAACGACCCGTACCGAAAGGTACTGGAGTGGGCGATGCGCCATCCGCGCACGGCCTTATCCCTGACGGCACTGCTCTTCTTAGCCAGTCTTGGCCTGGTGCCTGCGATTGGGTTCAGCTTGTTCCCCATGTCGGAAAAGCCGATGTTTCTGGTAGATATACAGACTCCCTTGGGCACTTCCCTGGACGCCACCGATGCCGTAGCGCAGGAGGTGGAAAGCGAGTTGTTAAAAGATGCCCGCGTCGTAGGGGTTAGCGCAAACGTGGGCCGGGGCAATCCCCGCATTTACTACAACGAGTTTCAAAAAAAGGACGCCACGAATTTTTCCCAGTTGCACGTACAGATGCGCCCGGAGGTTCGGGTACCGGAACTTTCTGCCTTTACCGACAGTTTGCGGGAGCGCTTTTTGCAGTACCCGGGGGCCACTATCCAGGTGCGGCGTTTCTCCCAGGGACCGCCGGTGGAGGCACCGGTCGAGATCCGCGTGAAATCCGACGACCTGGACACGCTGCGCGCCTGGTCTGCCCGCGTAGAGCGGCTCATGCTCTCTACACCGGGCCTGATCTACGTCAGCAACCCCCTTTCCACGGTCAAGACCGACCTGGAAATAGTCGTACACAAAGAAAAAGCGGGCATGTTGGGCATCCCGGTCGCCGAAATTGCCCGTACGGTACGCCTGGGCTTAGCCGGACTGGAAATCGGGCAGCTCCGCACGGGAAGCGGGGACGAATACCGCATACTGGTGTCGCTCGATAAAAACAAGGACGATGCCCTGGAGGTCTTTTCGCGGATGTACATCACTTCCCTCAGCGGTGCTTTGGTCCCTATCGAGCAAGTGGCCACCCTCGAGCTGAAAAGTGCCCAGCCCATCCTGCGCCACTTCAACAAGGAGCGCTTTGCCGGTATCACGGCTTTCGTGGCCACCGGTTACAATACCAACGAGCTGGCACAGCAGGTCCTCGACAAGGTGCAGCAGTGGGAAAAACCGGAAGGCTTGAGCATCGCTGCCGGGGGCGAGTTGGAGACCCGTGCCGAATCGTTCGGAGGGATGGGGACGATCGTCCTGATCGCTGTTTTTGGGCTTTTTGCTATCCTCGTACTCGAGTTCCGGACCTTCAAAAGTACGTTTATCGTGCTCTCGGTGATCCCGCTGGGGGTCATCGGTGCCTTGTGCCTGCTCTACGCGATTGGCGAGACCCTGTCGTTCGTGGCCACGGTAGGGATGATTGCGCTGATGGGTATTGAGATCAAAAACTCCATATTGTTGGTGGATTACACCAACCAACTGAGGGAGAACGGCATGCCGCTGGACCAAGCGGTGGTGGAGGGCGCCGAAACGCGTTTCCTGCCCATCCTGCTGACGACCCTCACGGCGATTGGCGGCTTGATTCCTTTGGCCCTGGAGCGTTCGCCCCTGGTCTCGCCGCTTGCATTTGTGTTGATTGGCGGCTTGATCAGTTCGACCCTTCTCAGCCGGGTGGTGACGCCCTTGCTGTACAAGCTGTTGCCGCCCAGGGTTGAGGTGAAGCCCGGGGAGTAGGTCAGTCCAGGTCGTCCCAGTCCAGGTCGGGGTTGAACTTGAAATCGTCGATTTGACGGCGCTCGCGCTTGGTGGGGCGGCCGGCGCCGCGGTCGCGCCGCTCCGGAGCACCTTTCCCGATGAACCAGTCGTTGTACTTGTTGAGCTCCTCCTCCGGCGTCTGGTTGGCGTAACAGGCTTGGGCGATCGGTGCCGACACCCGGCTTTTGAGCAGTTGCAGCACCTGAAAGCTGAAATTGAACCCATTTTTGCGCACCTCCACCACGTCGCCGACAGCGACCAGTTGCGAGGGCTTCAGGGGGACATCGTTCATCTTGACCTTACCTGCTTTACAGGCATCGGCGGCAATGGTGCGGGACTTAAAAATCCGTACACACCACAGCCATTTGTCAACGCGCATTTTTTCAGGGCTCAAAGCATAGAGGTTTAAGCAGGTTTGACGACGGGATTTACCCTTTAGATTCGCATTTTGGACCTTTTGACCAGGTAGGATTGCAGGATGTTCCGGAAGCCCAGGCTGATATCGGCTTCTACGAAGTCAATCTGGTATTGCAGGCACTTGAATTTCAGGTCGGCGACGAACTGCCCCATCTGAGCGATGTAGGACGCTTTGACCTGATGCGGTTGAAGGCGCAGTTTTTCGCCCGTTTCCATATCTACGAACAGGTACGGGCGGTTCTCGAACTCGAAATCTATCTCCCGCGACTTGTCGGTGACGTGGAACAGGATGACCTCGTGCTTGTTGTGCTTGAGGTGCTGCAGGGCGGAGAACAGGTGCTCTGCATCTTCCCCCTGCTCAAACATATCGCTGAATATGACGACCATAGAGCGCTTGTGGACGCTGTCGGCCACCTCGTGCAGCGCTTTCGCCGCAGAAGTGGATTTATTGGCCTCTTTGCGCTGCAGCGCCTGTTCCAGGTAGGACAAGAGCAATCGGTAGTGGGTCGTACTGGATTTGCAGGCAGAGTGCTGATAGACGGAGCTGTCGAACAGGGTGAGGCCAAAGGCATCGCGCTGTTTTTGGAGCAGGTTCATCAGCGCGGCGGCGGCCAGGGAAGAAAAGCCAATTTTATTGGGCAGCCCTCCTTTTTTCTGCAAATCCGGCTCGGGAAAATACATGGAAGACGAAGTGTCCAATACGATTTGGCAGCGCAAATTCGTCTCCTCCTCGAAGCGCTTGGTGAACAGGCGGTCGGTGCGTGCGAAGACCTTCCAGTCTATGTTGCGCGTGGGTTCGCCCTGGTTATAGAGCCGATGCTCGGCAAATTCGACAGAGAAGCCGTGGAAGGGGCTTTTGTGCAGCCCGATGATAAAGCCCTCGACCACCTGTCGGGCGAGCAGGTCCAAATTGGCGGCATCCCGCACGTCATACTGTTTCAACAGCTCCATTGCCTAACGCTTTTTGAGGAAAACAAGCTTTTGACCCTTTAGCAGATATCTACGGGGCAGCCAAGCGGCCTCAAGAACGCGGTTTTTTAGCAGAAAACAAATCTTGCGCGAACGTTGAGGCCGCTTGTAACCAGCCTATTTGATATACTGCGCGAGTTTTTCCATGAGGACCTGTTTGGAAGCAGCACCCACCTGCTTATCCACAACCTCTCCATCTTTGAGAAACAGGATAGTCGGGATGCTCCGTATGCCATAGCGCATGGCTACCTCCGGGTTGTGGTCTACGTCCAGCTTCCCGATAGTGGCCTTACCGTGGTACTCCACGGCGAGCTCTTCGATGACGGGGCCTACCACGCGGCAGGGGCCGCACCATTCTGCCCAGAAATCCACAACGGCAACGCCTTTATGCTCTAATACGGTTTCTTGAAAGTTCGCATCAGTGAATACGAAAGCCATGGTTTTTACAGTATTTTCGTGGTTAAAAAAAGACAGATAGAATCGCGGCGAACCGCTCTGAAAAACAGGAAACAAATATTTTCGCGCCAGGGTTTCAGATAGGCTGGTTTTTTAATGGACGCATTGTACCGGCTACGAAGGGTTGTTCTTCAATAGACATATTTTGAGTAGCAAAGTAGGCTTGTTGCGAGGGGGATCATTAAGGGGTCAAAAAGGCCCTTTTTTTCCCACCTCGCTGACCCCTCGCAACAAGTCTAATATAAAATTTTGAAAATTTTGAAAAAAACAACTGGAATTCTGTTGGGGGCAAGCTCGTTGGGGTTGGCTCTACTGGGGTCCTTTCATCCACGCCTCGTAGAAGTACTGTACAGTCGCGGGTTGTTCATGGGGTTGCGCCGCATGGCAGATGCGGTACTGGCCTTTTTACCTTTCCCCGCCTGCTATATTTTGTTAGCAGTTCTGGTGGGATGGGGCATGGTCCGCATACGGGATTTTGTGGTAAAACGAGGCATTCGCCCCGCAACGGCGGAGCAGCAAATAGCCCCGTTGCGGGGGATTGTGGTGGGGAGTAGAGCAGTGTTCAGGGCTTTTCGCCCCCTTTTAAACGGGCTTGGGTGGCTGCTGTTCTTCTTTTTCTGGATGTGGGGCTTCAACTATTATCGCCTTCCGGTAGAGCAGCAGCTTGGGTTAGCCCCGGTACCCTTGGACGGAGCGGCGCTGAAGTCGGCTTTCGAAGAAGAAAGCAGGGCTCTGGCCGAAGCCCGGCGGCAGTTGCCCGGTTCGAAGGGAAGGGCTTTTGCGGAAAGCGACCTCCCCCCGGGGCTCGAAGACACCGTACGGGACGCGCTGACCTCGGTCTTGCGCCGCTCGGGATACCCGACAGCGGGCAAGGTCCGCGTGCGGTTGTTACAGCCATCCGGGGTACTGCTGAGGTTCAGCACGGCAGGGGTATATTTGCCGTTCAGTGCCGAAGGGCATGTGGACAAAGGGCTGCATCCGGTGCAGTGGCCCTTTACCTTAGCACACGAGATGGCGCACGGATATGGGTTTGGGAACGAAGGCGTATGTAATTTCTGGGCCGCGTTGGCCTGTTTGCAATCCAAAGACCCCGGTATCCGCTACGCGGGCCGCCTGGCGTACTGGCGCTATGTAGCCGTAGAATACCGGCGCTATGACTCCGAGGGGTTTCGCAAGGCCAGAGCGGCCCTGCCCCGGGAGATTGTATTGGATTTGGAGGCCATTCAGAAAGCTATGGATCGGTACCCAGACCTCGTTCCCCGCTTACAGTACCAACTGTACGACTCCTACCTAAAGAGCCAGGGCATTAAAGAAGGGATGAAGAGCTACAGCCAGGTGTTGCTTCTGGTGCGTTCCTGGGAGAAAAAGCACCGAAAACTCTGACTCAACCGCCCGCCTTTTTGGTTTGGGAGTAGCCCTTTTCGAGGAGCAGAGCCAGGACGCGGTCGCGGTGGTCGCCCTGGACGATGATTTCGCCCTCCTTGACAGAGCCGCCGACCCCACACTTGCTTTTCAGGAAACGGCCCAGGTCCTCCAGGTCATCGGGGCTGCCTTGGAAGCCCGTCACCAGGGTTACTTCCTTTCCTCCGCGTTGTTTGCGGTCTAGGTGTATCCTCAGCTTCTGCTGTGCAGGGGGCAAGCTTTCCTGTTTTTCTTCCGAGTGCTGGAAAGCGTAGTTCGGGTCGGTGGAGAAGACGACCCCGAACTGGTCCGGGCGTTTATTTTTGCTCATAGTGTATAGATTTTCAGGCACCTATTTTTTTGCCCTGCATCGCTTCGGCGATGGTGTGGTCCATAGCGCGATGGGCAAGCGGGGCCGAATACGTGTTGAGTTTCTCCATAGCCTGGTTGATTGCATTTTTA
Source organism: Bacteroidota bacterium (assembly GCA_041183125.1). Taxonomy (GTDB): domain Bacteria; phylum Bacteroidota; class Bacteroidia; order Chitinophagales; family Saprospiraceae; genus JADJPL01. The sequence goes on along the minus strand of JBEGMH010000237.1, from coordinate 205 downwards.
TCCTCGCCCTGTACCGCACGGCGCAGCACCTCGGTGAGTTGGAGGAGCGTGCTGCGTTCCTCTTCGCTGAACAGGGCCGCGTGTTGCTCGACGAACTTATCCGCGCTCAGGAGGATGCTGTTGGCTTCGTTGCGCGCTTCGAGCAGCCCCCGGGCCAGCATATCCTGCTGGGCATTGCGGATGGAGTCTATGAGCATGTGGGCCA
>JBEGMH010000236.1:0-5268 GCA_041183125.1 Bacteroidota bacterium | reverse complement strand
AAACAGGGCTTCAACTCGGTGTATATGATGCTCGACTCGGGCGCTCGGGGCTCTAAACAGCAAATCAAGCAGTTGTGCGGCCTGCGCGGCCTGATGGCCAAGCCTAAAAAGTCGGGCGACTCAGGAGGGGCTGTTATCGAAAACCCCGTCCTCTCCAACTTCGTGGACGGGCTGTCGGTACAAGAGTACTTCATCTCTACCCACGGTGCCCGAAAGGGCCTTGCAGATACCGCCTTGAAGACCGCCGACGCCGGCTACCTGACCCGCCGTTTGGTAGACGTCGCCCAAGATGTGGTCATCCATGAGGAAGATTGCAATACTTTGCGCGGTATCGAAACATCCGCCCTCAAGGAAAGTGAAAAAATTATCGAAAACCTGTCTTCCCGCATAGAGGGGCGCTACACGCTGCACGATATCTACCACCCGCGTACCGATGAGGCCATCCTGCGCGCCGGGGAATATATTGATTCCCGCCTCGCAAAAGCCATCGAAGACGCAGAAGTCGAGACGGTGACCATCCGCTCGGTGCTCACCTGTGAGACCAAGCGCGGGGTTTGCGCCAAGTGCTACGGCAAAAACCTGGCCACCGGGCGTATCGCGGAATCAGGCGATGCCGTGGGCATCATCGCCGCCCAATCTATCGGCGAACCGGGTACACAGCTCACCCTCCGTACGTTCCACGTGGGTGGTGTCGCCTCCTTGTCGAAAACGGAATCGGAAATTACGTCCAAATTCGACGGCCGCATCGAGTTCGATGGCATGAAGGTCACTCAATACGATACCGAAGGGGGCGAAAGCTCCTTCACCGTCTTGTCGCGTACGGGTGAAATCCGCATCGTGGACATCGAAACGGGCCGGCAGTTCGTTTCCCTTCATATCCCCTACGGCGCACAGCTCTATGTGAAAGACCGGGAAATTACTAAAAAAGGACAACGCATCTGCGACTGGGATCCGTTCAACGCCGTTATCATCTCGGAATTCAGCGGTACCGCCCGCTTCGACAGCATCGAAGAAGGGGTCACGTACCGCCTGGAACGCGACGACCAGACGGGCTTCGCGGAAAAGGTGATCATCGAAAGCAAGAACAAACGCAAAATCCCGGTCATCTCTATCGTCTCCGCCGATGGGGAAGAAATCAAAAGCTACACGCTACCAGTGGGTTCTTACCTTTCGGTAGAGGATGGGCAGCAGCTCGGCGCAGGCGATAAAATCGCTAAAATCCCGAGAAGCTTGGGCAAAATCCAGGATATCACGGGCGGCTTGCCCCGCGTAACGGAATTGTTCGAAGCGCGCAACCCCTCAAACCCCGCCGTGGTCTCGGAAATTGACGGCGTCGTCAACTTCGGCAAAGTAAAACGGGGCAACCGCGAAGTTTCCATCACCGCGAAAGATGGCCAGGTACGCAAGTACCTCATCGGCTTGTCCAAGCACGTACTGGTGCAAGACGGCGACTTCGTGCGCGCCGGTACCCCGCTGTCCGACGGCTCGGTAGCACCGCGCGATATCCTCAATATCAAAGGCCCCTTCGCCGTGCAGCAATACTTGGTGAACGGGGTACAGGAAGTATATCGCTCCCAGGGCATCACAATCAACAACAAACACATCGAGGTGATCGTCCGCCAGATGATGCGCCGCGTCCAAATCGAAGATGCCGGGGATACGAACTTCCTGGAAGGAGAAGCCGTGGACCGCTACGATTTCCTGGAGCAGAACGACTGGATATTCGATAAAAAGGTAGTCACGGAATCGGGCGACTCCAACCGCTTGAAACCAGGGCAGTTGGTGACCCTGCGCCAAATCCGCGAGGAAAACTCCTTCCTCAAGCGGAACGATAAGGCGCTGGTGACCTACCGGGATGCCGTGGCCGCTACGTCCAGCCCGCTGCTCTTGGGCATCACCAAGTCGTCGCTGGGAACGTACAGTTGGATCTCCGCAGCATCGTTCCAGGAGACGACCAAAGTCCTCAGTACCGCCGCAATCGGTGCCAAAGTGGACAACCTCTCCGGCCTCAAGGAGAACGTCATCGTCGGCAAGCGCATCCCGGCAGGTACGGGCCAGCGCCAGTTCGATACGATCATGGTCACCCACAAAGACCGCGCAGCCGAACTCGAAAACCGCCACCAATACTTCGGGGAGGAGGAAGACTTCGGGGACGATCTGTAAGGTCAGGCGACCAAGGCCACAAAACGATAGGGGCTTCCCACAAAGACTTTTTTCGCCGGGAGCCACTGTGAAATATTCCAAACGAGCGCCTTTTTTGATGCTGCCGAGCAGTATCGAAAAAGGCGCTCGTTTGTTAGACTTGTTGCGAGGGGAATCATCGAGGGGTCAAAAAGGCCCTTTTTTTCCCACATTAGGCCTTTTTTCGGTCATATAGCCCGGTTAGACTCCCTCAAAAAGCCTTCATGTGGATAAAAAATGACTCTTTTTTCCCTCCTCGCTGACCCCTCGCAACAAGTCTGTTTTAAAAAAGTCGCCGAACGCCGTTTATCCCTGATTTTTTCATAAAAAGTGATGAACCATTGGCTCGGTATATAGATTTACTTTCATGAAAAATAACATTAACCTTGCGGCGGGGGTGTTCAAGGGATAAGCGTTTTTGACCTTCGGGAATACCCCTCCCAGCAAGCCTGTTCTAAAAAATAAAACATGGATAGTAGTCAAAGCAAGTGCCCTTTCTCCAATGGCACATTGAAAAAGGTGGCCGGAGGAGGCACCTCAAATCGGGACTGGTGGCCCAACCAATTGAAACTAAATATTTTGCGCCAACATTCCTCCCTGACAGACCCGATGGGGGAGGAATTCAATTACGCAGAAGCTTTCCAATCGCTGGACCTGGAAGCGGTCAAGAAAGATATTTTCGAGCTGATGACCACCTCCCAGGACTGGTGGCCAGCAGATTACGGCCACTACGGGCCTTTCTTTATCCGCATGGCCTGGCACAGCGCTGGTACCTACCGCATCGCCGATGGCCGCGGGGGGGCAGGCTCCGGTACGCAGCGCTTCGCCCCGCTGAACAGTTGGCCGGACAACGCCAACCTCGACAAAGCCCGCCTACTGCTTTGGCCCATCAAGAAAAAATATGGCAAAAAAATCTCCTGGGCCGACCTCATGGTCCTCGCAGGCAACTGCGCCATGGAGTCCATGGGCTTCAAAACCTTCGGCTTCGGAGGCGGGCGCGAGGACGTGTGGCAACCGGAAGAGGATATCTACTGGGGCTCGGAGTCTGAATGGCTCGGCGACCAGCGCTACAGCGGGGATCGCGAACTCGAAAACCCCCTCGCCGCCGTTCAGATGGGCCTTATCTACGTCAACCCGGAAGGCCCGAACGGAAACCCCGACCCATTAGCCGCCGCCCGCGATATCCGCGAGACCTTCGGCCGTATGGCGATGAACGATGAAGAAACCGTAGCCCTGATCGCAGGCGGCCACACATTCGGCAAAACACACGGCGCCGCCGACCCGGGGAAATACGTAGGTAGGGAGCCTGCTGCTGCCGGTATCGAAGAGCAGAGCCTCGGATGGAAAAACACCTACGGGAGCGGCAACGCCGGCGATACCATCACGAGCGGCCTCGAAGGTGCCTGGACCACCACCCCTACGCAGTGGAGCAACAACTACTTTGAAAACCTCTTCGGCTATGAGTGGGAGCTGACCAAGAGCCCCGCCGGTGCTCACCAATGGAAACCAAAAGGCAACGCGGGTGCCGGCTCCGTACCGGATGCGCACGACCCCGCCCTGCGCCATGCCCCGATGATGCTCACCACCGACCTCGCCCTGCGCGTGGACCCGGCTTATGAAAAAGTCTCCCGCCGCTTCTACGAGAACCCGGACGAACTTGCCGATGCGTTTGCCCGGGCCTGGTTCAAACTCACCCACCGCGACATGGGGCCCCGCGCCCGCTACCTCGGCCCGGAAGTACCCGCCGAAGAGCTGATCTGGCAGGATCCCGTGCCCGCAGTAAACCATCCGTTGATCGGCGAAAAGGACATCGCCACCCTGAAAGCAGCCTTGCTCGCGTCGGGGCTGTCGGTCTCTCAACTGGTCGTCACGGCCTGGGCTTCCGCTTCCACGTTCCGTGGCTCGGATAAGCGCGGGGGCGCAAACGGCGCACGCATCCGCCTCGCCCCACAAAAGTACTGGGCCGCCAACAACCCGGCACAGTTGGCTAAGGTACTGGATGTCCTGGAAGGAATCCAGAAAACATTCAACAGCGCACAGGCCGACGGCAAACAAGTGTCTATGGCCGATCTGATTGTGTTGGGAGGCTGCGCTGCCATCGAACAAGCTGCAAAAGCCGCTGGACACGAGATAAAGGTGCCGTTCCGCCCGGGCCGTACCGATGCTTCCCAGGCGCAGACCGACGTAGAATCCTTCGCCGTCCTCGAACCTTTGGCAGATGGGTTCCGCAACTATACCAAGGGGAAATACACCGTGTCGGCAGAAGAAATGCTGGTGGACAAAGCCCAACTGCTCACCCTTACCGCCCCTGAAATGACGGTCCTGGTAGGAGGTATGCGCGCCCTGAACGCCAATTTTGACCATTCCGCACACGGCGTTTTTACCCATCGCCCAGGGGTGCTGACGAATGATTTTTTCGTCCACCTACTCGATTTTGGCACGAAATGGAGCGCTACCTCCGATGCGCAAGACGTGTTCGAAGGCCGCGACCGCGCTACAGGCAATGTCCTGTGGACGGGCACCCGCGTGGACCTGATCTTCGGCTCCAATACGGAACTCCGCGCCCTCGCAGAAGTATATGCCTGCGACGATGCCCGCGAAAAGTTCGTCCAGGACTTTGTAGCGGCATGGGATAAAGTCATGAACCTCGACCGCTTCTAAGTGCGGGCGAGGGGGGCATAAGCGGATGGAAAGGGGCAGCTTTGCATCCGGGAGGGTTCTCGCTGCCCCTCCCGCTCCGTTGTGCCATCAGGCGGCTGCCCGCAAAAGGGTAGCCGCCTGATTTTTTTAAGCACGGGTGGCGCTGTGGAAACTCTTTATTTTATCGCCCCATAGCTCGCGCACGTAGTCCTTGGCCTGCGCGGCGTTTTGTGCAGACACGGTCATAGACTGTAGCCCGGACATGCCCTCCACGAAAAATTTTACAACAAATGAATAAGTAGGCATAGATAGAGGTATTTGGTGAATAGACTTGTTGCGAGGGGTCAGCAAGGTGGGAAAAAAGAGTCATTTTTTGTCCACACGAAGGCTTTTTGAGGGAGTCTAACTGCCTTAGATGACCGAAAAAAGGCACAGTGTGGGAAAAAA
>JBEGMH010000235.1:0-15312 GCA_041183125.1 Bacteroidota bacterium | reverse complement strand
GCTCTTCACGTGTACGTAGCCGAGCAGGCGTATGCCTTTGTATTCCAAGATCTGGGCGTGCATGGCCCAGGAGGGGAAGAAGGCGGCTCCTATGGTATCCACCATTTTAAAAGTGCTGTCCAACAACATCATCCCGAAGGAAGGGGCGCTGGCCAGATAGAGCTGCTCCGGGCCGGGTACCCTGGTCATGCGCCCGAAATTAACGTTGGAAGTAAAATCGTAGGTCTGTACGGCCGGCGTAGTATTGCCGATAGACCCGTTTTCGATGGTCCAGACGTAGTAGCGCTTATTGCCGTGACTGCTTGCGATGAGCAACGCTTTTTTATCCGGGTCGCCGATGACGGTGATCGCATCGCCCAGGCGGTCGGGAGAGGCTGGGTATTCGAGCAGTACGCGGGGCTGGCTCTCGACCGAGCTCCAGTGGTACACTTTGAACGCGCCACCTGCCAGGACCATATTGGAGACAAAGACGTTACTGCCGCTTACGGCCAAGTCGGACAGAACGAACGTCCCTCCGGTGATTCCGGAAATGCTCAGCTCTTTCGGAGCGGCATTGGGATCTTTGGCATCCCAGTAATAGACGTGGTTGCCATTCTGGCGGGAGGCCACGAACACATGCCGGCCATTGAAGCCGGCACCGCGGTTGTTGCCGGCGTTGTCTATTATAGCCGGCATTTTACCGGCGGCCTGCGCTGCGTTGAACAGCGTCAGGATGGTATCCACGGGCCCCGGGCCGGAGGCGAAGGCCTGATGGGTATTCGCCCCAAAAAGGAGCAGGAACAGCATAGGTAAAAAAACGTTTTTCATAGCGCGTGATTTAGGTAAGGCAATAGACTCGTTACAGGGAGGTGTTCGGGAATAAAAAAGGCACTTTTGCCTTCTACGATGGTTCCCGGGCACCGTCTGATAGGTTACTCGGATTGCAGGAGGGCGGGCGGTTTGGCATGGTCTGCTGCCCCACTCCCCTTTTGAGGCATCCACTCCTGGTACCTGGCGTACAGATGCCGCGCCTGGAGATAGGCCGATTGCGGGCTCATGAAATGGGAAAACTCGAAGGTGATGGCTTTGTCATACCCTGCCCGTTGAGCGGCTTCTAATTTGAGCCGGAGCTTTTCAAACTTGATGGGCAGGAACTTGATGGGCATATCACGGTCGAAGGTTTCCGCGTTGGTCCAGCTTTGCATGCCGTAGCGGTCGGCCATGGCTTTGTTGACCGCAAAAAAGGCATCCAGTTCGCTGTAGTCAATATGGCCGTCCTGGAAGGCCACGGCATCTACTACGGAGTGGATACCGTCGAATATTTCGAGCCATTCCGCTTCGTGTTCTTTGACCGATATGGCTTCCTGCTTGGTGAGCACGGCGGAAGCGGCGGCCACTGATTTTTTTCCGTCAATCCAGGGGGAGATGAGGGTGGGGAGGCCTCCGCTGACCTCTTTGCATTGTTTGCCCAGGGTGTGGAAAGACTCTATGGCGCCCTTCGTCTTGCGGCTAACCTCCATACTCAGGTACCAGCCTCCGAAAGCGGGGTGTTGGCCATATTTTTGCCATACTTCGTCTATGACGAATCGGTTGACATCAATTTCGTGCCGCAGATCGCCAGTATCCCAGTACTTTCCGCTGTCGTAAAGGCCAAAATAAAAGCGCATCCCATGCTGTTGTGCCAGGTGTAAGAACAGTTCGACCAGGTCTTGCCCGGGCCGGTAACATCCCTGTTGCCCGATCAGGTAATCGGAGGGCCAGGTCAGGAATTTGCGGTACCCACCCCGGATGAGGATTACGGTGTCTATACCTATTGCCTGCATGTGTTTGAAATCGGCTTCCCATTCTTTTGGGCCCCAGTTCTGGTGCGGTATGTCGTGGCTGATTTCGTCTAAAAAGGTTCCGGTTATTTGCATGCCTCTTGTGCAAGTTTTATTTCAAGCAGCAAGGTATAGATAAAATAAAATATTTGTCGTGTTCGAGCAACAACTTTTTTAACAAAGGGGACCTTTGCGGGGGCCGGATCCGACAGTCCCTGCGTTATTTTATTTTTTCAGTTTATTATTTTGTAAAAATAATTTTTTTAAAATAAAATTCTTAATAAGAAAAGAATAAAAATTGTTTCCAGTATAGGATAGCTTTTTATGTTGCTCGAACACTATTTTTTTCCAGGAAATGTATATTTGCCTAAATTATCGGCTTCGAAGGGCTTTACCACTTCCTTTCAGCCGTATCGCACGTATCCGTTAATCCATAAAGGTTTATGAGAAAATATGTCCTTTCCCTGCTCATCTTGTGCACGTATGCCCATCTGCATGGGCAGAGGGTACTGAGTGGGATAGTAAAAGAAGCCGCTACGGGCCAGCCCGTAATCGGCGCCTCTATCCGTTTGGCGGGAGACCCTGCCACGGGTACCGCCACCGATCTGGACGGGAAATTCAGTCTTGAAACGGGGAGCGAAACGAAAGTGCTGGTGAGTTACGTAGGCTTCCGGGACGATACGGTGGATATCCGCGGCAAGACGTATATTGAGGTCCTGTTAGAACAGGAAGCGTTTCAGTTGGAAGGCGTAGTCGTCACCGCATTAGGGATAACGCGGAAGGAAAAAACTATAGGTTACGCGGTACAGGAGGTGAGCGGCAGCGTCCTTTCCAACAACAGCGACCCCAATTTCCTGAACAAACTATCCGGCCAGGTAGCGGGCTTGAACGTCACGCCATCGGGTACAGGCCCGGGGGGGAGCAGCCGCATCCTGATCCGCGGCAGCAGTTCCCTGACGGGCAACGACGAGCCCATCTTCGTGATTGACGGCGTTATCGTGAACAACAGCAGCGGAAACGGAGCTACCCAAGACGGTGGCCTCGACTACGGCAACGCCATCAGCAACCTCAACCCAGACGATATCGCTTCCATCACCGTACTAAAAGGCCCTGCTGCCGCTGCGCTGTACGGCGCACAAGGGCAAAACGGCGCCATCATCATCACCACCAAAAAAGGCCGTACGGAGAGCGGGGTAAGTGTAGGCTTTAGCTCCTCCACCGTGCTGGAGCAACCTTTCCTATATCCCGATTTCCAGGACTTGTATGGCCGGGGTTCGCAAGGGACGTACACCCCTTTCAATACCTTGAGTTTTGGTCCCAAATACGACGGGCAGTTGCTCCCCGATTGGCTGGGCAGGGAAACGCCTTATCGCCCGGTTGCGGGACAGATGCAGTCGTTTTTCCGAAACGGGCTGAGCACTACCAACAACCTGGAAATCTCGAACGGGAACGAGCTATCGCAGACGCGCTTGTCGGCAAGCCACTATTACTACTCGAGCATCATGCCCAACAGCGACATCACCCGTACTTCCCTCACGCTGCGAAACACTACCAAACTGTCCAAATCGGTGAGTATGGACGCCAAGCTGAACTACTCCGGGCAGAATGCGTTCAACCGGCCCAACCTCGGCGGTTCGCCCGACAACCCGGTGCGCTCGTTTTACATCATGCCGCGCTCGGTCGTTCTGGAAGACCTAAACCCGTATATTGACGCGGCCGGGCTTCCGAGGCTGTGGGATGGCCGCACGGCGGGCAGCTTCAACCAAAACCCCTACTGGGCCATCCACTTAAACACCAATGAAGATATCCGGAGCCGCCTGTTGGCCTCGCTGGTATTCAATTTCGACCTGTTGCCCTGGCTCAAGGGCCTGGTCCGCGGTGGGGTGGATTACATCAACGACATCCGGGAGAGCAGAATCTTCCCCAATACGGCGTACAAGACCTCGCCCGTGGCGAATTTCCAGTATAATTTGGCCAACCGCTACATCGGGAACTACGATTTTTTGATGACGGCCAACAAAACCTGGGGCAATCTCTCGACTTCGCTCTCTGTGGGCGGCAGCCGTCTGGACAACAAATACGAAGGCCTCCAATCATCGGGCGACGACCAGGTCAACCCCGATTTATGGGTAGTGAACAACTTCAAAGAGATACAGTCGGTACAAGGGATTTCGCATAAGCGCATCAACTCCCTGTACCAGTTTGCCGATATCGGATGGAAAAACCAGGTGTACCTGTCGTTCACCACCCGGAACGATTGGTCCTCAGCTCTTTCGCCGGCCAATTGGTCTTTCTTCTACTACAGCAGCAACCTGAGCTGGGTGCTGAGCGATACCTGGAAGAACCTGCCTTTCCGACTGAACTTTGCCAAACTCAGGCTTTCCTTTGCCCGGGTGGGCAACGACACTAACCTGGGGGCAAGTTCGAGATATTTCACCTACAGCAACACGGTAGGGCATTTGGGCCAGCCTTTCATCCGCGTCCCGGCAGTAGGCCCCAACCCGGATATCCGCCCGGAGCAGACCGATGCGTTGGAAGCGGGGTTGGACCTGCGCTTTTTCAATGGGAAGTTGAAATTTGATTTTTCCTGGTACCTGAACAATACGAAAGACCAGATTTTCAGGGCACCGGTCGCGGCGACCAGCGGGTTTCAGTCGCTTCTCGTCAATGCCGGCAACGTGAAGAACACCGGGGCTGAAGTACAGGTAAAAGGTACGGTACTCGAGCGGAAAGCCTTTTCCTGGAACATCGGGATCAACGCATCGGCCAACAAGCCTTTGGTAGAGACCCTTTCCCCACAGCTTTCTATTCTGGTCCTGGGCGGGACGCGTGCAGGGATCAGCGTGCAGGGCAGGGTTGGGGGCCGGAACGATTACCTCGTGGGCACGCGCTTCCTCAAAAATGAGCAGGGCCAGTTGGTATTAGACGATTTTGGGCTACCGCAGATCGAAATCGACAGCTTCGGGAACACCGATTTTGTGCTGGGACATGTACAGCCCGACCTCATGGTGGGGATGAGCCATCAGGTTTCGTACAAAAAACTCTCCCTAAACATCGTATTAGACGCGCAGTTGGGTGGCTCCCTCTACAGCTCTTCCTATGCAACGGGCTCTTCGTCGGGCACCTTAGCCCATACGGTGGCAGGACGCGACGGCTGGTACAAGAGCGAAAACGAACGGGTGGCCCTGGGCTACACCCCTGCCCAATGGATTCCGACCAACGGGGTACTGTTAGAGGGCGTGGACAAGAAAGGCGAGCCCAAACGGAATTACGTAAACCCCCAGCAGTACTGGTCGCGCATGGCGTCCATCAACGAAACCGCCTTGTTCGATGCCTCTTTTGTGCGCATCAACGAGATTGCCCTGAGCTATACCTTGCCGCTGCGAAATGCCAAAAGCAAAGCCGCCCGCTCCGTTGCGTTGTCTGCTTTCGGAAGCAACCTGGGGTATCTGTACCGCAAAACGCCGGGCTTTGCCCCTCAGTCTTCCTTTTCTTCCGGCAAAGCACAGGGCATTGAGCTGTTTGCATTCCCCGTTGCCCGCAGTATTGGGGCTAAAATAAACGTCTCCTTTTAACCCGCACGACATGAAAACAATTCTGACGATACTCATCCTGGTGGCAGGCGGCCTTTTTTCGACTTCGTGTACGAAAAACTTCGAAGAAATTGACTTTCCGGCCACCTCGTCTGTCACCACGGATCCGAACGGGTTATTTACCGTGACCCTGCAAAGAGGGAGTATGACCTGGTATATGTTCGACCGCGCCCAACGGCTGACGGCCAACCTATACATGCAGTACAACACCATTACCGGTGTTTTCCCTACGGATTACTACGAACCCTCCTTTGGGATTTTTACCGATATATGGGATCGTTCGTACGGCGACCAGAATTTTGAGTTTGCGCCTTTATTTTACGCCCACCAAACCATAAAAGTGAGCGCGGAGCAGCAGAACCCGCACAAAGAAGGGATTGCCCGGATATGGAAGGCTTTCCTCTTCCAGCGGATGACCGACCTGTACGGGGATATCCCCTACTCTGCTGCGTTTACTTCCTCCCAACCGGTGTTCGACCGGCAGGAAGACATCTATAAAGACCTGGTGGCCGAAATCAAAAAAGGAAAGCAACTCATGGCACAAGCTGGGAATTACCCGTCTTACGGCAACGCCGATCTGGTCTATCAGGGCGACCGCAAGAAATGGGAAAAATTTGCCAATTCCCTTTTGTTGCGCATTGCCCTTCGCGTCGTTCGGGTTGCACCGGATATGAGCCGTGGCATCCTCGGCGAGATCGCCGCAGGGCCGTTCATGGGAGCTAATGAGGACAACAACAAGATGCTGTGGGACGGCTCCGTGTCCAATATTTATTTCCGCAACCCCATCCTCGTGACGGAAGTGTTCAACAACACGCGTATGTCGGCTGCTATGGTGGATTTCCTGAAGACGTACAAAGACCCACGCCTGCCGCTTTATGCTAAACCTGCCGAAACCGACGGGCAGTACCGCGGGTTAAAAAATGGCCTTAACCCGGATGCCCAGTCGGTGTTCGACGATGGTTATTTCCGGCAGTTCAGCAAGCTGGGACCGGTTTTTGTCGAAGAAAATGGCGCTACGTTCAATATGCACTACGCGGAGGTATGCTTCCTGAGGGCCGAGGCCGTACAGCGCGGACTGCTGCCCGGCAACGCGGCGCAGCTCTACCGGGACGGCGTGCGGGCCGCTATGGAGATGTATGGTTTCAAAGACACCCCGGCTATAGAGGCATATCTCTCCCAACCCGGCATCCAGTATAACCCGGCGAATGCCCTCGAGCAGATCATCACCCAAAAATGGGTGTCCCTGTGCATGAACGGGGTCGAGGCATGGGCGGAGAAGCGCAGAACCGGCTACCCTACCCTACCGGAACCAGAGTTCAAAGGCCCCGTCAATAGTGGAAAATTCCCGAGGCGCTTGATTTACAGCGAATCGGAAAAGCGGCTTAACCCGGCGAACACCCAGGCCGCCGTCACCCGTATGGGGGGCGACGACCAGTCGGTCCGCGTTTGGTGGGATGTAAAATAGTTTTTTTATAAAATAATCAAAATGAATACATTATGAAATATTTTTCACAACTTTGCTATTTAGCAGCCCTGCTGTTGCTCGTCGGTATGCTGGATTCCTGTAAAAAAGAGCCCGTACTTTCGAGCGAGGCGTCCATTCTCAGCTTTTCGTTTGCCAATCCATCGGCTACGGGTACGATCAGCGGTACCAGTATCGCGGTAGAGGTTCCGTTTGGCACCGATGTCACCAAGCTGTCGCCGACGATCACGGTTTCCGACCGGGCGACGATTTCGCCTGCCAGTGGGTTGACCCGGGATTTCAGCAATCCGGTCACGTATATTGTCACCGCAGAGGATGGCGTATCGGAGAAATCGTACACGGTCACGGTTAAAATCCTGGATCCCAAAGAGGTAGTCATTTCTGCCTTCGAGGTGGCAGGGGCCGTATCCGTGGCGATTGACCAAACCGCCAAGACCATCACCATAAACATGCTGGAAGGAGCCAACGTGAAGACCTTGAGCCCTAAAATCACGACTATCCCGGCCGGGGCCACGGTATCGCCAGGCTCCAACATCGTGCAGGATTTTACCAACCCGGTCACGTACAAGGTCACGCAGGGAGCGACTACAGCCTCTTATACCGCATCCGTCAAATTTGTGGCATACGGCCTGAATTTCAAGGGTTCCACGATCCGGTTCGACGCTGCGACGGCCTCGAGTACCCTGGTGCCGGAGATGGCCACAACGGGCGATAACGAGCGGGGCTTCTCGATGAACAGCACCCACGTGTTCATGGCCGACAAAGGGGAAAACCAGGTGTTTTTCTATAAAAATGATGGTACGAGTGCATCGGCGGGCACGTTGAAAAAAACAGATGCAGCGGGCGCAGCGCTTGTCGCCGGCGGTATCTTTGGGCTCTCCGATGTAGTAGCTACCGAGAAAGGGATCATCGCCTGCAATATGAACTGGGCGGGGGGTGCTTTCCGCGTGTACCGCTGGGCCAACACCACCGCCCCGGCAGAATTGCTGCTCAGCTTCCCGGCTACCTTCGCCGGCAGCAACCTCCGCTTAGGCGATAACATCAACTTCTCCGGGGATCCTTTTGGGAACGGCAAACTCTATGTGATACCGTTCCCGGGGAGCAACTCGATTGCCAACAACAACTACGTGCTGGTTTGGAATATCGCAAACGGTGCCGTGACCAACGCGGCCAATCCGACGCAGATCGTATTCAAAGACCTCATCAAAGCAGGCAACTACGGATATGTGGAACCCGTGAGCGCAGACGGCAAAAATTACCTTCTGGTGAACGGTGCCGAAATGGTGCCCACCCTGTATTCGGAAGATGGGGCTACTAAATTTACCGCTATCGCGACCGATGCGATCGGGGTACGTACCCACGGAGGCAAGATTTTTGAGATCAACAATGCGCGGTACCTGGCCATGGCACTGCCGGGCAGCGAAGGTTCTACCGTGCGCGATGCTGGCCTGGTCGTTTACGACATCACCGGCGGGACGCTCGTAGAAGCCATGAACGCGCTAACCGCCGAAGCCGTTCGTACCAAGCTGGTCTTTACGTCCAGTATCGGGAATAAAATCAACGGCAACACCGCCGCAGACGTGAGCGTATATCTCAATACCGCCGCTAAAAAGGTCTGGATGATGGCAGGTGCTGCTAACAACGGATTCCGCGTCGTGGAAGCCGTGGCTACGCAGTAATGGCTTAATTTAATCGCTCGCAAAGACGCAAAAAGAAAAATAGTTTAATGAAATGAAGTACTCAATACCCGCACAACGGTGGCTGTATCCTCCTTTGCGTCTTTGCGTCTTTGCGAGAGTCAAATCTAACTCCGCACAACGGTGGCTTTATCCTACTTTGCGTCTTTGCGAGAGACAAATCCAACTCCGCACAACGGTGGCTGTATCCTCCTTTGCGTCTTTGCGAGCGATAAATTCAAACCCGTAAAACATTGGCTTTAAACCCCTTGTCTAAGACCGACTAAAACAATACAGATAAAATATGTACCTGTACACACCACGAAGAGCCGCTCTAGCGCTCCTTTGCGCCCTGGTAGCGCTGTTTTTTGCTGCTTCCTGTGAGAAAGAAAGCCCCTCTGTGGGCAGCGACCAGAACCACATCCTCTCTTTTTCGTTCAATGAGTTGCCCGTCCCGATCAAAGCGGAGGTGGACACAGTGCAGCGCTTGATCTCGGCACGGGTACCTTCCCAGCTCGACCTCAGTAAGCTCGTACCCAGCATCGAAGTATCTTCTGGTGCCACGATAAGCCCAAAATCGGGGCAACCCAATGATTTTTCAAAGGAGACCATCTATAAGGTCTATTCCAAGAGCGGCCGTATCGCCAACTACTTTGTGCAGCTCAGCAAAGTAGAGGACATCAACTCCATCACCTATTTCAACCTGCCGGACCTGTTTCAAACCGGTCAGATCTCCGGGAACACCATCTCCTTCCGCTTGCCGTTTGGTACAGATTTATCTGCGGTAAAAGTGGAGTTCGACAAGCCTCAAAACGCGACTGCCCCTTTTCAGTCGGGCGAAACGGTCAATCTCGCGAACATAAAGGAATTTAAAGTAGTCTCTGCCTTCGGCACTCCCAAGACCTATTCGCTCAACATCACATTCGAACCACAGGAAACCGGTATCCGGGGGGTATGGCTGACCAATGTAGCCAGCGACGTGCTCACGAGCCGCAAGAAGATCGCAGATGCCATGCAGCTCCTGAGCGATTTGAACTTCAACACGGTCTTTGTGGTCACCTGGAATAAAACCCAGACCCCCTATCCCAGCAAAGTACTCCAAAAAGCGATCGCCCCGTTGAACGATCCTACGATCCAGACCCACTTCTACGGAGATGGCAGGGATGTGTTACAGGAAGTAATCGAGGAAGCCCATTCCCGGGGGCTAAAAGTCATCGCTTGGTTCGAGTATGGTTTTGCCGCACAGTACGGCAGTGCCAACGGCGGGCGGAACAGCGTCCTTCAAGCGCATCCGGAATGGGAGAGCCGCGACCAGCAGGGAAGAATTGCCAATAAGAATGAATTTTACTGGATGAACGCCTTCCACCCGGAAGTACAGCAGTTCATGACGGATCTCGTCCTGGAGGTCGTCACCAATTACGATATTGATGGCATACAGGGCGACGACCGCCTCCCTGCTGTGAGCTCTTCTGCAGGGTATGACGACTACACCGTCAGCCTGTACAAAGCGCAAAACAATGGGCAAGCCCCTCCCGTCGGAGAACAGAACCAGACCTGGGTCCAGTGGCGGTCCGATATCCTCAACCGATACGCGGTGGACTTGTACAAAAAAGTAAAAGCGATAAAGCCCAAGTGCCTGGTCACGTACTCCCCCAGCCCCTATTCGTTCAGCTTTTACAACTATTGCCAGGATTGGCCGGCCTGGATCCGCGACAATGTCGTAGAAGCGCTTTCCCCCCAGCTCTATCGCCGGGATGATCAGGGGATATCGGTGTATCAATCGCTCCTCAATACGAATCTCGGCTATGCGCAGAACAAAACGAGCATCTTTTACCCGGGCGTTTTATTGATGCTCGGCAGCTATTTACCTTCTGATGCCTTCCTGGTTCAGATGATCCGCTCTAACCGGGCAAAAGGGGTCATGGGGGAAGTGTACTTTTTCTATGAAGGTGTTCCGCGCAAACAAAAGGTGTTTAAAGCGATGTACCCAGGCAAAGCAAAATTTCCAATATGAAGCACTGGATATGGATAGGGATGGCCTGGCTCCTTTGTGGATCGGCCACGCCACGGATAGCGGTATCGGAACAGCCTGCCCCCATCTATGGCGTCTGGATTGCCGCTCCACAGCACAATACGATGCTCCACTCGAGAGAGAATATCCGGGAACAAGTCCGGGTTTTAAAGCAGTCCGGAATCAACACCCTGTTTTTATGTGCCTGGGCCGACAATAAAACCGCTTTTAAAAGTAAGGTATTGCTGAAAAACGCTAACTACCCCACCCTGGAAGACGGCTGGATGTTCAAAAACTACACCGATGGCGGTAAAAACGCCGACCCGGTAAAAGAACTCATCCGGCAAGCCCACCAGGCAGGTATGAAGGTAGTATTTTGGTTTGAGTACGGTTTTATGGCGCAATGGGGAAAAGAGCCCACGCCCGACCAGCACCCCATCCTCGCCGCCCGACCGCACTGGGCCAGCCGGGGGAACGATGGAAAAACGGCAAACTACAATGGATCGGATTATTATTTCAATGCGTATCATCCTGAAGTACAAAAGTTTGTATTGGATCTGATCACAGAGTCCCTGGATCTTTACCCCGAAGTGGACGGCGTACAGGGAGACGACCGGCTACCCGCCAGTCCGGCCAATAGCGGGTACGACTCCAGCACGGTGGCGAAGTACTTACAATACTCCAACGGACAGACCCCGCCAGCCGATTTTCGGGATCCCCAATGGTTCGGATGGCGGGTTGCGCAGTTGAACCATTTTGCCGACCGCATGCACGCGGTGGTGAAGGCCAAAAACAAGCGCTACATAATGGCGTTCTCGCCCAATCCTTACCCCTGGTGCCTGGAAAACCTTATGCAAGACTGGCCGGCGTGGATCCGAAACGGGCGCGTAGATATGCTCAACGTGCAGTGCTACCGGACGAATATGGCCAGCTACACGGCAACGGTTTCGAGCGCGTACACCGCAGCAGGGGAAGCAGGATTGGAAAAATCCCGATTCTCCCCGGGCATGATCTTGGGCATAGCCTCCAAAAAAATGCTGGAACCTGCCACTTTGGATAGTATGTTGCGCTATAACCGCGAGCAGGGCTATGGTGGGCAAAGCTATTTTTACGCCAAATGGATAGCGCAGGACACCTCGTTCCGGGAGGTACTGAAAAAGCAGCATCAGCCCCGGGTACCGGACTCCAGGGATAAGTAGCTGTCCATGTTTTCAGAGGTAATGATTTCGATGGGTAAGTACTGCTCTTTGGGTATCGGAGTTTTGAATACCAGGTACTCCATCAGGGCATTGAGCCCCAGGTATCCTTGCAGTCCAGGGTTTTGGTTGAGGATAACCTGGATCTGCCCTTCGCGCAGCCGCTGCACGTTGTCGGCGATCAAGTCGTAGCTGACAATTTTAAGCCAGCCGTCGGCGTACTGGCCGATTGCCTCAAAGGCATTGGACGTAGTGAGAAAAATCCCCTCGAAAGCTTCTACGCGGATGGCTAAGGCCTGGACAGGATCCGTATCGTACACCGTCAGAACCTGTATCGTGCGCGCAGGGTGTCGTTCTTTGAAGTAGGAGATGAACCCTTTCTCCTTTTCAGCTAAGTGCCCGGAATATTCCAGCGCCTCTATTTTATGGAAAATGAGCAGGGGGCCTCCTTTCACGGTGAGGAAATCCATCATTTGCGCAGCCACCCGGCCACTGTTGAAGTAGTCTTGTCCGATAAACCCGTCGTACCCGGTGTAGGCAATAGAGGAATTGATGAATACAAAAGGAATGGAAACATCCCGGAGTTTTTGATACACATCCCTCACTTCTGGATAATCCAAAGGAGCGATCAAAAGCGCGTCGGGGGTAATGTCCAGGGCTGAGGAGAACTGTAGTTTGAAATCGGAGACGGAGCGTTCGTAGAAAAAATATCGGATATCTCCCTGAAACGAAAGCTGTTCGTCCATGGCCCGTACCGTTCCCAAGTAACAGGTATGCCAGTATCCCCCTTCCCGATAATGGGGCAGTAGGACGGCAACGACGTATGGCTTGTGCTGTTTGAGGCTTTTCGCCAGGATATTGGGGGTATATCCCACTTTCTCAATGACAGCCTGTACTTTTTCTATGGTTTCCTCGGATACGCCGCCGCGGTTATGCAGTACTTTGTCAATGGTACCGCGCGACAAGTTGGTCAGGTGGGCGATATCTTTGATCGTATAAATTTTCTTAGGCATTCGTAGGGTTTTAAAACGCCTGCCAAAATACGCAAAGGAAACTTTCTAGCGCTTCACTGCCTGATCTTTTTTGAACGCCCGCCCTTCCGTAGGGTTTGACGGCGGCCCGGGGGTTGCCCGGTGCCGCCCAGAAATAGTAAATCAGTAAGTTCTTACGCCTTTGCCACTGGTTTGAGATCTTCTCCCAGGGGAGTCATCCGCGGCATAAGCAAGTGCGCGATGCCTAATACGGTAAGATACAGCAGGCCTGCGATGAGGAAGGCGAAGAAATAAGTGCCCGTACCGCTGGAGGTCAGCAACTCGCCCAGGGTGATATGGGCCACGAGCCCTGCGAACGCCCCCATAGCGCCTCCGATACCTACGACCGAGGCCGTTGCTTTTTTAGGGAATACGTCGGACACGAGGGTAAATACGTTGGCAGACCAAGCTTGGTGCCCACCGGCCCCTAATGCGATCAGGGCCACGGCGACCCATTTGTTGTCGGTCATCGTGACGAACATGACCGGCAGGATAATCAGCGCACACATCAGCAAGGTCAATTTGCGCGCCTTGTTTACACTCCAGCCCCTCCCGATGAAAAACCCGGATATCCAGCCTCCGAAGATGCTCCCGAAATCGGCAACGAGGTATATGATGATAAGGGGAAGTCCTAATCCCTTGATATTCAGACCAAAAGTTTCCGCAATATACTTACCCCCCCAGAAGAGGTAGAACCACCACACGGCATCCGTGAGTTTGGCGACGGCAAAGGCCCAGGTCTGCGGGAGCGGCAATACTTTGGCCCAGGAAACCTGGGCTACGGATGGCTGGCCCTCATCAGTTTGGTCGCTGCGGATATAGGCCAATTCCGCTGCGCCGAGCTTGGGGTGCTCTTCGGGCCTGTGGTACATATTAAGCCAGACGATGACCCATATTGCGCTGAAGACCCCGGTAGTCAGGAACGCAAACTGCCAGTTCTCCCCGGAGTCCATGACGACGAGGGGGATGATCAAGGGCGCGAGGATGGCCCCTACGTTCGTGCCTGCATTGAAGATACCCGTGGCAAAAGCACGCTCTTTTTTCGGGAACCACTCCGCGACGGTCTTTATGCAGGCCGGGAAATTGCCCGATTCCCCGAGCCCAAGGCCAAAGCGGGCGAAGATAAAGCCCACAAAGCTGAAAGCAGGCTGTACAACGGCATGTAGCATACCGAAGATACTCCAGATACCTATGGAAAGGGTATATCCCTTCTTGGTGCCGATGCGATCGATAAGAGCGCCCATGCCCAGCATCCCCAAACCGTATGCCAATTGGAACGAGGCACTGATATAGCCGTAGTCGGCATCCGTCCATCCGAATACTTTGTGCTGCAAGGTCGGTGCCAGTACCCCGATGACGCTGCGGTCCATGTAGTTGATGGTGGTCGCCGCAAAAAGCATCGCGAGTATCCGCCAGCGGTAAGTTCCTATTTTTGCGCTTGTCTCCATTTGCATACTTTAATTTTATCTTAGAGCCCTTTTTAAGGACATAGACGATGAAACCGGGTATCCTCCCTGTATGCAAAGGTCTTTTTTACATAAGCAGGCAACGGAGCAAACGTTGGATACGGGGAATCTTTCCCGTTTTTCCCTTACTGGTTTTTTATTAGACTTGTTGCGAGGGGTCAGCGAGGTGGGAAAAAAGAGTCATTTTTTATCCACACGAAGGCTTTTTGAGGGAGTATAACCGGGCTATATGACCGAGAAAAGGCACAGTGTGGAAAAAAAAGGGCCTTTTTGACCCCTCGATGATTCCCCTCGCAACAAGTCTATTAATGTATATACATCTTTTGTTATGAAAAAATTAACCTCTCATTTTGTCGAGCAACTCGTTTAAGGCTGCTGCTTCCACGGTGCTGAGATTTGCCATTTGTGCATCGCCTTGTGTATCCATGGCCAGGGACGCTTTTTCGATGAGCTCCAGCCCTTTTTGGGTGATAGAGACATCCACTCGGCGGCGGTCCAACGGGCATTCATGGCGTTCTACCAGGCCTTTGACGCGCAGTTTCTCCACCAGGCGCGAGGCATTCGACATTTTGTCGATCATGCGCTCGGTGAGCAGCTTGACCGTAGCCGGCTCCGGGTGCATGCCCCGCAGGATGCGCAGGATGTTGAACTGCTCCTGCGAAATCCCGTATGGCCTGAGCAATTGGTTGGAGAACTGCTGCAGCCAAGATGCGCTGTATAGGAGGTTGACGACCAATTTCTGGTACTCCGACCGGAACCGCTTCTGTTGTATGGCTTCTTCTATCCTCATGACGCCACAAATATATGTCTATACATTTAATGTTGCAACACTCTGGATAAGTTTTTTTATTAGACTTGTTGCGAGGGGTCAGCGAGGAGGGAAAAAAGAGCCATTTTTTATCCACACGAAGGCTTTTTGAGGGAGTATAGCCGCGCTATATGACTGAAAAAAGGCACAGTGTGGAAAAAAAAGGGCCTTTTTGACCCCTTGATGATTCCCCTCGCAACAAGTCTATTTTTATCTTTACCCCAAACAAATAGACATGAAAATACTGAT
>JBEGMH010000234.1:0-12180 GCA_041183125.1 Bacteroidota bacterium | reverse complement strand
GGCGGGGAGTTCACGGGCTTGCCTAGGTTGGTCTTCCAGGGGGCGGGGTTGGAATGGTTTGCGCGTGCGGGGTCGTTCGGTGGCGTTTTCGGCTATTTCCGTAGCTTCGCGAGGGGGTCTTCGGCTACCTTCGTAGAGGTCCATTTTGATATACTTGCACTCCAGGGCACCGTTGTAAAGCGTAAAGCGCCGGGAGGTATGGAGGCCGATGTGTTTGATGGCATCGAGGTTAGAGGTGATGAGCCAGGCCTGGTAGCCGGCGAAGTGGTGTTTGAGCCGGCTGCCGATCATCATATAAAACCCTTCGATATTGATATCGGTCAGGCGGGCGTCGTAGGGTGGGTTGACGATGAGTATGCCATTTGGGGCGGGCGGTTCCAGGGTTTCGAAGCGGCGGCGCTCGAAGCGGATGCTCTTTTCGAGGTGAAATACTTTGGCGTGGTTTTCGGCGGTTTGCACCGCCTGGAAATTTTTGTCGAACCCGAAGATAGGAGCGGGGGCGGGCCGGATTTGGGCTCGGGCGTTGGCGCGCACTTCTGCCCAGATCAGGGGGTCGAAATCGGGCCAGCGCATGAAGGGGAAATGTTCGCGGTAGAGTTGGGGAGGGGTTCGGGTAGCGATGAGGGCAGCTTCGATGGGCAAGGTGCCCGAGCCGCACATCGGGTCGAGGAAAGGCGCGTCGCCGGTCCAACCGGACAGCAGGATCATGCCTGCGGCCAGGACTTCGTTGATGGGGGCGATGAGGCCGTCCTGGCGATAGCCCCTGCGGTGCAGCGATTCCCCGCTGCTGTCCAGGGAGACCGTACACTGCGCATCGGAGATATGGACGTTGATGCGGATATTGGGGTTTTCGGTATCCACGCTGGGGCGTCGTCCGGTCAGTTCCCGGAACTGGTCCACGATAGCGTCTTTGGTCTTGAGGGCGACGTACTGGGAGTGGGTGAAATAAGTAGAGAACACGGTGGAATCCACGGCGAAGGTGTCATCGGCATCCATGTAGGCGGTCCAGTCTATGCGTCCGACCTGCAGGTGGAGCGCTTTCTCATCAAAGACCTGGAAGCTGCGCAGGGGCAGTAGGATGCGGAGGGCGGTGCGCAACTCGAGGTTGGCGCGATAGAGGAGGCGCAGGTCGCCGCTGCATTGCACGGAGCGGGTACCCGGTCGGATATCCTGGGCACCGATGGCGTCCAGTTCAGCGGCTAAGACTTCTTCGAGCCCGGCCATGGTTTTGACGAGAAATTCCAAAGTATATCGGATTTTTGGCGAAGGTACGCTTTTGTACGGGTTGAACGCCCATATTGACTTTAATTGAGTTCAAAAACGTAGTAATAGGGTTCTTTCTCGTCCTGGTAAAAGCCCCGCAGGGTCACGCGGCTGCCGGCTACATCCTGGAGGGCATCGAGGAACTGCTCCACGTTGGCTATGGGCTTGTCGTTGACGCGGGTGATGATGAAGTCGGGTCGCAGGTTGGTGGCTTCGATGATGCTGCGGCGGCGCACGCTGACGACGCGCACCCCTGCGCGTTTGAGGCCGGCTTTCTCTTGTTCGGAGAGGTTGCGCAGTTCCATGCCGAGTTGCCGCAGGAGCTGGTCGTCGTATGCTTTGGCGATCGCGGTGGAGTTGCGTTTGTCTTTGAGTTGTACCCGGGCCGTTTTGCGTTGGTTGTTGCGCCAAAAAACGATATTGAGGGTGTTGCCGGGGCGGTACCGGCCTACTTGTTCCTGCATTTCCGACATGCTGCGGGTAGTCTGGCCATTGACCTGCAGGATGACGTCGTCGCGTTGCAGGCCGGCATCGGCGGCACCGGAGCCGGGGGTAACGCGGGTGATGCGCACCCCTTCTGCGGAGGGCAGCCCCAGTTCCCGGGCGGTTTCGACGCTGAGCGGCTCGATATAGACGCCTAAGAGACCGCGTTGTACGGCGCCGTAGTCGCGCAGGTCTTCGATGACTTTGCGCGCCAGGTTGGAGGGCACGGCGAAGGAATAGCCTTCGTAGCGCCCCGACTGGGTCATGATGGCGGTATTGATGCCCACGAGTTCGCCGCGGGTGTTGATGAGGGCGCCCCCGCTGTTGCCGGGATTGACGACGGCATCGGTCTGGATGAAGGATTCGATCCGGTCTTGCCCCTCCAGGATGTCAATGCTCCGCCCCTTGGCGCTGACGATACCGGCGGTCACGGT
Organism: Bacteroidota bacterium; assembly: GCA_041183125.1. Lineage (GTDB taxonomy): Bacteria > Bacteroidota > Bacteroidia > Chitinophagales > Saprospiraceae > JADJPL01. The sequence continues at coordinate 10,000 of JBEGMH010000234.1, read as the reverse complement.
AGATTCGAGGTTGAAGGGGTTGCCGACGGCGAGCACCCACTCGCCGACTTGCAGTGAGTCGGAGTTGCCAAACGTGATGTGTTGTAGGCCCGGTGCTTCGATCTGGAGCAGGGCTAGGTCGGTGGAAGGGTCTGTACCGAGCAGCCGGGCGCTGAACTCGCGCTTGTCGTAGAGGGTGACCAGGATATCCCGGCTGTCCTCTACCACGTGGTGGTTGGTCACGATCAGCCCGTTTTCCGAAAGGATGACCCCCGAGCCGGAGGCCGACATCTCTTCCTCGCCGTGCAGGAACCCGAGCCGCCGCCCTTGTTGCACCGTCGTGATGTTGACCACACAAGGCGTTGCTAACCCAGAGGCCAGGGTGAAATCGCCGGGCATGCTCGCCTGTGCAAAAGCCGGACTGCTCTTGAGCGCGCTCCTGGAGTGAACTAGTGCAGGGACAGTCGGGGCTTGAACAGGTGTAGGCTCTAGATATCGGTATAGGGCTACCGCGGCTAAGGCGCTGCCAAAAGAGCTGAGGAGGTAAGGCAAAAGGTTCTTCATGAAGTGGTATGCGCTTGTTCCGGGTTGCGCAGGGTCAAATATACGCTGTATAAAACGTTTTTCCCCAGGGACATGGTTCAGGAAGGCATATAGGTTTTGCATTTTTTGGGCAAAAGCGTACTTTTAACGGCTATGGAAAAAATCACTTTTTACAAATACCAGGGCGCGGGCAATGACTTCGTCCTGATAGACCAGCGTAGGCACCATACCCTGCACCGCGGCGACCGTGCGCGTATCGCCCGCCTCTGTGACCGCCGTTTCGGCATTGGTGCGGACGGCCTGATCCTGTTGCAAGCAGCGGAAGGCTATGATTTCGAGATGCTGTACTTCAACGCCGACGGGGGCGAGGGCTCTCTTTGTGGCAACGGAGCCCGCTGTGTCGTGGCGTTTGCCCACTTCCTTGGGATAGCACCGCAGGAATGCTGCTTTTTAGCCAACGATGGGCCCCACGAAGCCGTGGTCGTGCGCCCGGATTGGATCGAGGTACATATCCGGGATATTGAGCACTGGCACTGGGCTAATGGGTACTGCGTACTGAACACGGGATCGCCCCACTACGTCCGCTTTATCCCTAAATTAGAAGGCTTCGACGTGGTATCGGAAGGGCGCCGCGTGCGCTACTCCCCGGAATTTGCCCAGGACGGCATCAATGTCAACTTCGTCCAGGAAACCACAACCGGGATGCGCATAGGCACCTATGAGCGCGGGGTCGAAGACGAAACCCTGGCCTGTGGCACCGGTGCAACAGCCGCCGCCATCGCGTTCGTCAGCCAAGAGGAAAACCCGCTGGGCGGCTGGGATATCCCGGTAGTGGCCAAAGGAGGGGAGCTGCGCGTGCGCTTCCACTTCGACGGGGAGCGCTTCCGGCAGGTCTGGCTTTGCGGCCCCGCCGTGCAGGTGTTCTCCGGGGAGATTGTACTGGGGTAAAGAGCCCCCGCACTCATTTTATCGATTTTCGTGATTATATTCACCAAAAGTAATTACTTTTGGTGAATATAATCACGAAAATGAAATTTATACCTCGTCTTATGCTGGAGCGGATACGTTCCCGCTTGTTCCAGGGGAAGGTAGTAGTCTTAATGGGTGCACGTCAGACAGGTAAGACCTCCCTGGTGAAAAAGTTGTTGGCTGATTTCGACGGGAACGCGGTATTTCTCAATGCCGACCGGGTAGAAGTACGCAGGAAACTGACCGATCCGTCCCTGGCGGTCTTACGGGAAGTCGCGGGAGGGAAAAAGCTATTGGTCATAGACGAGGCCCAGCGTATCCGCAATATTGGTCTCACGTTGAAGATTTTTGCGGATGAGCTACCCGATATTCAGGTCATTGCCACTGGTTCCTCATCTTTTGATCTGGCTAACGAGATCAAGGAACCCCTCACCGGTAGAAAATGGGAATATACGCTCTTTCCCATTGCCTGGAGGGAGCTGGTTGCTGCCACTTCGACGCTGGAGGCTCGAGAGCAGTTGGAATCGCGATTGATCTATGGGATGTACCCTGAGGTAATCAATCAGCAGGGCCAGGAGCGAGAGGTATTGCTCTCTTTGTCCGGTAGTTATTTGTACAAAGATATTTTTGAGTTCCGTGGGGTCAGAAAGCCAGAACTGTTGGAAAAACTGCTGCAGGCCCTGGCGCTCCAGTTGGGGTCGGAAGTATCGTACAACGAGTTGTCGCAGCTCTTGGGGATAGACAAGAATACGGTGTCTAGCTACCTGGAGCTTCTGGAAAAGTCCTTTATCGTATTCCGTTTGATGCCTCTGAGTAGAAATTTGCGCAATGAGATAAGTAGTAACCGAAAAGTGTATTTTTACGACAATGGAATACGGAACGCCGTACTCGAAAATTTTAGTCCCCTGACCTTGCGCCAGGACACAGGGGCGCTGTGGGAAAATTTTCTCATTAGCGAGCGCTGGAAATTCAATAATTATTCGCAACACCACGGAAAGCGCTATTTTTGGCGCACCAAGACGCAGCAGGAAATTGACTATGTGGAGGAGTCGAACGGGGTATTCAGGGCTTGGGAATTCAAATGGGGGCAGTACTCTCGCTATACTTTTCCTAGTAGTTTTGTAGAAAGCTATGGCCCAGTCGCCACGGAAATCGTGACCCCGAGTAATTTTGAGGATTTTTTTAGCTAACAGACTTGTTGCGTTTTTATACAAGCGGTTCAAAGACGGGCTTTTACGCAACCCTGCAAAAAACGATACGATGGAAAAAATCAATTTGGTCAGCGATACGGTCACCAAGCCGACCCCGGCGATGTTAGAGGCCATGTTCCGCGCACCGGTAGGCGATGATGTGTTCCGGGAAGACCCTACGGTCAATGCCCTGGAGGCAAAAGTAGCAGCGCTTTTTGGCAAAGAAGCGGCCCTTTTCTGCCCTTCGGGCACGATGACCAACCAAATCGCGCTCAAGGTACATACCCAGCCGCTCGACGAGGTCATCTGCGACGAGAACTCGCACATCTACCAGTACGAGGTGGGCGGCTATGCGTTCAACTCCGCTATCGGGGTCAACCTGATCAAAGGGCAGTACGGGAAAATCACGGCGCAGCAAGTGGAAGCGGCGATCAAGCCCATCGCCGACTGGCTGCCGCTGAGCCGGCTCGTCGTATTGGAGAACACGGCCAACAAAGGCGGGGGCAGCTATTACACGCTGGACGAAATCCGCCCGATCCGAAAGGTCTGTGCAGCAAAAGGGTTGCGGCTGCACCTCGACGGGGCCCGCCTGTTCAATGCCTTGGTGGAAACCGGCGAGACGCCGGAAGAAGTCGGCCGGGAGTTCGACAGCATTTCGCTGTGCTTGTCGAAAGGGTTGGGCGCCCCGGTAGGCTCCCTGCTGACAGGCAGCGAGGACTTCATCCGCCAGGCCCGCCGTTTGCGCAAAGCCCTGGGCGGTGGTATGCGGCAGGCTGGCTACTTGGCAGCAGCGGGTATTTATGCCCTGGACCACCACGTCGAGCGCCTGCGGGAGGACAACGCCCATGCGCGGCAGATAGGGGCTTTGCTGGAAACCCTGCCTTTTGTGGCCGAGGTACGCCCGGTCAAAACGAATATCGTGATTTTCGACGTTGAACCCCCGCATACGGCAGCTTCCCTCTTGCAGAAATTAGCAGAGCACGGGATTCTCGCCTCGCCTTTCGGCCCACAAACCGTGCGCTTCGTGACCCACCTCGAGGTCACGCCGGCCATGGTAGCGCGGGTGATGGATGTGTTGAAGGAGATCGCTTAAAAAAGGAGCCTTTTTGGAGTAGGTGTACTATCCGGCCGTGTGCTCAGTCCTGCTCTTTGCGGCGGTCTATCTCATCGCGGATTTCGGCGGCCCGTTCGTAGTTCTCTTCTTCGAGGACTTCCTCCAACATGCGGCTTAGGGCTTCTACGGAGTAGGCTGCCAGGGGGTTGGAGGACTCGCCGGGAGGTGATCCCTCGAACGCATCGTCGCCGTCTAGTTCTTCTTCCATTGCCACACCGGCAGAGTCCAGGATGAACTCGAATGAATAGATAGGGCAGCGGTAGCGCGCGGCCATGGCTAATGCGTCGGAGGAGCGGGAGTCTATCTCCAGGACTTCGCCGTCCTTTTCGCATACCAGGCGGGCGTAGAAGATACCGTCGAGCAGGTTATTGATGAGGATTTCCCGCAGTTGGATGTGAAAAGTGTCCAGTGCGTTTTTGAACAGGTCGTGGGTCAGGGGTCGGTTGGGGACCATGCGCTCCAGGGCTACCGCGATAGCCTGTGCTTCGAAGCTCCCAATGACGATGGGGAGACGGCGGTTGCCGTTCTTTTCACCAAGGACGACTGCGTAGTTGTGGGATTGGGTTACGCTGTGGGACAAGGCGACAATTTCCAACTCGATCTTTTTCATGGCGCGTTTGTGCAAAGTTTCCGGATAAGCGCCCAAAGAGGGCTTGTTTTGGTACTCTTATCCTGAAATGTAGGATGCCCCTTTTTTAAGAGCGCAAAGATACAAAAAAAAGGATTACAAACCTGGCCTGCCGGCTTACGGACGTTCTTTTTTCTTCGCTTCTTCCCAGAGCGCATCCATTTCCGGCAGGGACATCTCCTGAAGGGTTTTAGGGGCATTGGCCTCGATGTATTCAAAGCGCCGTTTGAACTTCTGGTTGACGCGCTCCAGGGCATTTTCAGGGTCAATCCCTTGAAAACGAGCGTAGTTGATGAGGGAAAAAAGGATGTCGCCAAACTCTTCCTCGCGTTGTTCGAGGGGCAGCTCCTGGTCCAAAGCCTCTTTGAACTCCGCGATTTCCTCCTGCACCTTGTCCCATACCTGTTCGGCTTCCTCCCATTCGAAGCCCACCTGTGCGGTTTTTTCCTGCATGCGGTAGGCTTTGATCATAGCGGGCAGGGATTTGGGCACTCCGGCTAACACGGAGCGTTTGCCCTCGCGGAGTTTGAGTTGCTCCCAGTTGCGCTTCACGTCCTCTTCGTTTTCGACCTGTACATCGCCGTAGATATGAGGGTGCCGTTGCACGAGTTTATCACAAATGGCATGGAGGGCATCGCCAATGTGAAACGCCCCCTGTTCCTCCCCGATTTTGGCATAGAAAACGGTGTGGAGCATCAAATCCCCGATTTCTTCCTTGATGCCGGCGATGTCCCCTTCGGAAATGGCGTCGGCTAATTCGTAGGTCTCTTCGATGGTGAGGTTGCGCAGCGACTGGAAGGTCTGTTTGCGGTCCCAGGGGCATTTTTCGCGGAGCTCGTCCATGATGTGCAACAAGCGCCCAAACGCTTCGAGTTTCTCTTGCATATACCCATTTTTTTTATCGTACCTTTGCAGCGCAACCCTAAGCGCGCCCACGATGTTTACACCAAAAACAATGCGACCATGGAACTACTGTCCACTATCGGTTTGATTTTCCTGATTACGATTTCAGCGTTTCTCCTGATGAACATCCGCCATATTTTCACGGGGAAGGAATTTCGGGGCGGCTGCGCCAGCAATAACCCCATGCTGCGGGAAAAGATAGGCGATTGCCCCGTTTGCGGCAAGACAGCCGACGAAACCGTCTGCAAAATGCCGGAGGTGAAAGCCTAGTACTGCTTTAGGGAAAGCATGACCAGGGTACAGGCCAGTTCTGTTTCGATACCGGCTTCCCTTGCTTTTCGGATCAGTGCCGGGTTCTCCGTGCCTGGGTTAAAAATAATCCGCTTGGGTGCCAAGCCCAGGATATACGCCTCGAACGCCTCCTGGCGGTCGGGGTTCAGGTACAACGTGACGGTGTCCACACCGCTCAGTTCGGGCATGCCTGTCAAGACCGGGATGCCTTCGATTTCCCCTTCCCGGATGCCTACGGGTACTACCTCATGGCCTGCCTTGGCCAGGCGCAGGACAGCTTCATAGGAAACGCGGTCTTGGTTTGTGGACGCTCCCAGAACGAGCGTTTTTTTAGAAAGTGGCATGGGGCAACGGATTGGGGAGTGAATCCTCCAGGGATGCGCCCAGAGGAGCGCATCCCTGAAGGATGGGTATACATGGCGTATTCCGGGTATTCTACCAGAAAAACCTACCTAGATCAGTATCCGGATAGGATCCTCCAGTATTTGCTTGAAGGTTTGCAGGAACTGGGCCCCTTTGGCACCGTCCACGACCCGATGGTCGCAGGAGAGGGTAGCCTTCATCGTGTTTCCGATGGTGATTTCCCCGTTCTGGACGATAGGTTTCTCGACGATCACACCGACGGCCAGGATACAGGCATCCGGTGGGTTGATGATGGCGGTGAACTCTTCGATACCAAACATGCCGAGGTTGGAGATGGTGAAGGTATTACCCTGCATTTCTTCCGGCTGTAGTTTGCGCTCTTTCGCTTTGGTAGCCTGGTTTTTGACCTCGGTATTGATTTGTGACAAGGTCTTGACATCGGCATTGCGGATGACGGGCACGAGCAGGCCTTCCTCGATTGCCACGGCGACCCCGATGTTCACTTCGTGGTGGTAGCGGATTTTATCGCCCAGCCAGGAGGCGTTGATACCGGGGTGCTGGCGCAGGGCTGCTGCCGCTGCTTTGATGACGAGGTCGTTGAACGACAGTTTGACGGGGGACACCTCGTTGAGGCGGGTGCGCAGCGAGATGGCGTTGCCCATATTGACTTCAACAGTGAGGTAGAAGTGGGGGGCGGTGAACATGCTCTCGCTCAGGCGGCGGGCGATGACTTTCCGCATCTGGCTGAGCGGTGCGTCGTCGTAGTTGCCGCCATCGGCGGGGGTAGCGGGGTTGAACGCCGGTGCAGCGACGGGCGATGCCGGTTCGGGCGTATGGACGGGGGCTGCCGGCTGTGGAGCAGGGGAGGAGGCTCCGGCCGTTTGTGCGGCGGCTTCTACATCCCGTTTGATGATGCGTCCATGATCACCGGAGCCCTGTATCGTCTGCAGGTCCACGCCGATCTCCTTTGCTATGTTGCGGGCCAGAGGAGAAGCTTTGACGCGCTGGTCAGAAGCGGGGGTAGGGGCTGCCGCAGCGGGTGCCGTTTCCGGGGCAGGATGGATCGGGGCCGCGGTGGGTGCTGAAGCGGCTACTGCGCCTCCTTCAGCGGCGGCGATGGCTGCTTTCCAGTCTTCGCCTTCCTTACCGATTACAGCGATGATTCCGTCAATCGCCACAGGCCCTTTGGGCACGGCAATGTGCAGGAGTACCCCATCGGTGAAGGCATCCAGTTCCATGGTCGCTTTGTCGGTTTCCACCTCTGCCAAGGTTTGGCCGGACTCTATGCGATCTCCTTCTTTTTTCAACCAGGCCACGATGTTGCCTTCTTCCATCGTGTCGCTCATGCGGGGCATGCGAATGATTTCCGCCATATTATTACGTTTTTAGATGGTCTTTGGATGTACCCGCTCTGTGCGCAGCACAAAAGCGACGCAAAGGTAAAGAATTAGGTGGATTTTATGGAGAAGATTTGGACTTGTGTAAAAAGTCGTTCTTCGGGTCGGGCGAGCTGCGGCGATACGACGATTTACTTCTTTTGGAGCGCTTCGGTTTTTTGTTTCAGGTAGTCCATGAGCTGTGTTTTATCGCGGTAGGGGGCCATTTCGGAGTAGGGGATGGGGTCTCCGATTTGGAAGCGGACGGGCTTTCCGATTTTATTTTTGGTTTCGTAGAGCAAGAGGCCCAGGCGCAGGGGCATACTGAACTGGCTGACGATATGGAACAAGCGGCTATTTTGCCCATAGAAAAACAGGGGTACCACCGTGGCGCGGCTGGCGGTGATGATTTTGGCGGTAAAGGGTTTCCAGGGAAATTCCTCGGCTTTGCCCCAGGCTGAGGGCGCAGTAGCGACGCCACCGGAGGGGAAGATACCGAGGGCATGCCCGGCAGTTACCCTGCGCATGGCTTCACGGCCTGTTTCCACGTTGATGAGGGCGGCCTGCCGGGTACTGCGGAAATCTATCGGCAGGATATGCCCCTGGATGCGGGGGTCCCGCGTGAGGAGTTCGTTGGCGATGAGGAAAAAATCAGGGCGGATGCGGGCGGCGATGCTGGCCAGGGCCAGTCCGTCCACCACGCCGAAGGGGTGGTTGGCGATGAACACCAGGGGGCCATCGGTGGGGATGGCCGCTAGTTTTTCCCAGTTGCCTTCCAGTGGGATGGCCAGTTTTTCCAGGGCCAGGGGCCATAGTTCGGATACGGGGATGTCCAGGAAGCGCACCTGGTTGTAGAGCCGTTCGATGAGCGGCCTGCCGCTGGCGACCTCTACGGTTTCGATGAGCAGCCGTTTGAGCAGGGGATCCCCGGGGTCGGCGTAGGTAAGTTTGGCCCAGCCAATATTTTGTTCGGACATAGTGGTATAAATAATCGCGATTTGGCAAATTTGAGAAAAGGAAAGTGTTTTTTTGCCATAAGGTCTGTATTTCTACTAAAAAAACCATCTCCCGAATGACTAAAAACGCCTTTAAACCTGTGGTCTTCTTTGTCCCTTTCCTGTTATTATTGGGATCCACGGGGTATAGCTTGCTGGATGCGGAGGGCTTCCTGGCGGGCGTGACCGCTGCCAATAACTGGATTTTATCGCATTTTGGCTGGCTATTTTCTTGGGGTACCTTTTTCTTTTTGGCACTGTGTATTGGCGTGTATTGCTCCCCCCTGGCCGGGGTGCGCATTGGTGGTGAAGGTGCCCGGCCCCTGCTGACACGCTGGCAGTGGTTCAGTGTAGTGCTGTGTACTACGGTGGCCATTGGCATCCTTTTTTGGGGGGCCTCGGAGCCTTTATACCATTACCACGCACCGCCTGTGGGCAGTAGTGCCCTTCCCGAATCCAGGGGTGCTGCCCGTTTTGCGCTCTCCACGATGTTCATGCACTGGACGTTCACCCCGTATGGTATCTATACAATGGCTGGGCTGGTGTTTGCGCTGTCGTATTACAACCATGGGCAGTCTTTCAGTCTTGGGGCCATGCTGTACCCTCTGTTAGGGGAAAAGGCGAAGCGCTGGGGAGGCCTAATGGATAGCATAAGCCTGTACAGTCTGGTGGCGGGGATGGCTGCTTCGCTGGGTGCCGGGGTATTGACCATCAGCGGCGGGATGGAGCGCTATTTGGGCTTGGCCGGCTCGGCGTCGCTGACGGGCGGGGTCACCCTTGCCATCGTACTTGCCTTTGTCTTGTCGGCCGTCAGTGGGTTGAGCAGGGGGATTCGCTGGCTTTCAGGGTTCAACACCTGGATATTCATCGCGTTTGTGGCGTATGTGCTGCTCAACGGTAGCCCGCTGCGATATTTAGTGGCCCTTGGGGCCGAGGGGGTCTGGGACTACGTTGCCCATTTTGTGCCGCGCAGCCTCGGGATAGGTATGGACAAAAGCTGGGAAGGGAGCTGGACGGTCTTTTACTGGGCCAACTGGCTGGCTTGGGCACCGGTAAGCGCCGTTTTCCTCGGGCGGATATCCGTTGGATATACGGTGCGGGAGTTCATCCATTTCAATTTGCTGCTGCCGGCGCTGTTCAGTGCCCTTTGGATGTTAGTGTTCAGCGGGAACGCGCTGTACTACGATTCCCGGGAAGGGGGTATGTTTGCCATCTTGCAGACCGATGGGCCGGAGCATGTGGTGTATGCGTTGTTTGAGCACCTGCCTTTTCCGTTGGTTCTTGGGGTAGTATTTTTTGGTACGGCCTTCCTTTCGTACGTTTCCGGTGCCGATGCCAATGCGACGGCGATGGGCGGTTTGAGCGCAAGAGGCATTTCCCCCGACAACCCTGAGCCTGCGGCCTGGCTAAAAGTCGCTTGGGGCGTTCTGGTGGGCTTTACGGCATGGGTGATGGTGTCTCAGGCGGGGGTGGACGGGATAAAAATGGCTTCCAACCTGGGCGGCTTCCCGGCGCTGCTGTTCCTGTTGGGCGTGGGGGCGGGACTGCTGCGCTTGCTAGTGGGATCCTGGAAGAAGTAAAGGGTTGGCCCATTAAGCCAAACGGGCCCCGAGAAGAAATTCTCGGGGCCCGTTTGGCTTATACTATAT